>NZ_JBHVTT010000010.1:0-170192 GCF_042884555.1 Arthrobacter sp. NPDC058127 | reverse complement strand
CCGCCGGGCCACAAGCCCCGCAGCGCCGCCCCCGGCACCAGGGATACCCCTCATGCCAGGCCGGCGCTGCGCGGCCGCCCGGCGACAATGGCCCGAGGTCCGGACGGGCAGGGAACGAAGGCCCTCACTTCATATCGTCTAACTAGCAATTGTTGTCGTTTAGAGGCCTGAAAACGACATTAAGTGCGAGTCAGTTGGGACCGCCCGGCTGGAAAAGAGCCCTAGATGATGGCGGCGCGAAGTTGCTTCGCGGCCAGTGCGGGGTCGTCCGCACCGTAGATGGAACCACCGACGACGGCGACATCCGCTCCAGCGCGCTGGACCGCTCCGATGGTGGACAGGTTCACGCCGCCAGCCACGGAGAACGGCACGCGGGCTTCCTCACCGGCGCTCAGCAGGACATCCAGGTTGTAGCCCGGCTTTGCCTGCTCGTCGAGGCCGGCATGGAACTCGATGAACTTGGCACCGAGGGCCCGGGCTTCCTTGGCACGGGTCACTTTGTCAGCCACGCCGATCAGGTCCACCACGATGCCCTTGTTGTGGTCCTTGGCTGCCTTGACAGCACCGGCGATGGTGGAGTCATCGGCGCCGCCAAGCACGGAGACGAGGTCTGCGCCGGCCTTGAATGCGATGTCGGCTTCGAGTTCACCGGCATCCATGGTCTTGAGATCGGCGAACACGATCTTGTCCGGGTGGGCTTCCTTGATGGCGGTCACGGCGGACAGCCCTTCGCTTTTCACGAGCGGGGTGCCGAGTTCGATGATGTCCACGTATTCGGCGACCTTGCCGGCGATCTCGAGGGCGGCTTCGGTGGTGAGGACGTCGATGGCGACTTGCAGCTTCATGGAGGGAATCACTTTCGTTGTGGGTTGAGGTGTTGTTGCGGTGGAAATCAGGGGCTATTCGAGGTTGGCGTGGCGGAGCCAGAGTTCCTCGGCCGGGGTTGCGTCGTTGTCCCACAGGGTCTGGAAGACTGCTTCGGCAGCGAGGAAGAGCACCTGCTCGAACAGGCTGCCTGAGTATTGACGCGACAGCGTGGAACCGTGGTCTGTCTTCTGCGCGGCAGGAATGATGACGACGACGTCGGCCAGTTCCGCGAGCGGGGACGTGGCGTTCGTGGTGTACACGGCGATCCTGGCGCCGGCTTTGGAGGCTGTCTCGGCGGCTCGCACGACGCCGGAGGTCGTCCCGGAGCCCGAGGCTAGCAGCAGGAGGTCGCCCGAGCGGATGGCCGGCGTCGTGGTATCCCCCGCGATGTGCACGTCGAAGCCGAGGTGCATCAGCCGCATCGCAGCCATCCGCAGGACAAGGCCGCTGCGGCCAGCTCCTGCAACAAAGATCCGGCCGGTGGCCGAGCTCCCCGCGATCTGGACTTCCGCAGCCAGGCGGGAGAGCTGCCCGAGGTCGACTTCAGCGGCTGTTTCCGCGATCTCGCTGCCCACGAGGGCCAGGCTTAGCTCGACATCCGGGCTTAGGTCGACATCCTGGGCGCCGCTCGCCAGGACGCGATCTTGGTCTGATGTGGCCTCGGCGGCCTCTGCGGTGGTGGTCATGCGTTGCCTCCTGCTCAGGTGGATGTTCCGTTTGAATCAATCGTTCCGGATTGAACGGATAGGAGTAACACTGAGCACGGGCAGTCTTAACCATCCGTTTGGGTAGTGTGCGCGTGTCCGAAACGGCTAAGGTGGCGGAATGACTTCAAGCACATGGACATTGCTGGAGGCCGTGGCCGAGCTGGCCAACGCTCCGCTCACGAGCATCGCCGAGCGGCTCCGTGAAGCAACCCTTCCGTACGTGGGCAGCAGCGCGCTGGTCATCTTCACCGAGGATTGCACGGGCCGGCCCCAGAAGAAGGCGGGGGCAGAGGGGATCATCAGCCGCGTCTCCATTCCGGAGCTTGATCAATTGCGGGCCCGGGTCAAGGAAAGCGAGGCGTGGCAAGGTGAAGCGACCATCGCCGGCGAGCAGCGGCCCGTTCTCGCTTTGACGTCCGAGACCAACGCACTGCTGACCCTCACCGTGCCGGTCCTGCCCGAAGAACCGTTGGAGCGCGAGTCGGCGCTGCGGATGCTTGACTACCTCTGGCAGCTGACAGCCCGGCGCATCCAGGAGAAGGTGGCGGACGCGCCGCCGTCGTACCTCTTGGAATCCCGCGCTGCGTCAGCCGAGCGGCTCCGTGTCACGGCCGAACTCGTGGACAGGCATTCCACCACCCTGGAGACACTTTTGGCGGCGTTGCGATCGAGCGCCCTCGACGACGCCACTGCCAGAAAAACCGTCACGGACCTGGCCGCTACCTCGCTGGTCAATCTTCGGACGCTCAGCGACCGAACAACGGACCTCGTCGAAGAGCCGGTGGCCAAGGCCTTCGAACGGCTGCGGGAGGACTTGCGACCGCTCATGCATTTCAGTGGACTCGATATCCAGTTCATCGAGCCACCGGTCAACGGACGCGCACTGCCCGGCGAAGTGGCCCACGCCGCCCGGGCGATCGTGCGGGGGCTGGTGCTTGCCATCGTTGAGCAGCCCGAGGTCCGCCGGGTGCGTGTGCAGTGGGATTGCGACGGAGTGAACCTCCTCGTCAACGTTCGCGACGACGGCCTTGGCGAACTGACGGCGGATTCGCCCAACATTTCCCGGCTCAACAGCAGGGTGTCGGCGCTCGATGGTCGCATGAACATCGAGGTCATGGCCGGCTGGGGGGCTGACGTGCAAGTGGTCCTGCCGCTGGATCCCCCGACGGCTCCCGTGGGCGACATCGGGGGATGGGGCTTGGCGGAACGCGAAATCGAAGTCCTCCAGCTGCTCGCTGCCGGCCAGCGCAACAGGAGCATCTCGGCCAAGCTGCACATCAGCGAAAACACGGTTAAATTCCATGTCAGGAATATCTTCAGGAAGCTCGGCGTGGGCTCACGAACAGAGGCGATTGCCTTGGCGCACAGCCACGGACTGCGGGCGCCGAACTAGCCGTGCACGGCGGCCCGGTGCGGGGCTCCCTAAACCCGCAGGGAAGCGAGCTTTGCCTCGAGGATCTGGGCCACGCCGTCGTCGTCGAAATGGGGCGCCTGCTGGCCGGCTGCGCTGATCGCCTCCGGATGGCCGCTGGCCATCGCATAACCGTCGCCCGCCCAGCGCAGCATCTCGACGTCGTTGGGCATGTCGCCGAAAGCCACCACATCGGCGGCGTCGATGCCCCGGGATGCCGCATATTCGGCGAGTGTGACGGCTTTGTTGATACCGGGCGCCGACATTTCCAGGAGTGCGGTCCGCGGCGCCGAGTGGGTGGTCTCCACGAGATGCGCGACGGCGGGCTGCACCTTTGCGAGGAAATCATCCGGAGTGCCGCTGCGGGTCACGGCAAGGAACTTCACCACGGCGTCGTCCGCGGTCAGCGTTTCGTCCAGCCAAGCGGGAGTGAACTCGGCCAGGAGCTCGCTGGTCTCGTTCTCGATGAACCCGGGTTCGAGATGGAATCCGGTAAGGGTTTCGGCCGCGAACAGGGCGTCGGGCCTGAGCTGTTTGATGATCCGGCGGGCCTCAAGCACAGACTCGATGCTCAAGGCATTCGCCGAAATCAGCTTGTCAGCTTCAAGATCCCACACCACTGCCCCGTTGGAGCAAATAACGATGCCGCTGTGGCCGATCTGCTCGCGGAGCGGGTAGAGCCAGCGCGGCGGCCGCCCGGTTACGAACACCACCTCAATGCCCGCGTCACGGCAGGCATGGAAAGCGCGGATGGTGCGGCTGCTGATCTTGCCGTCATGTCCAAGGATGGTGCCGTCAATGTCACTTGCTACGAGCCGCATTATGTCAGTCTACGTGGGGGCGGCCGCCGTCGACTTAGCCCCTGGAGCTAACGCTGTTCGAAATGGCCCGTGATGACGGCCCGGGCCAGCGTGTGAGAAGCCAGCTTGCGGACGAGGGCTTCCGTAGAGGCACCGGCGTCGAGGCCCAGTTCTTCGACGTCGACGGCGTGCACCGCCACGATGTAGCGGTGCGGGCCATGCCCAGGCGGAGGCGCGGCGCCCAGATAACCGGGGAACCCGGCGTCGTTCTTTAGCTGAAACGCGCCGGTCGGCAAATGCGCACCGCCCGGAACGCCGGCGCCGGCCGGCAAGGAGCCCGTACCGGCGGGAATGTTGACCAGGGCCCAGTGCCAGTAGCCTCCGGCCCTGGGGGCATCGGGGTCGAAGACGGTGACGACGTAACCTTTGGTGCCCTCGGGGGCTCCGTTCCAGCTCAATTGCGGGGATTCGTCCTTGCCGCCTGCGACGCCGAAGCGCTTGCTGGTCTGGGCGCTGCTGAGTGCGTCACCGTCCTTGAGCGAGGCGCTTGTGACATCGAAGGAGGGGACACGTGGGAGGTCGGCGTAGCTCATGACTGCCTTTCGACACTTGCACCGGACTCCGGGACGCCCAGGGCGTTAAGTTCCGCGCGGGTCGGCGGGTTCGCGCCTGGCCGGGAGACCGTGATCGCCGCGGCGCGCGCCGCATGGTTGAGGATTCCTTCGAGCACTTCGGCGGGCATGGCATGCAGCTCGTCGCGGTTCTGGGCCCCCGCCAGCCCGTGGTCAACGATCCCCGAGAGGAGCGCGGCCATGAAGGAATCGCCCGCGCCCACCGTATCCGCCACCTCTACCTTTGGTGCGTCCACCTGGGCCTCGCCCGCGGCGGTGACGCCCCAAGGGCCGGCCGCGCCTCGCGTGACCACCACGACGGCGGGTCCCCCGCTGCCGCCCAGGCCCAGCCAGCGTCTGGCCGATTCCAAGACATCGACGCCGGGATAGAGCCACTCAAGGTCCTCGTCGGATGCCTTGACCACGTCGGCAAGCGCCACGAAACGCTCCACCTGAGCCCGCGCAAATTCTCGATCCTTGATGATGCTGGGCCGGCAGTTGGGATCGAAGCTCACAGTCGCGTTCGGATGGGCATGCTCGACGGCGGCAAGGACCTCAGCCGCGCCCGGCTCCAACATGGTGGCAATCGAGCCCGTGTGCAGGAGCGATGTCCCCTGAAGCATGAAAGGCAAGCGCGCGGCGAGGCCGGGGAGCTCCCAGGCGAGGTCGAAGGTGTAGCTGGCAGCGCCGTCGTCGTCGATCAAAGCGGTGGCCACGCTCGTGGGACTCTCATCCGGCGGCAGCGGGACCATGACGGAACTGGAGCGCAGATGGGCAGCGATCGATTCCCCGTAGGCGTCCTTGCCGAAGCGGCCAATGAACTGGACCGCGTGGTCCAGTCTGGCCAGACCCACGGCAACGTTGAGCGGACTGCCGCCCACGTGGGCGTCGATTCCCGAGGAACGCTGGACGACATCAACCAGCGCTTCACCTATGACTGTCAGCATGGGACAACTCTGCCACGCGGATGTGGTGCGCGTCTCTCGATGACAGCTGGTGACTTTGCCTGCAAACCGTCACCCCAGCAGCCGCTGCACCAACTCCCGGCACTTCTTGTACGCGACCGCCCTGGGGTCGATCAGGTCGTAGTGGTCGCCGGGCACCTTGAGGAACTGGGCCGCGCCCCCGGAAGCGGTGGCTGCGGCAACGTAGGCCTCGGACTGGCTGCAAGGGACATCCTCGTCCGATGCAGCGTGGACTGCGAAGACCGGAACGGGGATAGGCAGGGACCTCATGGGGTCCGCATAGATATGCCGTTTGGGGTATCTCACCGAGTCGCCACCCATGAGGTTGTCGACCGCGCCGTTGCTCAGGTTGAGCCGCTCGGCGTCAGCCAAATTCAGCAGACCAGATTGGCTCACGACGCCGGTCAGCCGCACTGCCGCGCCGTTTTCATGCCGATGGAGCTGCCGGTCGGCGTCCGGGGCGCCGATCTTGGAGAGCTTTTCCCGTCCCGCTGCCCAGACCGCGAGATGGCCGCCCGCGGAGTGTCCCAGCGCCACCACTTTGTTCAGATTGAGTTCATGCTTGCCGGCAATCTCGCCCAGGTGGTCGATCCCATCGAGGACATCTTCGAACGTATGCGGCCAGCCGCCTCCGTTTCCTGCCCTCCGGTACTCGAGGTTCCAGGCGGCTATTCCATGCGCAGCGAGGTCCCGGGCAATCGGCTCACCGAGTTCCGCGCCGTACTGGGAGCGCCAATAGCCTCCATGGATCACCACCACCACTCCGTCGGGTCTGCTGCGGTGTGGCTGCAGCGAATTGTCTGGTACGAACAGCTCGCCCCATTGGCTGGAGTGCTGGCCGTAGTAGTACTTGTGCCGCTTCATCGTGTCCTCCTTTGTGCCGAGCCTATCGCGGAGGAGCGCCGCGGAGCGGGAGCAATGGTTTGAGGATCAACGCGGAGCCTTCCTCAAGGCACTGCCCGAGCGTACCCTCCTGCTTCCAGGTGGCGCACCGGTAGCACCAGAGGCTCCTGCTCCGCTTCACTGTCGGCCCTCCACCGTAAGCTGGAGGCATGGCTAGCAATTGGGACAGCTTGGATCCTCAGCTGCGCGAATCAGTACAGGCGAATGTGGAGCTCTACGAACGGGTCCGGCCTGCCCTGAAACTCGTTACCCGCGACGTCCTGTTGACCCTGCGGGACATGCTCAAGAACAGCGAGTCCGTGCCGCTCTTCGTCACGGGACGCACCAAGACGGTCGAGTCTTTCCGGGAGAAGATTTCCCGTACCGAGGTGCCCTTGGAGGGCGGCCCGCGGGTGCTGAAGTTCCCGGACCCGTTCCGGACCCTGAACGACATGGTGGGGCTGCGCGTCATCACCAAGCTTCCGGCCGAGAACGCCGCGGTTGCCAACTTGATCAAGCGCCAGCGCCAACTTTTCGATTGCCGCGGCGACCTTGAGAAGGACATCGGCTCCATAGAGTCCGGCACCTACGGATATTCGAGCCGCCACCTTATCCTCCGCACCATCCAGAACGAGTCCGTGAAGGCCTACCAGCAAGTCTTCAATCCGGACATCCCCCCGAATGGCAGCTACTTCTTCGAGTGCCAGATCCGCACGGTTTTCGCGCACGCCTGGAGCGAGATCGAACACGACATCCGCTTCAAGGCCGAGGATCCGCGCGCATGGACGCCGCATTTCGACCGCCAGTTCACCGCCACAGCGGCAATGCTCGAAACCGTGGAGAGCGCCTTTGCCGACCTCCACGAACGCTACGAGGAAGTCCGCGGTTACTGGGACCTCGACGGTGAAGGTTCCATGCCCCTCACGCCCAATCGTGTGCGTGACGTTTGGCGGACGCTGCTTCCGCACGTTGACCGTAAAGTTGATGACGACTGGGGTTGGGCCGCGGAGCTTCTTGCGGCCCACGGACTGAACAAGACCGTGGAACTCGCCGGACTCCTCAGTGCCAACCGGATCACCGAGGTCCGCAAGGCCCTGGACCACCGTTACTCCCCTGGACCGGACCGCCTCCTGGATGACCTCCTGCTGTGGCAGTACGGCACTGAACACATCGACCTCACCGCCGAGGCGCCCGATGTCGTCCCCCACCCCCGGCGGGACAGCCTCCAGCGGCGCCTCAAACAGATTGAGCGGTACCGCCTGACCAACAGCTAAGGACCCATGACACCCGAGCAGCTCCAGTCCCTCCGTTTCACGCTGCGCTCACCACGCAGGCTCAAGACGGAAGCATTGGCCGGCTTGGTGGTGGCGCTTGCCCTCATTCCGGAGGCCATCGCGTTCTCCGTAATCGCCGGCGTGGATCCACGGATCGGGCTTTTCGCGTCCTTCACCATGGGAGTCACCACCGCGATCGTCGGCGGCCGATCAGCCATGATCTCCGCGGCCACCGGCGCCGTCGCACTCGTGATCGCACCAGTCATGAAGGACCACGGGCTCAACTACCTGATTGCCACGGTGATCCTGGCAGGCATCTTCCAAATCGTCCTGGCGGTCCTGGGCGTCACGCGGCTGATGCGCTTCATTCCGCGTTCGGTGATGATCGGGTTCGTGAATGCCTTGGCCATCCTGGTGTTCATGGCGCAGCTGCCTGAACTCCTAGGCGTTCCCTGGATGGTCTATCCGATTGTGGCCGTCGGGCTGCTGATCGTCTTCGGTTTGCCCAGAATCACGACGGCGGTGCCCGCGCCTTTAGTGGCGGTCGTCGCCCTCACAATCGTCACGGTACTGGCCGGAATCAATGTTCCTACGGTGCATGACAAGGGCGAACTTCCCAACAGTCTTCCCGGTTTCTTCCTGCCCAATGTTCCTTTGACCTGGGAGACCTTCCAGACGATTGCACCGTTTGCTTTGTCCATGGCGCTGGTGGGCCTCCTGGAGTCCCTCTTGACGGCCAAGCTCGTGGATGACATCACGGATACCCGCTCCAACAAAACCCGTGTTTCTTGGGGCCAAGGCATCGCCAACATCGTCACCGGTTTCCTGGGTGGCTTGGGCGGCTGCGCCGTGATTGGCCAGACCATGATCAACGTCAAGGGTTCGGGTGCCCGCAGCCGGCTGTCGACGTTCCTGGCCGGAGCGTTCCTGTTGGTCCTTGTGGTGGCGCTCGGGGACGTGGTGGGCATGATTCCGATGGCCGCTTTGGTGGCCGTGATGATCTTCGTATCCCTCATCACCTTTGACTGGCATTCGATCCGGCCCACGACGCTCAAGCGACTGCCGAAGTCCGAGACCGGCGTCATGCTCGTGACGGTGGCCGTGGTGGTGGCCACGCACAACCTGGCCATCGGGGTAGGAGCGGGCGTTCTGACGGCCATGGTGCTGTTTGCGAGGCGAGTGGCCCATTTCGCCACTGTGGAGCGGAGCGAACTCGAGCTCAACGGCCGGACCGTGGCGAGCTACACGGTGGACGGCGAGTTGTTCTTCGCCTCGTCCAATGACCTCTACACGCAGTTCGACTATGCGAAGGATTCCTCGGAGGGAATCGACCACGTGGTCATCGACCTGCATGCCTCGCACATCTGGGATGCTTCCACCGTTGCCGTACTGGATTCCGTGACCGAGAAATACCGCAGGCACGGCCGCGAGGTGGAGCTCATCGGCCTCAACGCGGCGAGCGTCCGGATGCGAGAACGGCTGGCAGGCAAGCTCAACGCAGGCTAACGTCCCCCGGCCCACCCAACTCACTCGCAGTTGTTGTCGTTATGAGCCGCCAAAACGACAACAAACGCGAGTCAGTTGGGCTCGGGAAAGCTACGGAGTCTTGAACTCCCAAGGCGCGGCCTTGGTGGTTCCCGCGCCAATGGTGCGTCCGGCGAGCCGGTCCAGAAGCAACGTGATGGCTCCTTCGAGGGCTTCCGGTTCCGGAGTCCCGCCCGCGGATCCAGGGGCCAGGACATCGAACCCGGCAGGCTGCATCGTGTCCGAAATGATGACCTGGGCTACTCCGCGCCGGGCCAGCTCCCCCACTGTGAGGTCAAGGAGGGTGCCGGGTGGAAGAGCCCCGATAATGGCGCCGTCGGCACCGCCGGAGAGCATGAACCGCCGCCATCCCTCGCCGATGAGGATCACGGGCTGGTAGCCATGCTGGGGCAAAATGCGTGCCGCCGCCGTCGCCAAGGCCCGGTCCCACGGCCACTCAAGGTCGCCGATGGCGATCGCCACGAGGTCGGTCTTGCCGCGGCGCATTCCGCGGGCGGCCTGATTGGGTACGTAACCCAGTTCCTTGGCCGCGGCTTGGACACGCTCTTGTGTTGCTTCGCTGATGCGGGTGGTGCCACCAAGGCGCCCGGACAAGACGTAGGACACGGTGGTGAGGGAAACGCCGGCGCTTTTGGCGACGTCCCGGATGGTCGGCTTGGCTCCAAGTCCCATGGCCTAGCGCTTTCCTTTCTTGCGGGAGCCCTTGCCCCTGCCCTTGTCCGGGTTCGGGGCATAGCGCTGAGCCACTGCAGGCTTTTTGGCACCGGTCCCGCGCCGGTCCGGCTTGGGTGCCCTCTTGGGCTTCTCTTGCTGCGCCGAAGGCTGCCGCGAACTCTGCGCGGTTCGGCCCCGGACAATGCCAATGAATTCCTCGATGACCTCGCTCGAGGAGTCGCTCGGCCAGGCAAGGGCGATCTGCGTCCCTTCGGCCCCGGTCAGGCGCCGCGCTACCGTATCCTTGACGTTGAAATGCCGGGCCACGGACATCGGCAGGATCACGACGCCGGCACCCGAGGCCACCACCTGCATGGCCATCTCCGGCCCGCCCATTGCGGTGACATCCAGGAAGTTCTCCTCTGCGAGATCCTCCAGCGCCACCTCTTCGAACACCGAGATTTCGTGGCCCTTCGGGGCCACCACTACGGGCTGCTCTTCGTAGAGCGGAATGACGTGGAGTCCATCGCGATCCACGGGCAAGCGGACAAAGCTGAGATCCGCGGAACCGTCGCGCAGGACCTCCAGCTGCGCGCCGTCGTCGGACATGAACGAGTGCAGCGGAACATCGGGCATGCGTTCTTCCCAGCGCCGGATCCATTTCCCGGGCGTCACGCCGGCGACGTAGGCGAAAGTCAGCCCCTGGGGGCCGCTGGTTTCAGCGTCGGAGGCGCCGGGGACGCCGACGGCGGGCAGGGATTCTTGATCGGATGGCACCAGTTCACAGTACCGCGCGGGCGGTAGCCAACGCAGCGCCGGCCCAAGCTACGCCGCGTACACCTGGACCGCCGTGGCCTTGACCACAAAGTAGACGCGCGAGCCGGGTTCCAGTCCCAGCTCGGCGGACGCGGAGGGCGTGATGTCCGCTGCCAGATCGCCAGCCCGGACCCTGATGTGGTCCCCGTGCGGTTCAAGATCCGTGATCGCAACGGGGAACGAGTTGCGCGGGCTTCCGTGGGCGGCATCCAGGAAGATGGAAACGGCCGACGGCGGGAAGGCCGCGACGCCGGGCTCGCCCGGTTCCGCTTCGTCATCGAGGTGTCCCGCAACATGCAAGCTGGGCAGCTCCGCGGTGGCGGAGGTCCTGAGTCCGTCCTCCGTGACGGTGCCCGCCATGAGGTTCACCCCGGCCAGGCCAGCGGCGAATTGGCTTCGTGGACGCCGGAAGACCTCGCGGGTTGCCCCTTCCTCCACAATCCTGCCCTTGTCCATGACGATTACGCGGTCCGCGAGCATGAGCGCATCCAAGACGTCGTGGGTAATGATCAGGGCCCGACGCCCGGACAGGACGCGTTTCAGGAGCCGGCGCAAGTGCGGAGCGGCGTGGATGTCCAGTGCGGACATCGGTTCGTCAAGAAGCAGCAACTCGGGACTTGCCGCCAGCGCGCGGGCCACCGCAACACGCTGGGCTTGCCCCCCGGACAGCTGCCCGGGCTTCCGCCCGGAGAACTCCATGACGTCGACTTCAGCTAGCCAGTGCCGCGCGGTTTCGCGTGATTCCGCCCGGGAAGCGCCTGCGCTGCGCGGGCCGAAAGCCACGTTGTCGAGGACACTCAGGTGCGGGAAAAGCAGCGGTTCCTGCGCCAACAGCGCCGTACCGCGAAGGTGAGGAGGGGTCCATACCCGGCTGCCGCCGTCGAGGTTGAAGAGAACCTGGTCCCCGAGGCGGGCAGAGCCGGCATCCGGGCGTACGAGTCCCGCCGCGACGGACAGGAGCGTCGATTTTCCGGCCCCGTTGGGTCCGAGGATCGCCACGGTTTCCGCTTGCCCAAGGCTCAATGACACGTCGAGGTTGCGGGCCCGAACGGTGGCGTCAATGTGGAAACTCACGCGGCGGCCTCCGCGGGAATGTCCGCGCGGTGCGGACGCCGGTAAGACAGGCCGACGACGATCACAGCCACCGCGACGAGAACCAGTGAAAGCGCGACGGCGGCGTCCGCGTCGGTCTCGCGCTGCAGGTAGATTTCCAGCGGCAAGGTCCGAGTGACACCTTGCAGGCTCCCCGCGAAAGTCAGCGTGGCCCCGAACTCGCCCAGGCTGCGGGCAAAGGACAGCACCGCCCCGGACGCGAGCCCTGGGAAAACCATAGGTACGGTCACACGCCGCAGGATGGTGGTGGGGCGGGCGCCGAGCGTCGCGGCAACGGCTTCGTAGCGGTTGCCGGCCGTCCGCAAGGCGCCTTCGAGGCTGACTACCAGGAACGGCAGGGCCACGAACGTCTGGGCGAGGACCACCGCCGTCGTCGAAAAAGCGATCTGGATGCCCGCGAGCTCAAGGCTCTTCCCCAAAAGACCCTGCCGCCCGAACGTGTAGAGCAGCGCAATGCCGCCCACCACCGGCGGCAACACCAGGGGCAGGAGGACGAAAGCGCGGAGGAGCCGCTGCCCGCGGAAGGGCCGGCGGGCAAGGACGAGGGCCAAGGGTATGCCCAAGACAACGCAGAGCGCGGTGCTCGCGGCGGAGGTACGGAGGCTCAGCCCCAGGGCCGTCAGCGAGGAATCGGAGGTCACCAGCGGGATGAACTGCGCCCAATTGACCTTTGCGACCATGGCAGCCAGCGGCAACAAGACGAACAGGCCGCCCACTGCCGCAAGGCCATAGACCCACCGTGGAATCCCGCTGAAGTTCATCAAGGCTTGCGGTACGCCGGGGCTTGCGTCACCGGGACTTTCCGGGCGGCCCCGGCGACTCTTATGTGCGGCATGGATTCATCCTAGAACAGCGGCTGTGCCACTTCCCTGTGGGGGCGGATACCCTTGAACCATGACCTCTGCAAACTCCCAGTCCATGAAGCCGGCCACCGTTGCCAAGAAACTTGGCATCTACCTGCCTGCAACACCCCAGGAGTTCCAGGATTCGGAAATCACCCGCGCCGATTTCGCCGAGCTCCAGGCCAACGCCCCGGAGTGGCTCGCCGAGCTACGCCGCACGGGTCCGCACCCGCGTCCCGTGGTGGCACAGAAGCTGAATATCTCCATCAGCGGCCTCGCCCGCGGCGGAATCACGGATCCCCTGACGACGGCGGAAATCACCGAACTGCTCGCAGCTCCCCCGCAGTGGCTCGTCGTCGAGCGCGCCACGCACGCAGCCGTGCGCTCCGAGGCAAAGCGCATCAAGGAAGAAGCTGCCAAGAAGGAAGCCACGAAGGACGCCAAGACAAACGCCGCTGCCAAGCGGGACGCGCCCAAGGCATCCAAGCGGGACCACGCTTAAGCTCCAGCCGGACTTCCGCAGGAAGGCAGGACACCCCGGGGTGTCCTGCCTTCCTGCGTTGAGGAGCAAATCGGGCTCTCGCCTCCAGGGCTTCCTCGGCGCATACTGATTTCAAAGGGGTGCGCATTCGCGTGGAGGTGGTCCGATTGCCCGCCACAACTGGAATCCAGCTGACGTTCTGGGAGATCGGGCTGTGGGCGGTTTTGCTCATCTGCGCAGTGGCCTTTACGGTCGACACCGTCCGAAAAGCGGTCATCCACGGAGCCCCCGACGGCGGCCGCCTCGCCTTCCAGGGGCCCCTCGGCCACCGCGACCGGGACCTCGTCAAAGAGCCGGACGCCACCTTCTGGAACATCTTCGCCGGACTCGTGGTGATTGTCCCCGCAGTCCTCATCCCCGCGTTGGCCTCCCCCGCCGTCGGGCTCTTGATGCTCTTCCTCGGCCTAGCTGCCGCGGTTGCCGCCTTTGCCGTCGGCCGGAAACTGGAGCAGATACGTCAAAACCGCAGCGGTTTCACGGAAGCGGCAGCCCGTCACGACGCCCTCCTGGCCCGCTGGCAAAGGTATGAACTGGATCCCGCCAAGGGCATCGACTTCCCCGGCATGAGCGACGTCAACGTTCCGCAGACCGCCGCCTTGGTCCGTGCACTGCAGGAAGCCCAACGCTGCCGTCTCACTGCGGGGACGGACTATGCCCGCGCGGTCCAGCAGTTGGACACCGCGATGGCCGAAGCCGAAGCAGCGGCGGGTGCTTCCGCGCCGTAGGCCGCCTCGCGCCTGTTTCGTGCGCCTTATGGAATTGCCCCGATGTGCACCAGGAGTTCGTGCTCGGCACCGTCGAGGTAGCGGCGCAATTCGGCTGCGGCCTCTTCGCGCTCCCCGTTGCGGATCTGGGCAACCAAGGCGGCGTTGCGTTCAACGTAATGCCCGTGGAAGTCGGGGGTGGTGGCCATGGCGTGGAAGACCAATCGCATCTCGGCAAGCACTTTCTCCATCAATGCGTCCAGGGAGGCGCTTCCGGACAACGACACCAGGGCCTTATGCAGTTCCTGGTTGGCGTCCGCCATGCCGGCCACGGATCCTTCCGCGAGGGCGGCCCGGGCTTTGTCGACGATGACGTCCATGGCGTCTAGGGCTCCCGCCGGGACATCGCCCCACAACACGGCCGCCGGCTCGATCAAGCGGCGCACCCGGTAGATTTCGCGGACGTCGTCCGCTCCGGGAGCGGCTACGAACACGCCGCGGTTGGGGATGCGCTGGACCACGGATTCACCCGCCAGGACGGTGAAGGCCTCCCTCAGGGTGTTCCGGGATACGCCGAGCGCCTCGGACAAAGCTTGCTCGGAGAGCTTCGTCCCGGGCGGCAACAGGCCATCGGAGATGCGCTGGCGAAGCTGGGCGGCAACCCACGCTCCAGTGTGGGCGTGGGTGGCGTGGCCGGCGTCGGCGATTCCTTGAAGCGCTGCGTTCATGGGCATGTCCCAAATCTACCGAACGGCGATGCCCCCGCAGGCGACCCCTCAGCCGATGCTCGCGATCACCTCTCCGCGCCCGACGGCGGCGCCCGGTTCGTGCGGACCCCGCGCCACGGTGCCGGAACGGTGGGCCGGGACAGTGGTTTCCATCTTCATGGCCTCCAACACGGCCACGGGTTGACCGGCTTCCACGGCTGCCCCGTCCTCAACCAACCACTTCACCAGCGAGCCGGACATCGGCGAGGCCAGCCCGGCGTCGTCGGCCACAACCGGAGCCGGGGCAGCAGAAACGGAACCGCCGCCGCCGTTCATCAGCGCTTCGAACAAGCGAACGGGTAGCCCAAGTTGTACCGCTTTACCGTCCAACTCCACCGTGAACGTGCTTCGTTCGGAGCCTGGGGCCACGCGGGCGATCTCCGGAGAGGCGGCCAGCTCTTCGGCGAACTCGGTCTCGATCCACGTGGTGTAGACGCCGAGCTTGTCCTCCGAGGTGAAAGCCTCGTGGCGGACCACGGCCCGGTGGAAGGGAAGCACGGTGGGCAAACCCTTGATCTGCATCTCGTCCAGGGCAACCCGGGCGCGGCGCAGGGCCTGCTGCCGGTCCTCGCCCCGGACGATCAGCTTGGCCAGGAGGGAATCGTATTCTCCAGGAACCACTGAGCCGGATCGAACCCCCGAGTCCACGCGGATGCCCGGACCGGTGGGCGCCTCGAACGCGTCCACCACGCCGGGGCCCGGCAGGAAGCCGCGGGCAGGATCCTCGGCGTTGAGGCGGAACTCGAAGGCGTGGCCTTTCGGCTCCGGGTCTTCCGTCAGGGAGAGGACGCCGCCCGCGGCGATCCGGAACTGCTCGCGGACCAGGTCCACGCCGGAGGTTTCCTCGGTGACAGGATGTTCCACCTGCAGGCGCGTGTTGACCTCCAGGAAGGAGATGGTGCCGTCCACGGCCACGAGGTATTCAACGGTTCCCGCACCGTAGTATCCGGCCTCGCGGCAAATGGACTTGGCCGATTCGTGGATGAGCTTGCGCTGTTCAGGGCTCAGGAAGGGTGCGGGGGCCTCCTCCACGAGCTTCTGGTTCCGACGCTGCAGGGAGCAATCGCGGGTTCCGAGGACCACCACGTTGCCGTGCATATCGGCCAGGACCTGCGCCTCGACGTGCCGTGGCTGGTCCAGGAAGCGCTCCACGAAGCATTCGTCGCGTCCGAAAGCCGCCTTGGACTCACGCACGGCCGATTCGAACGCGTCCTCGATGTCCTCCAGGCGCCGCGCAATCTTGAGCCCGCGTCCGCCGCCGCCGAAAGCAGCCTTGATGGCCACTGGCATACCGTGCTCCAAGGCGAACGCAAGTACTTCGGCGGCGTTGGCCACAGGTCCGTCGCTGCCGGGAACAAGGGGGGCCCCGGCGCGGACGGCGATCTCGCGGGCGACCACCTTGTTTCCCAGTTCCCGTATGGACTGCGGTGCCGGGCCGATCCATGTGAGGCCGGCGTCGATCACGGCCTGCGCGAAGTCGGCGTTCTCGGAGAGGAAGCCATATCCGGGGTGCACGGCGTCGGCACCGGCGCGGCGGGCGACGTCGATCAGCTTGGCGATGTCCAAGTACGTCTGGGCGCCGGTGGAACCTCGCAGTGCGTAGGCCTCGTCGGCGAACCGCACGTGGAGGGCGTCGGCGTCGGGGTCCGAGTACACGGCAACAGACCGCAAGCCCTCGTCTGAGCAGGCGCGGGCAATCCGCACGGCGATCTCGCCGCGGTTGGCGATCAGGACCTTCTTCATGGCTGGGTTCCTTCGGAGACAGCGCCGGCAACGGCAGGTTCATGTGGTTCAAGGGTTGCGGGGTCCACGATCGTGAACCGCACGCGGTGGCCGGGCGGCAATTGCGCCGCCGTCGGCAGGTCTTCGGGTACGACGACGGCAATCACCGGATACCCGCCGGTCACCGGGTGGTCGGCCAGGAAGAGGACGGGATGGCCATTGGGCGGCACTTGGAGTGCGCCGGCAACGGCGCCTTCGCTGGGGAGCTCTGCCGTCCGGTTGCGTTCGATCGTCACGCAGCCGACGGGCTTGAGCCGGACGCCGATCCTGTTGGACTGCTCGGTGGTGACCCAGTCCTGGCCCGTGAGCGACCCGAGGGCGCTGGAATCAAACCAGTCGTCCCGGGGGCCCAGGGTGATGCGCAGCTCGGTAAAGACGGCTCCTAGCCGCAGCGTGGATTCCTCGGGAGCGCCGACCATCTGGAACAGCGGCGCTCTTCCCACGGGGAGCCGGGTCCCGGCCACCAAGCGTGCGGGACCGATTCCGGACATCGAGTCGCTTGAGCGGCTGCCGAGCACCGGATGCACATCAATCCCGCCGCGGACGGCAAGGTAGCTGCGGGCCCCGAGCGTCGGTTCCCCCAGGTTAAGGGTTTCGCCGTCCAGGAGGACGAAGGGAGCGCACATCGCGGCGCAGCGGGCCGGATCCCCCGAAGCATCGCGGATTTCCAAAGGGACCACCGCCCCGGCAACAGCGAGCACCTGGTCGCCGACGGCCCGGACCGAGAGTCCGCCCAGCACCGTTTCCACAACCGCAGCACGGGCTTCGTTGCCCACCAAGCGATTGGCCTGACGCGTCGATTGTTGGTCCACGGCGCCCGCGGCTGAGACTCCCAGATCCCCTAGTCCGGGGCGACCGAGGTCCTGGACCAGCGATTGAAGTCCGGGTGAGTCCACAACCAAGGCGGGTCCGTTGACTTCGCGGGCTGCCGGTGGTGCCGGAGTCAACGCGATGGCCTCTCGGACCGCCACATACCGGACCCGGTCTCCCGGACGAACAAGCGCCGGTGACTCCCGCTCGAGATCCCAGAGGACCGCCGTCGTGCGCCCGATCAGTTGCCAGCCGCCCGGGGACTGCCGCGGATAGACGGCGGAAAACGCCCCGCCGAGCGCCACGGAACCGGCCGGAACGGAGGTACGCGGCGAGCTGCGGCGCGGAACGTCGAGGCTGTGGTTCTCGCCGAGCAGGTACGTGAAACCCGGGGCGAATCCGCCGAAAGCCGCGATCCAAAGCTGGCCGGTGTGCCCGGCCACGACGCCGTCCCGGCCCAGACCGGTGAGCATGCCCACCTCGGTGAGGTCCTCGCCGTCGTACACCACTTCGATGGTGACGTCGCGGGAACTGTCGTGTGGCACCGCTCCCAGGTCAACATGCCCGACGGCGGCGCGCGCCGCAAGTGCCTCGGCGTGCGTTCCGAACTTAAGCAGTACGGTGGCTGCCGCGGCGACCGCATCAAGCTGGCCGGGCAGTGGCTCGGCAAGCAGGCGGGAATGAAACGCAAGCACGGAAGGGAGGTCGGAAAGCTCCACCAGCAAGGCGCGCGGGCCCGCCCAGCGTATTCCCGTGAGGCTCATGCGAAGCTCCGTACGGTGACCCCGGCGGACTCGAGTCCCGCGCGGACAGCGGCTGCCATGGCCACGGCGCCGGGAGTGTCTCCGTGGACGCAGATGCCTTTCTGCATGGACGTTCAGGGTGGAACCGTCGCGGGCCACAATCTTGCTTTCCGTTGCCAGACGGACCATGTTCTCCGTGATGGCAGCGTGATCGTGAAGCACGGCGCCTTCTTCGCGGCGCGATACGAGGGTGCCGTCCGGGTTGTAGGCGCGGTCAGCGAATGCCTCGGCTACTCCCCGAAGCCCCTTCGCTTCGGCTTTGGCGAGTGCGACGGAGCCCGGCAGGAGAAGGAGCGGGAGTCCGGGACTGAAGGAATGGACGGCGTCGACGACTGCCTGGGCATGGACCTCGTGGTGCACGATCGTGTTGTAGAGGGCGCCGTGGGGCTTGACGTACTTGATCTCCGAGCCGGCAGCACGGGCCAGGGCTTGAAGCGCGCCGAGTTGGTAGAGGACGTCGTCGGCCAGTTCCGTTGCGGAGCAGTCGAGGAAACGGCGGCCGAAGCCCGCGAGGTCCCGATAGCCCACGTGGGCACCGATGGCCACTCCTGCGGCGACGGCCTCACGGCAGGTGCGGGCGATGGTGCTGGGATCTCCGGCATGGAATCCGCAGGCCACATTGGCACTCGACACGTAGCGGAAGACTGCAGCGTCGTCGCCCATGGTCCAGTTGCCGAACGATTCTCCGACGTCGCTGTTGAGGTCAATAAAAGGCATTGTGATCCCCGTCTCAGGTTGAATACCTCACCATCATGCCTGAAACGGGAAGATTGTTCAACAATCTTGGTGGCGGGACCGAATGCCCGGATTCCAAAAGTGAGGTCTCGACCCTTTCAACGAGCGAAAGAGCCGAGACCTCACGTGTGGATAGGATCGACTAGGAGACCGGTACCGCAGCGACACGGTTGTTGGCGGTGACGATCCGGGCGGCCGTTGCCTGGCCCATCCGGACTGCGCCGTCGACGTGCTGGTAGCCTTCCGCAGCCAGATCGGAGGAGGACCAGTAGATGGGTCCAACGTTGGCGTGCTGGTCCTTGCCGTAGCGGTGCAAGCCACCCAGGTCGTAGCTGGCCGCGTAGGCCCCGCGGGTCCATTCTTCGGAACCCCAGTCGGATTCGTAGTAGACCTCGGCGTCCAGGGCCTTGTCGCCGAGGAAGCCCGCGATGGACTCGAGGACCTTCTTCTTGCGGTCCTCTGCGCTGAGCTCGAAGACGGCGTCTGCCTTTTCGTCCGAGATGAAGCCCACCAGGGTCCCGCGGGTGTCTCCGTGGTTCGTGTTGTCGTAGACCTCCTGAACCAGGGCGTCGGCGCCGAAGCCCGTGCCGGACAGGCCGTCTTCGCGCCAGAACGGCGTGCTGTAGACAGCGTGGACTTTGATGACGAGGCCCAGGGACTGATGCTGGTGCATCTGGTGCTGGCGGCGCGGCAGCGGCGGGTTGTAGGACACGCGGGAGTACAGGTTCGGCGGGACAGCCATGATGACGAATCGCGCGTTGACGGTTGCGCGCTCGGACTCAACGGTGACGCGATGGCCTTCACCCGCCGGCTCCCAATTGATGGTGCGGACCGGGCTGTTAAGTACGACGTCGTCACCCAGTTCCGCGGCGATCAGCAGGGAGACCTGCTGCATGCCGCCAATAACCCGCTTGTCCAGGATGAAGTCTTCGTCCGTCAGGTTGGAGAAGGAGCCTGCCGAAGCGGCCATCAGCACTGCTTGCAGCGCAGAGAAGGCGTGGGCCGGCTTGGTCAGCATGCCACCGGCGATGAACAAGCCGATGTTGTTGCAGGCTTCCTCGTCCGTGGAGTTCTGGCGCAGCCAGTGGTGGAAGGAAATGGTGTCCAATTCGCGGGCCTTGGGGTGGGCCCAGGGCTCCTCCGGGCCGATCTCGGCGGCGAGGCCGTCCAGGATGGCGGTGAGCTTGTCCATCTCGGCTGCAGTGGTTTCGCTCACCGGGAAGGAAGCCCCGGTGTAGCGGGTGCGGCTGCCGTCAGGTGCGAGGTAGACAGATTCGCCGTCGCGGTAGCGGGAGTACATCTTCAGGCCCAGTTCATCCAGGAGCCCCATAAGGGCGGTCTGGTCCGGGGACACCCATTGTCCACCGATCTCCAGCATGGCCCCGTCAATGGTGTCGGTCCACGTGCGGCCGCCGACGCGGTCGCGTGCTTCAAGCACGGCAACACTGAGCCCGGCCTTCTTCAATTCGCGTGCAGCCGTCAACCCCGACGGACCGGCACCGACAATTACGACGTCGCGATCAAGATTCAGCATGATGTCCTTTCTGTGGCCGTCCCCGTTGGCTGACCAATAAATGAATGACGTTCATTTATCTCAACTGTAGCTGGCTTGGCCCCGACTGTGAAGACCCAAATGGAATAATGCTGTGACACAGTCTCCAGAAAGGTCAGCGATGCCTGAACCCACCCCCGCTCCCGGCGAGACCAAAGCGCGCCGCAGGGCAGGTCGGCCAATGGCGGCGGTCCTGGACCAGGACGGCATCACTGCAGCCGCGCTGGAACTGATCAGCAAGAAGGGCTACGACGGCCTCACTATGGCCGCTCTCGCGCGCTCCCTGGGTGTGGCGCCGTCGGCCCTCTACAACCACGTGTCCTCCAAGGATGAAGTCCTCAAGCTCGTCGAAGAGGACCTGATGTCGAAGGTCGACTTCGGCGGTTTCAGCACGCTGCCCTGGGAGGATGCCGTCCGGCAATGGGCTTATTCATACCGCGGCATTTTCGCGAGGCACACTCCGCTGATCTCGGTGATCGCGGTTCTTCCCGTGACGGACGCACCCCAGACGCTCGCCATGTACGAAGCCGTCACGGAGGGATTCCTCCGCGCGGGTTTCCCGGAAAAGCAGATCATCCCAAGCATCGTGGCCCTCGAGGCCTATATCTTCGGCGCCGCTTTCGACGCGAACGCGCCGGCGGACATTTTCGATTCAGGCCGCTTGGCCGACTCCACACCGCACTTCACGTCGGCGGTCCGCAGCCTGGGGCCCGAGCGGAACAACTACCCGTCCGACCTCGCGTTCAGCATGGGCCTGGATGCGCTGATCACCGGGCTCGGGGCGCTGCGCGGGTAGCCCAACTCACTCGCATTTGTTGTCGTTATGAGCCGCCAAAACGACAACAAATGCGAGTCAGTTGGGGGTTACGGGTGAGTTAAACAAAGGAACCCCGGTCAGAGACCGGGGTTCCTTGAATTGCGTGCGCGAGGGGGGATTTGAACCCCCACACCCTTTCGGATACTGGCACCTGAAGCCAGCGCGTCTGCCGTTCCGCCACTCGCGCGCAACTTCCTTCGCCCGGGCCGCACCAGGTTTCCCCGGCCTCACCCCTGCGAAAGCAGCGAGATCAAGCATAACGGACAACGCGTTGAAAACGCCAATCGGCCAAGGACTGGGCCGTAAAACCCCGGGATGCCGCGGATTGGCGGTCCCCACATGATGCGGAAATCGCGCAGGAAGCGTCCCGAAATGACGCAGGCAGGCGAACTTTTCCGGCGTTCCAGGCGTTGTGGAATAAGGCCTTTCACAGTCTTGCCCAGTAGTATCGGGGTTGAAGACAGGCTTCTTGCGTGCGCTCCGGCCACTGCGGGGATTTGTCTTGGCTACTGATACTGCAGAGTCAACGAAACGGAAGGAGAAGGACCATGGGCTTGCTCGACAGGGTTGAACGTGGCATCGAAAAGGCCGTCCGCGGCGTCTTCTCTACCGGTTCGCGCGCGCGGGTGGAACCGGTGGAGATAGCCAGCAAGCTTCGCCGTGAACTGGACAATAAGTCCATCACCATTTCGGCCGGCCGTACCTTGGCTCCCAACGTCTTCGACGTCCTCTTGAGCAATGAAGACTTCGCTCGCGCCCAGGACTGGGGAACCCCCTTGGCCGAAGAACTGTGCGACGTCGTCATCCAGCACGTGCGCAGCCAAGGTTACATCCTGCAGGGTCCCGTACGGATCTCCTTCCGTCACGACGAAGCCCAGCGCGAAGGCCACTTCGAAATCACGTCCAGCACTGAGAAATCCAACGGGGCTGCCGCGCCCGCTGCCCCTCGGCCCGTTGTCCCCGCCGCGCCGCGCCGCGAGCCCACAAGGCTCCAGCCTGTCCTGGACATTGGCGGACAGCGCTATTCCCTCAATGCACCTTCTGTGGTGCTGGGCAGGTCGTCCGAGGCCGACATCCTTGTGGACGATACCGGCGTTTCGCGCAAGCACTTGGAAATCCAGACGGCGGACGGGATCATCCGCGCCGTCGACCTCGGTTCCACCAACGGAAGTTACGTCAACGGCCACAAAGTGGACGGCAGTGTGGAACTTACTGACGGATCCACCATCACCATGGGACGGACCAAGATCATTTTCAGACTTCTCCCCCAGCCCTCTGGTGGGCGCCCGTGAGCGACATCAGCGAACTGACAATCACCGCGCTCCGCTTCGGCTTCCTCCTGTTGCTGTGGGTACTGATCTTCAGCATCGTCTCGACCATGCGTCGCGATCTCGTGATCGGCCGCAAAGCGGCCATGGGAACTCCGACGGCGCGCGAAGTACGCAAGCATCCTGAACTCGCCCCCGCGCCACCCCAGCCAGTGAAGCAGCAAGCGCACCAGCTCGTCGTCGTCGAGGGACCGCTCAAGGGGACCACGCTTCCTCTGGCCGCGAGCCCCATTCTGCTGGGCCGCGCACAAGAGGCCACGTTGGTCCTTGAGGATGATTACGCTTCGGGCAGGCACGCGCGCCTGTTCCCCCAGGGCAGCCGATGGTTCATCGAAGACCTCGGCTCCACGAACGGCACCTACCTCGCCGACCAGCAATTGACCCGCGCCCTGCCGGTGGAGCTTGGCGTCCCCGTGAGGATCGGCAAGACGGTCATCGAATTGAGGGCGTAGCCCATGGCTTCCCCCCAAGCCTCCGAGGGCAAGTCACTGCCTCCGGAACTTCCCCTGATCATGCGCTACGCGGCGCGGTCCGACGTCGGTCGTGTCCGCTCGAAGAACGACGACTCCGCGTATGCCGGCCGGCATCTTGCCGTTGTCGCTGACGGCATGGGCGGGCATGCGGGCGGGGACGTCGCCTCGGCCTCCACTGTGCTGGACATGATCCACCTCGATCACGATTCCTACCCGGACGGCGCGGAAACAGTCCTGGCAGATGAAATCCAGACCGCCAATTCCCTCCTCTCCGAGCTTGTCCATGTGGACCCGAAGCTCGCAGGCATGGGTACCACCGTCACCGCCCTGCTGCTCGAAGGCAGGCGGCTGCACTTCGCGCACATCGGCGATTCCCGCGCCTACCGCCTGCGCAATGGCAAATTCGAGCAAATCAGCGTGGACCACACTTTCGTCCAGAGGCTGATCGACGAAGGCCGGCTGCGCCCCGAGGAAGCCGAAACCCACCCGCACAAGAACGTCCTCATGCGCGTTCTGGGCGACGTGGACGCCAGCCCCGAACTGGACCTGGACGAGCTCGACGTCGAACCGGGCGAACGCTGGCTCCTTTGCTCCGATGGCCTGAACTACGTCCAAGGGGCCGTCGTGGAGCAAGTGGTCCGCGAAACCAAGGACCTCGCCGAATGCGCCGAGCTCCTCGTTGAGCTCACGCTCGCCAACGGTGCCCCGGATAACGTCACCGTGGTCCTGTTGGAAATCGTGGAAGAGACCGGCGACCTCAGCACGGCCGCCGTCGACGTCGTCCAGTCCGCGCCGACACCCCCGAAAGCGGCCGACGCGGGAAAGGCCGCACCGAGCACGGACGAGCACAGCAGCGATGCGAAAGCCCCGGCCAAGGAATCCGGGGCCAACAGCCCCGCCGCCGGTCGGGTCACGCCACCGGAAACAACGTCCGACGCCGGGCCTTCCGCCGCAGCGGTAAAGCCCACCGCCGCGGCGGAGCCTGCAGCGACAGGTCCCGCAAAGCCCGCCGGGACAACTGAGCCTCCGACGGCGACAGACCCGCACTTGGGCGAACACCTGTCGGCGGAGATCCTCCGCGAAGAGCTTGCAAGCCGTCCGCACGAACTGGTCGGTGCTGCCGCAACCGCGGCGGAAACGGGCTCGATCCCCACCGTCGCCGGACGCAGCGTTGCACGCCGGGCAGCCACCGTGCTGACCCACAAGGCTGAACAGGACCGCCAGGATCCACAGCCGCTCGTCGCCCCGAAGCGGCGCTGGTTGACGCCGGCTATCGCGGCGGTCCTGGCCATTTTTGTGATCGCCGGACTGTGGCTCGGGTATGCGTGGACGCAGACACGATACTACGTCGGTGAATTCAACCAGCACGTCGCGATTTTCAACGGCATCTCACAGAGCCTTGGCCCTTTCCAGCTCTCGAAAGTGGAGGCCACGACGAACATCCGCATGGACTCTTTGCCTGAATTCACACAACAAGTCGTTCGCCAGACCGTACCGGCGCGGGATCTCGCCGATGCCCAGCAGATTGTGAAAAACCTGCAGGAGAAGGGCACCACCGGGCTGCCGGTCAATTGCCCTACAGGCACAGCAAAGCCGACGGCAAGTCCCACCCACGCGGCAAGCCCCACGCCGGCAAGCCCAAGTCCTTCGAACGCTCCAACATCGTCACCCACGTCCACGCCTGTCCCTACGTGCGCGGTGTCCCCATGATTCTGGCCATAACCACACCCAAGCCGCGCCGCAATGTCGAGCTCGTCCTGCTGATCCTTGCCCTCGCTGTGGGAATCGGCGCCAGCGCCATGGTCGGGCTCAATAGCGCGGCCGCTTTCGACAGTGATTTCTGGTTCCAGTCGAGTCTCTTGATCGTGGCCTCATTCGCTTTCCACATGATCCTCAGGTTCCGCGCAAAATATGCCGATCCGATCATGCTTCCGATCGTTGTTGCCCTCAACGGCTTGGGACTGGCCCTGATCCACCGCATGGACCAGCCAGGCGAGGACACAGGCAACAACCAGTTGCGCTGGACGCTCCTTGCCATGGCCGTGTCAATCGCTGTGGTCTGGTTCGTGAAGGACCACCGACTCCTCCGCCGCTTCACCTTTATCTCGCTCGCGGCCAGCGCAGTCCTTCTTGTATTGCCACTCGTTCCTGGCATCTCCGCCGGGGAAGTGCTGGGCGCCAGCGTCTGGATCCGGCTCGGCCCCATGACTTTCCAGCCAGGCGAAATCGCGAAGATCACCCTGGCTATATTCTTCGCAGGTTATCTTTCCTCCAACCGGGACCTCATCCTGCTTGCTGGCCGCAAAATCGGCCCCATGCAATTGCCGCGCTTCAAGGATCTTGGCCCCATGATCACCGCTTGGCTCGTGAGCATCGGCATCCTCGTCTTCCAGCGGGACCTCGGCACGTCCATCCTCTTCTTCGGCTTGTTCATCGTCATCATCTACGTGGCAACGAGCCGGATCAGCTGGGTGGTCATCGGCGTCGCGCTGATCCTCGGTGGCGGATTCCTGGCGTCCAGGTTCTTCTCGCACGTCGCGTTCCGCCTGGACAGCTGGTGGAACGCGTTCACCCCGGAAGTCTTCGACAGGTCCCCGGGCGGCAGCGGACAGATCGTCCAAGGCCTCTTCGGCATGGCCGACGGCGGACTTGTGGGCACGGGGCTCGGACAAGGCAGGCCGGATCTGGTGCCTTTTGCCAACAGCGACATGATCGTAGCCCTCATCGGTGAGGAGCTGGGACTGATTGGTCTCTTTGCCGTCGTGATGCTCTACATGCTGCTCTTCACCCGGGGGTTCCGCGCAGCTCTTGGCGCCCGGGACGCGTTCGGCAAGCTCTTGGCTTGCGGCTTGTCCTTTGCCATCGCGTTGCAGTGCTTCGTGGTGATCGGCGGCGTCACCCGGTTGATCCCGTTGACGGGGCTCACTACTCCCTTCCTCGCAGCGGGCGGTTCCTCTTTGCTTGCCAACTGGATCATCGTGGGTTTGCTGCTGATGATTTCGAACACCGCGCGCGGCCCGGTGGACACTACGCCCGTTACCCATGCCCCCACCGAGGCGGTGCAGACCTCATGAACCATTCCATACGCAATGCCTGGATGGCAGCCGTTGCCATGTTCGCCCTACTTTTTGGCGCAATCAGCTATGTCCAGGTCATCGGCGCGGGCGACCTCAATGACAATCCGTGGAACCAGCGCGCCGTCCTGGCGAACTACTGCAACGACCGGGGTGCGATCATCGTGGGCGGCAAGCCAATCGCCGAGTCCATTGCCGGGGACGAGACCTGCAAGTACCAGCGCAGTTATGCCCAGCCGGAGCTCTACGCAGGGATCACGGGCTACTTCTCCAGGACCTATGGGTCCACCGGGCTTGAGCAGCAGCTCCGGGATGAGCTGGCCGGAAGCTCAGACCAACTCTTCCTGGACCGTGTGAGCCAGATTTTCCTCGGCAGCCAGCCGAAGGGGGCTTCGGTGGAATTGACCCTCGATCCCGCGATCCAGAAGCTCGCCTACGACCTCATCCCTGATGGTCAGCGTGGCTCGATCGTCGTCACCAACCCTAAGACGGGCGCCATCATCGCCATGGTTTCCAAGCCGTCCTACGACCCCAACTTGATCGCAACGCACGATCCCGCCAAGGAAAAGGCCAGTTACGACCAAATCAACCAAGTCCCCGGGATCAACCTCAACCAGTCGGTGAGCGGACCCACCGGTGAGCTGCTGGCCCCCGGTTCCGTGTTCAAGCTCGTCGACACCGCGGCTGCATTGAGCTCCGGAAAGTACAACAAGGACAGCGTTTTGCCGAACCCGAGCAGCCTGCCCTTGCCCGGTTCGAGCGCATCGCTGCCCAACTACGCCGGCGGGAACTGCTCAACCCGCAACACGGCCGATTTCGCTTTCGCCTTGGAGCAATCATGCAACACGCCCTTCGCCAGCATCGCCTTGGACCTGGGCCAGAAAGCCATCGCGGACCAGGCCGGAAAGTTCGGCTTCGGACAGGATTTCGGGGACCAGCTCAAGCTTCAGACCGGGATCAGTATCTTCCCCAAGAATCTGGACCAGGCAGCGCTGGCCCAGTCCGCCGTCGGCCAGCGTGATGTCAAGGCCACTCCGCTGCAGATCGCGATGATGACCGCCGCTATCGCCAATAATGGCGTCCAGATGAAGCCGAACCTCATCAAGACTGTGCGGGCACCTGACCTTCGTGTGATCAGCGAGCCCAAGCCCGAGGCGCTGCGCACTTCCACGACGCCTGATATCGCCAGCCAGATCACACAGTGGATGACCGACGTCGTATCCCAGGGAATTGCGAGCGGTGCCGCGGTACCGGGAGTCCAGGTGGCCGGCAAGACCGGTACGGCGCAACTCGGCGATTCTGGCTTGAACAACTCATGGTTTACCGGGTTTGCCCCGGCCAACGACCCGCAGGTAGCCGTCACCATTGTCATGGAAGGTGTTGATGTGTCTACCGGCGCAAAGCTAACCAGTCCGAACGCGAAGAAGATTTTTGAGGCGGTGTTGAACAAGTGAGGCCTACGTCAGGAATCACCCTCGGCGGCAGGTTCCAGCTGACCAGTCGCATTGCAATTGGCGGCATGGGAGAGGTCTGGAGGGCAAAGGACCAGATCCTTGGCCGGATCGTCGCCATCAAGGTACTCAAAGAGGAATATACGGGTGATCCCGGGTTCCTCCAACGGTTCCGCGCCGAGGCCCGTCACACCGCGTTGCTCAATCACGTGGGGATCGCCAACGTCTTCGACTATGGAGAGGAAGACGGCTCCGCCTACCTTGTCATGGAATTGGTGCCAGGTCAGCCGCTGAGCAGCATCCTGGAACATGAGCAGGTACTTTCGCCGGACCGCACCCTGTCCATCATTTCCCAGACCGCCCGGGCACTGGCTCCCGCGCATGCCCAGGGCCTGGTGCACCGGGACATCAAACCGGGAAACCTCCTGATCACGCCGGACTTCCGCGTCAAGGTCACCGACTTCGGTATCGCCCGCTTGGCAGACCAAGTTCCACTCACGCAGACCGGGCAGGTCATGGGTACTGCCCAATACCTGGCTCCTGAGCAAGCCACGGGGCAAACGGCCACGGGCGCCTCGGACATATATTCCCTCGGGGTTATCGGTTATGAGTGCCTCACGGGGCATCGTCCGTTCTCCGGTGAATCCCAGATCGCCATTGCGCTGGCCCAGGTCAACGACGCTCCGCCCCCGCTGCCTGAAAGCCTGCCCACTCCAGTACGCGCCCTGCTGATGTCCATGCTCGCCAAGGATCCGAAGAACCGTCCCGCGGATGCCATCAAGCTGGCCGAAGCCGCAGAAGCGATCCGCGCGGGCGATATTTCCACGGCGCACGCCGCCGTACCGGGAATGTTGCTCTTCGAGTCCGCCACGGGCCCCATCACTGCTCCTACCGACATCGCCACCGCACCCACCGGGATCGTAGCCTCGCCGTACGGCAGGGAAGCGCGTTCGACGTCGACGTCGGCGCTCCCGGTGATCGGCGCCGCGGCAGCGGGAGCCGCAGCCGTAGGGGCTGCAGCCGAAGGCGGAAACGCTCTTGCCCGCGCCAATGCCTTGGCTGCCGAGCGCAGTTTGGATCAGGCCGACGCGCACAACCAGTACATCCATGAGGAAGAGGAGTACCAGGAGGAGCCGCCGCGGAAGAAACGCAGCCCGTGGACATGGCCGCTCATCGCACTCATCGTGCTCGTGCTGCTTGCCTTGGTGGGTGCGATCCTGACCCAGTCCGGGCTGTTCTCGCCGAGCAATCCAGCACCGGCCACTACAAGCGCGCCGGTCCAGAGTTCCAGCGCACCGCCAACCTCGGCAAGCCCGAGCCCCACGGAGACATCAGCCACTCCGACACCCACCACGACCACCGCCGAGGCCATCAACCTGATACCGGAGCAGTACAAGGGACAGCCGTACGACAAGGTACGCTCGGACCTCAATGCACTCGGCCTCGTTGTCAGCGGCGTCCAGGTCTTTGATCCGTCCACGCCCGGCACCGTCATCGATATCAATCCTTCGGGTCCCGTGGCCAAGGGATCAACCATCACGGTCAGCTACTCCAAGGGACCGCAGATGGTTACTGTGCCGACCATCGGCCAGGGCGCCGCCGAATCACAGGTGCAGGCCGCCATCGAAGGCGCCGGCCTGCGCTGGGTCACTGGAGCCCCCGTTGATGGAGCGACCGGCCAAGCGCCGGGAACTTTCGTCAGTTCCGATCCCGCGGCCGGGCAGAAAGTACCTTCGGGGTCCGTCGTGACCTATCACCTGTCAAAGTCGGCCCCGTCTTCGTCTGCTACACCCGGCAAATAGGACACCATGCCAACCGGTCGCTCCACACCTGCCCACAGAGAGGACAGCACTCCCATGACATCCCAGCGCGTCCTCAACGGGCGGTACGAACTCGGTGAATTGCTCGGCCGTGGCGGCATGGCCGATGTCTACAAGGGCACTGACACTGTGCTCGGACGAACCGTGGCAGTGAAGCTGCTCCGTGCCGATCTCGCCCGCGATCCGCAGTTCCATGCCCGTTTCAAGCGCGAGGCTCAGGCTGTGGCGGCCCTGAACCACTCCTCGATCGTAGCTATCTACGACACCGGCGAGTACACCGTGTCCGGCGGCCCGGGCGAGGACGTTCGGGTCCCTTACATCGTCATGGAATACGTGTCCGGCCGGACTCTCCGCGATCTGATCCGCGCCAAGGAACTGGACATCGATCAAGCCATCGAGTTCATCCTTGGCGTCCTGGCCGCGCTGGAGTACAGCCACAAGGCCGGGATCGTCCATCGCGATATCAAGCCGGCCAACGTCATGGTGACCGGGGAGTCAAACGACGTGAAGGTCATGGATTTCGGAATCGCCCGGGCGATGGCGGATTCCGCGGCAACCATGACCCAGACGCAGGCCGTGGTTGGCACTGCCCAGTACCTTTCACCCGAGCAGGCCCTCGGCGAGACCGTGGATGCCCGCAGCGATCTGTACTCTGCGGCGTGCTTGCTGTTTGAAATGCTCACATCACGCCCTCCGTTCACGGGCGACAGTCCTGTCTCGGTGGCCTACCAGCACGTCCGCGAGGTCCCGGAGCCCGCCAGCACGTTCAATCCGGCCGTTTCGGAGGCACTGGACAGCGTCCTCGCCAAGGGCCTGCAGAAGAATCGCGCCGACCGTTTCCAGGATGCGGCTGCCTTCCGCCGCGCCTTGCGTGCGGCCAAGAACGGCGTGGCAGTCCCGGCCTTTGCCGCCGGAACTCCCACAGACGTCCAGGACGTCGTGCCGTCGACGCAGCAGATTCCCGAGGGTGGCTTGGCGCGCGGCCTGACGGGCGCCGAGTTCCTGGACAGCACCCTGACCGGGGGGTCGGGCAATGGCCATGACGCCGGCGACCAGGACACGATGCTGGCCCTGCAGGCCGGTGAACCGGAACCTGAACCGGACAACGACGGCGCCATGCCGCTTGGTTTCGCCCCTGAACGCGAGCGGACCGCCCGGCAGAAGTCCCGCCGTCGTGCGTGGACCGCGGTGGTGGTTATTTTAGTGCTGCTGGTCTTGGCCGGCGGTGGATTCTGGGTGTACAGCACGGTGAACCAGAAGCCGGCTCCGCCGGCGTTGATCGCGGTACCGGCGGTCGCCGGCATGAGCGAGGCCACGGCGTTGCAGACGCTGTACGGCGCCAATCTCAGCCCCGAGTCGCACCATGTCCCGGATGACAAGGTCCCGAAGGGGACGGTGATCAGCACCGAGCCCGGCGTGGGGTCCCAAGTGGCGCCGAAATCGCAAGTCCTGCTGAACGTTTCAGATGGGCCAGTCTCGGTGACTGTCCCGGCAGGCTTGAACGGACTCACCGAAGCCGCGGCCCGCGACCTCCTGCGTCAGGCTGGCCTCGTGGGCGGGTCAAGTACCTTGGCCAATAGTGCCACGGTTCCCGCAGGCTCCGTCATCAGCACCAAGCCGGCTTCCGGGGCTGTAGTAGGCGTGGGCAGCACCGTTGACTTGGTGGTGTCCACAGGCAAGGTATCCGTGCCTCAACTCGTTGGTTTGAGTGTGGCCGATGCCGAAGCGCTCCTCAAAGCGAACGGCCTGGCCATGGCGGTCACCGAACAGGAGAATTCGCAGGTAGCTCCCGGAAAGGTGACGAGCCAGGGCGATGCTTTCAATTCCCTTGTGGAGCAGGGCAAGACCATCAGCGTGATTGTCGCGAAGGCTCCCGCCCCGTCCCCGAGTCCCACTCCGACGCCCACGCCGTCTCCTAGCGACACCCACGGCGGAGGCTTCGGCGGACTAGGCGGCTAGCGCTGGATCAAGGGGCTAAGGGTGGCCGCACGGGCGGCCGCCCCGGACATCCCCAGTGATTCAAGCCAGTTCCCGAGCATGAGGTAGCCACCTTCGGTGAGTACCGATTCCGGGTGGAACTGCACTCCGCACAGCGGCGCCGAACGGTGCTGCAGGCCCATGACAACCCCGCTGGCGGTTTCGGCGGTGATTTCCAGTACGTCGGGAATGCTTTCCCGGACGGCCGCCAGGGAGTGGTAGCGGGTGGCCGTCACCGGCGAGGGCAGCCCGGCGAAAACGCTCTTGCCTTCATGCTGCACAGGTGATGTCTTGCCGTGCATCAGCTCCGGGGCGTGCGTGACGGTTCCGCCGTAGGCCTCGGCCAGCGCCTGGTGCCCCAGGCAGACCCCGAACATCGGCTTGTTGTTGTCTCCGCACCACTTGATCAGCTCAATGCAGACACCGGCTTCGGCAGGGGTGCCGGGACCGGGAGAGATCAGCACGCCGTCGCGCGCGTCCGCCAGCTCGATCGCTTCGGCGAGAGTGACGTCGTCGTTCCGGACCACTGTGGTTTCCGCACCGAGTTCCTGCAGGTAACCGACCAAGGTGTAGACGAAGCTGTCGTAGTTATCCACGACGAGGATTTTTGTTGTGCTCATGGCTGCTGTGCTGAACCAATCGTTGAGTCGGTGAGGGTAGTGAACTGTGACATCCAGGGGAAGAGGAACTGGACCATCAGGGCAAGCGCGCATGCGACGAGGGCCGCTGATGTCAGGATACGCACCCACAGGGGTCCCGGGAGGTGGCGGAAGATCCATCCGTACATGGCTTAGCCCTTTCCGGCCGTCTGGGCGACTTGCTTGGCGATCTCCTGTGGTGGCCCGGCGGATGCCGGTTGCCAGCTTTCCAGCAAGGAGTACGCGATGATGCGTTCTTGCGCACCAAAGCGCGGATTGCAGCTGGTCATGGTCAGGTAGCTTTCGGTGGGCGTCGCCCCGGGCTGTGTGGGGACCGGAAGAAGGACGTCGGTTCGCGAGGGCAGCACGATCTGGTTGTTGCGGAAAACGTACGTGTAGTAACCGTCTTTGGTCTGCACGTAGATTTTGTCGCCCGGAACCAGGAGGTGGATGTTGTCCAGTACGGCGCCATGCGTCTGACGATGTCCGGCGACGGCAAAATTGCCCGGGGCTCCGGGCATGCTGGTGGTCCCGTAGTGGCCAAGGCCCAGCGTGTCCAGGATGTCGGAACCGGTTCCCTCGATGATGGGCCGCGAATAATCCGGGCCGAATCGCGGAATGTACATGATGCCGATCATGCCGCCGTGCTCGGGAGCCTGGGCAACCACGGGCTTGCCGTAGTTGGGCGGTCCAGCAGGGTTGGCAGGGGCAACAGGTGCCACAGGTCCCGCAAAACTCTTCGCGAATCCCTGGACGGCCTGGCTTTGCTTCGCGTCGGCTTCGACGTTGGTCCACCACAGCTCCCACGCCACAAAGAGCAACAGGATAAGTCCCGCGGTGAGGAGGAGTTCGCCTACGATCTGCACGACCTTACGCACAATGTCGCCCGTGCTTGGCCGGCCTTTGCGCCTCGCCGGGCGCGGCCTGTGCCCCCCGGGGCGGGGACCCTCCGAGCCGGTTCCCGTGCCGTCGTCCGGCATGGCAGCGGCTTGCTGCGTCTGCTGCTGCGCCACTGGATCTCCTCTTAACAGGCGCGGATGCCCGACGACGAGCAGTCTCCGAAATCCGGCTAGACTTGACTGCTAGTACGAACCCCGGAATTGCCGCGTGCGCGTTGACCGCTGGAATTTTCCTTCCTGCAGGATATCAAGCTAGCGCGTGGCCTTTTCATTCAGCCGGCCAAGGAGGATCCGTGCCCGAGTCCAAGCCCCGCAAGAGGGCCGCCCGCCCCACCGAGGCGGCCACCACGCAGCAGTACAAGCCGAACCCCGTCTGGTACAAGCCCGTCATGTTCGGTCTCATGATCATCGGCTTGCTGTGGATCATCACGTTCTACATCACCAGCGGCCAACTTCCCGTAGCCGCGTGGGCGTCCTGGAACATCGTGGCAGGGTTCGGCATCGCGATCGTCGGCTTCCTGATGACCACGCGCTGGCGCTCCTAAGAGACGACCTCACATTTCGGCCGCCTGCAGCGTCTACAAGACATGACCACCAGGCACACCATCATTGAGTCCCCACTGGGCCAGCTCACGCTGACTGCCCAGGACGGGCTGCTGACCGGCATCTTCTTCGAGGGTCATTGGCATATGCCGCCTTCGGAATTCTTCGGTGAAGCCGTCCCCGCTGACGATCCCTTGTTCCAGCAAACTGCCGTTGAGCTCGGCGAATACCTGGCTGGCGAGCGGACCGTGTTCGACGTCCCTTTCAAGGCTTCAGGGAATCCGTTCCAGCAGCGGGTCTGGGCAAGACTGGAAGAAATTCCGTACGGGGAAACCGTCAGCTACGGAGAATTGGCCACCGAGCTGGGCGATCGCAACCTTTCCCAGGCCGTCGGCTCGGCGGTTGGCCGCAATCCGCTGAGTATCATCATCCCGTGCCATCGGGTTGTGGGGAGCGACGGGAAGCTCACCGGATACGCCGGCGGCCTCGACAACAAACGGTTCCTCCTGGAACTCGAGGAACCAGCGGCGGCGAAGGAAAGCAAGCTCTTCTAATGGAGCCCAAGAAGCCGTTCGAGCTGGTCGTCCGGGAGCACGGGCCCACGGTCCTGCGAGTGTGCCGCGCGGTTCTCGGTGCCCACGACGCGGAAGACGGCTGGTCCGAGACTTTCCTCTCCGCACTGAAGGCCTACCCCGAACTGCCTCCAGACGCCAACGTCCAGGCGTGGCTCGTCACCATCGCGCACCGCAAATCCATCGACATCGTCCGCGCCAGGACCCGTCAGCCGGTTCCCGTGGATGAACTGCCCGTGCGACCGTCCGGACTCGGCATCCCCGGCGACGGTCACCGGGAGGTGCTCGACGCCGTCGGGCAGCTTCCGCCGAAGCAGCGCCAGGCGGTTGCGTACCACTACCTCGCCGGGCTCCCCTACAAGGACGTCGCCGGGCTTCTCGGCGGAACCCCCGACGCCGCGCGTCGCGCGGGAGCCGACGGAGTCAAGGCGCTGCGCACCATTCTCGTCGATAGCTCCATGAGCTACGTGAAAGAAGAAACCCCATGACCATCCATCACGACGAACCGGACGTCTCCGAGCTCCTCGCACCCCTCGATTCCGCCGAACCGGGCGTCATGCAACGGCTCCACGACCGCCTCGCAGCGGCAGCCGCGGAGCAGCACACCCTCGATATTGCCTACCGCACGGTGGATTCCCCGATCGGCAAACTGCTGCTCGCGGCCACGGAACGCGGCATGGTGCGCGTGGCGTTCGAAGTGGAAGACCACGACGCCGTATTGCAGCTGCTCGCGGAAAAGCTCAGTCCGCGGATCCTCTTCTCAGCGAGTCGCCTGGATCCCGCGGCCCGCGAGCTGGACGAATACTTTGCCGGAACCCGGCACCGCTTCGACCTGCCCCTGGATTTCAGCCTTTCGCGCGGCTTCCGCCTCAGCGTCCTGGAACATTTGCCGCAGATCCTCTACGGCCATACGGAGAGCTACGCGCAAGTGGCCTTGGCGGCCGGAAGCCCGCGGGCCGTGCGCGCCGTCGGCACTGCTTGCGCCACCAACCCGCTGCCAGTGATTGTTCCTTGCCACCGGGTGGTGAAATCCGATGGATCGTTTGGCAACTACCTCGGCGGCACGGAAGCCAAGCGCGCCTTGTTGGCTCTTGAGGCAGCATGAGCCCGGGGTGGACGGAACCACTGTTTCCGCTTGAGTTACCGGACGCGCCCGACGCCGGTCCACGGGAGATCGCGCCCGGCGCGGTGCACGTTCCGGGCTGGCTGAGCCTCGAGCAGCAGCACTGGATCGCGGCCCGTTTCGATGACTGGACGCGGGGTCCCGTCCCCTTGCGCGCCGCCGTCCTCCCAGGCGGGCACCCGATGTCCGTCCGGACGGTCTGCCTCGGCTGGCACTGGCAGCCCTACAGATACACGCGCGAGGCCTTTGACGTCAACGGCCGGCGGGTCCTCGACTTTCCCGATTGGATGGTGCGTCTGGGCCGCAAAGCACTGTTCGAGGCCTACGGCGACGCCGCCGAAGCCACCGGCTACACGCCAGACACTGCGCTGGTGAATTTCTACGACGAGGCCGCCAAGATGGGGATGCACCAGGACAAGGACGAAAAGTCCCGGGCCCCCGTCGTCTCGATCAGCATCGGAGACAGTTGCGTCTTCCGCTTCGGGAACGTGGAGACGCGCACCAAGCCGTATACCGACGTCGAACTTTCCTCAGGAGACCTCTTCGTGTTCGGAGGGGCATCCCGTTTTGCGTACCACGGCGTCACCAAAGTGCTCCCCGGAACGGCTCCTGAAGGCTGCGGGCTGCCGAGGGGGCGGATCAATATCACCATGCGCGTCACTGGAATGTCGTAGGACCGGGGCACAATGTCAACAACAGCTTCTGCCCGGCTTCCTGTGGAGGAACAGCTATGAACCCGCCCGAGAACGGCACCATCATTGGCGACGACGGCCTTGCGCGTCCGCCTTGGGCATCCGTTGACCCGCTCATGCGCGAGTACTACGACCACGAGTGGGGCATGCCGGTACGGGACGAACGGGGCCTGTATGAGCGCATCAGCCTTGAGGGATTCCAAGCGGGCTTGTCCTGGGCCACTATCTTGCGCAAGCGCGAAGCATTCCGGTCCGCTTTCCTGGACTTCCACCCTGAAAGCGTCGCGGCTTTCACGGAGGCGGACGTCGAACGGCTGATGCAGGATTCGGGAATTGTGCGCAACCGCCTCAAGATCCGCGCAACCATCACCAACGCCAAGGCCACCATCGCCTTGCGGAGCGAAGGCGGGTTGGTGGACTTCGTGTGGTCGTTCCAACCGGAATCGACGCCGGAACCGCGCACCTTTGCCGATGTCGCTACCCAATCGCCGGAGTCGATTGCTCTGTCCAAAGCCCTGCGGAAGAAGGGCTTCGCTTTCGTAGGCCCCACCACCATGTATGCGCTGATGGAGGCGATCGGCATGATCGATACCCATCTGCTTGACAGCCATCGTCGGGGAAGCTCCGGAGTTTGGCTCTGATGCCCAGCTTCTTTCCACAGAAGTGCGTAACTTTATCCACAGCTGTGGACAATTCATGTGGACATCCATGCACATGAAGCCAAGATCCCTGACATTCAGGTGATAACCGGGCCCTCACGCCTCGAACCCGTGGTTTTACCCAATGTGCACAAGGCTGTGGATAGTGTCCGCGGGTTCACTGAGAGTTCACCGCGAGAGCATTGAGAACTTCATTCAGACCCTACTGACCGTGGCGTCTGGTCGACTTCCGGTTCGCTGTCCCGGGTCCTCGATGTGGGTTTGGCCGGGTTGTGTGAAAGAATCTGCGTATGAATGCAGATAAGAATGCCTGCTCGCTGGGAGTCGACAGCCAATACGTTGAATTGGCTGTGGAAGTGTTCGCGATGCTGGCTGATGCGACGAGGGTCCGGATCGTCCTGGCGCTCCGGAACGGCGAAATGGCCGTGGGGGCGCTGGCGGAACTCGTAGGGAAGTCGCCGGCGGCAGTATCGCAGCACCTTGCCAAAATGCGCTTGGCGAGAATGGTTTCCACGCGACAGGACGGAACCAGGGTCATGTACCGGCTGGAGAACGAGCATGCCCGCCAACTGGTGGCGGATGCGATATTCCAAGCAGAACACGCCTTGGGCGGCACCCCTGCACACCACCGCGCGGAACAGGAATCGGCATGAGCGGTCACCAGCAAGTCGGTCATCACGAGCATCATGTGCACGACCACGACCACGACCACGACGGACACTCCCACGAGCATCATTCGGGTCTCAAGGGGTGGCTGTATGAGCTTTTCGTCCCACACACCCACGATGCCGCCGATTCAATCGACGATGCCCTTGAGTCCAGCACACAGGGCGTCCGGGCGCTGAAGATTAGCCTTTTCATACTTTTGGGCACCACGGTCCTGCAGTTTCTTGTGGTCCTCATCAGCGGCTCGGTTGCGTTGCTGGCCGACACCATCCACAACTTCTCGGACGCGCTCACCGCAGTGCCATTATGGATTGCGTTCATCTTGGGACGTCGCGCAGCAACTCGCCGCTACAACTATGGATACGGGCGGGCGGAGGATCTTGCCGGACTGTTCATCGTCGGCGTGGTCGCGCTTTCGGCAGTCGTCGCCGCGTGGCAATCCATCGATCGGCTGTTCCATCCCCAACCCCTGCACAATCTGTGGTGGGTTCTTGCGGCCGGAGTCATCGGCTTTGCGGGCAATGAAATCGTGGCCGTCTACAGGATCAGGGTCGGCCGGCAGATCGGGTCTGCTGCGTTGGTTGCCGACGGCGTGCATGCGCGCATTGACGGATTCACCTCGCTCGCGGTGGTGCTTGGGGCCGGCGGCGTGCTGCTTGGCTTCCCGTTGGCGGATCCGATTGTGGGCCTGCTGATATCGGCGGCCATCATCGTCCTGCTCTGGGGTACGGTACGCAGCATCGGAAGACGCCTGATGGACGGCATAGAGCCCGAACTCCTGGACAGCGCAAAGGCCGCATTGGAAATGACACCGGGCGTTCTCTCCGTGCCGCGGCTGCAACTGCGTTGGGTCGGCCATCGCCTGCAAGGCGCCGCCACCATCGTCGTCGCCAACGCGCCCCTGTCAGCGGTGGAAGAAACTGTCAGCGAGGCCACGCATCGGCTTGGGCACGCCCTCCCAAAGCTTGACGACATGGTGATACAACCCGTTACGGAAGCTGGCCGCTGATCGACCGGGTCCTGTTCCCAACCGCTGCCCAGCCCCTACGGCTATGATGGCCCACTGAACCTTATGTTGAGCCACTGACCCGATCTTGAGCCACTGAACCGGACCCGCCCGGCCGCCCGAGATCCACGAAGGAAGATGCCCATGAGCCAGCAAGCGATTCTGGCGAAGCCTCGCCGAAACGTGGAAATGGTGCTTTTGGTGCTGGCCCTTGGCGTCGGCATTGGTGCCCTTGCAATGACCAGCGTGGACAAAAAGGAAGCCCTTGACGTTGGATTCTGGCTTCAGGCGGGTGCCTTGACGGCACTGGCCGGGGTCTTCCACGTTGTCCTGCGGTTCAAGGCAAGGTATGCGGATCCGGTGATCCTCCCGATTGTGGTGGCTTTGAACGGCCTCGGCATCGCCATGATCCGACGCTTGGATGCCTCGAACGGTACGACTGCGGGAGCTAATCAGCTCACATGGACGATCGTCTCGGTTCTGGTCGCGGCCGCCGTTTTGTGGCTTTTGAAGGATCACCGGCTTTTGCGCCGGTATACCTTCATTGCACTTGCGATCAGCGCCGCCCTCCTTATCCTTCCCCTTGTGCCGGGCATTTCGGCCGGCGACATCAATGGCGCGAATGTCTGGATACGCCTCGGCTCCCTGCAGTTCCAGCCCGGCGAGATCGTGAAGATCACGCTCGCCGTCTTCTTCGCGGGCTATTTGTCCTCCAACCGGGACTTGATCCTGCTGGCCGGCAGGAAATTCGGGCGCCTGCAGTTCCCAAGGATCAAGGACACGGGCCCGATGATCACCGCTTGGGCAGCGAGCGTCGGCGTACTGGTCTTCCAGCACGATCTCGGCATGTCCATACTGCTGTTCGGGCTGTTCATCGTGATGATCTACGTTGCCACGAGCCGGGCCAGCTGGCTCGTCCTCGGCGTCGTGCTCATGCTTTTGGGCGGATACGCCGCAGCAAAGATCTTTTCCCACGTCGGCTTGCGCATTGACGCCTGGATCAATGCTTTCGACCCCCAGGTCTTCACCCGCTTCCCCGGAGGCAGCGCCCAGATTGTCCAAGGCCTCTTCGGAATGGCCGACGGCGGCCTGATCGGCAAAGGCCTCGGGCTCGGAAGCCCGGACCTCGTGCCATTCGCGAACAGCGACATGATCATCGCTTCCCTTGGTGAAGAACTCGGCCTGATCGGGCTGTTCGCGATCGTTCTCCTCTATTTGCTGCTTTTCACGAGGGGATTCCGGGCCGCCCTGGGCATCCGGGATGCGTTCGGGAAGCTCCTTGCCTGCGGGCTGGCCTTCTCCATGGCTCTTCAGTGCTTCATCATTATCGGCGGCGTCACCCGCCTTATTCCCCTCACAGGGCTGACGACGCCGTTCCTCTCCGCGGGCGGGTCCTCCCTCCTCGCCAACTGGATCATCGTCGCCCTGCTGTTGCGGATAAGTGATGCCGCCCGCAGGCCGCAGACCGTTGCTTCCCAGACCGAACACGTTCCGGTCTGACTCCGGTCCGCTACCCAGGCTGCCAGGCGTGCGTGCCTCGGCGAAGCCCGTCGCACCATCGAGGAGCCCCGGCTTCGTGTCGAGTTCTGGTCCGACTTAGCCGAGGGTGGCGACTTCACGGTGCTATGGTGACTCGCCCTGTCGGGACGGGTCCGTCTATATCGAAATTGTGAGCCGGCGGTTTCGTCTGGGAGGCTCCACCCAAAGCGAGTACGGCTGGCGCGCGGCCGTGGTTTCGTCCGGCGCGGATGACCGTCTACTCCGGGCAGGTACTCCACCGCATGGTCGCTGCGACCTTCCATTGCGCTGGCATTGTGGAAAGCGGCGGGGATAGTACCCGTCCGCGCTCCTATTGGTGCCGGCGGCACCGCCGTATCGCTTGGCCTCCTGCTGCGGCGGCCGCGAGCGATGGATGAACACCAGATTCCGGTAACAGATTTCATTTGGCGCCTTTCCAAGCCTGGACCCAGGCATGTGCCGCTACCGGCAAGACAGAGCGATCAAAAATCCGCTTCCCACAACCGCTGCCGTGGGGGCACCCGAGTTACGCACTTAACAACAGGCAACTACCCACAAGTTATCCACAGTTGGGGAAAAACTGCGCCTACATAGTGGAAAACTCCCGGAACGGCGGGCCTCAGAGGGTAGGAAAGACAACGAACTACAGCAATGTGAGTTATTAACAATGTTGATAACTCTGTTGATACCGCGCTCTTGCGGCTGCGAACGCTGAAGTTGTCCACACACCCCCGGATAACCCACTTCTTATCCACATACCCACAGGCGTATGGGCAAAAGTTATCCACAGGTGTGGACGTTAATCCCAAGAGGAAAGCCCGACCCCTGCCATCTCGCTCCGGAGAGTCCATTCACCATCGAACTACATGCTTGTAAGTTACGCACATTGTGGATAACGCCTGTGGAAAACATCTCCAAGGGCCTTGACGGCATCAGTGCACAGTTCTAGGCTGGCCTTATTCAATGAATTAGTTGATAAACCAGTTGCTTGAGTACGGCGGAAGAGTTGGAATTCCGCGATGCGTGAGCCTGAACCCAATAGGGGAGAAGCATGCCGGGCACGATTGCTGCAGCGGTGCTGGATCCGGAAGACCAGCTCAACAGGGCGTTCATGGCCCTCGCCGATCCTGTCCGCCGCAAGATACTGGCACGGTTGGCCTTGGGCGATGCCACCGTCAATGAGATCGCCCAGCCCTTCGCCGTCACCCTCCAAGCAATCTCCAAGCATCTTCAGGTGCTCGAAGGCGCGGGGCTCATCACGAGGAGCAGGGAAGCCCAGCGCCGTCCCTGCCACTTGAACACCACGGCGCTCGGCCCCTTGGCCGAGTGGATCGAGAACTACCGTCTTCAGGCTGAGGAACGTTTCGCCCGACTGGACGAACTATTGGCCAGTGAGACGCCATCTGCCGGCGAAGACACGGCAGACCCCGTCAAAAAGGGCACAGCCGACAAGGACAATCCGGAAAAGGAGAAGAACAATGAGCACCAACACAACAACCATTGACGTCACGGCGGGCACGCCGTTCATCGACACGAGCCGCGACTTCGACGCCGCACCGGAGCGCGTGTTCCAGGCTTTCACAGACCCCGAACTCGTCGTCAAATGGTTGGGTCCGCGTCGCCTGGAAATGCGCCTGGAGTCGTACGACGCGCGCACGGGCGGCAGTTACCGCTACACGCATCTCGACGATCAGGGCAACGAGTTCGGCTTCCGCGGGGTCTTCCACGAAGTCCAGGAGCCACTGCGGATCATCCAGACCTTCGAGTTCGACGGCGCCCCGGGGCAAGTCACCTTGGACACCACCAGGTTTGAAGACCTCGGAGGCCGCACACGTGTGGTGCAGCACTCCGTGTTTCCCTCGGTGGAAGCACGGGACATGGCAGTAGCCAGCGGCATGGATGCGGGCATCAAAGAGTCGATGGACCGCTTGGAGGAGCTCCTCGGTTAACGAGTTCCTAGCCCGTCGTGAAGCGGAAGACGGTAGCCAGGACCAGAATCCCGGCCACAAGCGCCAGGCCGGCAGTCTGCAACAGCGCCTGGCGCGGTCCACGCGGAGCAAAGGCAATCACGGCGGCACACAGGCCTCCGGTGACAAGGCCGCCCAAGTGGGCCTGCCAGGCGATTCCCGGGACAACGAAGCCAATCACGCCGTTGATGGCAATCAGGATCCACAGCTGCCGGGTGTCTCCGCCGCGTCGGCTTTGGACTACCAACAGCGCGCCAAAGAGGCCGAAGATCGCACCGGAAGCACCTTCTACTGCAGTTCCAGGGATGACAGGAGTCAGGAGCAGGAAGCCGACAGAGCCACCAATGGCAGACAGAAGGTAAACGGCCAGGAAGCGGATGCGCCCCAGGACAGGCTCCAGCACTTGGCCAAAGATCCAGAGCATGTACATGTTGAGCACGATGTGCAGGACGAAGCCCTGGGAATGTACAAAAGCACTCGTCAACATCCGCCAGGGTTCGAAAGCCCCGTATTGCGGAGTGGCATAGCCGGATACAAAGAAGAGCTGACGCTCGACGACATCGCCGGGAATCAGCCATTGCAGCACGTACACCAGGGCACACAGCCCGATAAGTATGTACGTCGCCAAAGGACGTCCCGTCGCAATGGCGCCGCCATAAGCGGAACGCACTGCCGGCGTCGAACGCTTCATTTCATTGACGCAGTCAATGCATTGGAACCCGACGGCGGCCGCCCGCTGGCATTCGGGGCATGCAGGACGCCCGCAACGCTGGCACCGCACATAGGAAGGCCTGTCCGGGTGCCTGGGGCACACCGGAATGTCTGCTGACGGCTCCGCCGCCGGGATTCCGTAACTCATATGCTGCTCAGGCCCCGGGGATCAGAGCTGGACAATGTCAATGCTGTTGATGACGACGTCTTCGACAGGGCGGTCGCCCATGCCGGTGCGGACAGCCTCGATGGCGTCTACAACCTTCTTGGACTCTTCGTCAGCAACCTCACCGAAGATGGAGTGCTTGCCGAAGAGCCAGTCGGTGTTGACCGTGGTGATGAAGAACTGGGAACCGTTGGTGCCCTTGCCCATCTGGATGCCGGCGTTGGCCATGGCCAGCTTGTAAGGGGCGTTGAAGTTGAGTTCCGGGTGGATCTCGTCGTCGAACTTGTAGCCCGGACCGCCGATGCCGCGACCGAGGGGATCGCCGCCCTGGATCATGAAGTCTTTGATGATGCGGTGGAAAATGGTGCCGTTGTACAACGGGGTACCGGTCTTGTCTTCGCCGGTCTCCGGGTGCGTCCAGGACTTTTCGCCTGTGGCCAGGCCAACGAAGTTGGCGACCGTCTTGGGCGCGTGGTTGCCGAAGAGGTCAACCACGATGTCACCGAGGCTCGTGTGGAAAGTTGCTTTTGCGGTTGCGATGGTCATACGGCCATTCTTCCACGCAGGGTCAACGCCGAGACGGCCAGGAAGGCGGTTCCGCGCTCGGTGAAATCTTCCATGAATCCGCCGGATGAATAGCCGGTGCCGATCAAGCGACGTAGGCTAACAACAAACGAGCATGTTGATCGGGAGGTAGTTGTGAAGAAATCGGACCGGATTGCCCGCGAACTTGAACACACCGTTGTGAATGGTGTCGAAAATGCCAAGGACTGGGCGACACCGCGCGTCGAAGCAGCTGTGAACTGGGCTGTTCCCCGCATCCAGCACGGAATCGACACCGCTTCGCCGAAGCTCCAGGAAGGCCTGAAGTCGGCTGCGTACAACCTCGCCGACGGCGTTGCAACCGTCACGCCGAAGCTCCAGGAAGGCCTCGCGAACCTCGCACCGAAGATCCACGACGTCGTCGAGGACGCCTCACCCAAGATCCAGGAAGCCCTTAACAAGGCCACCCCGGCCCTCAGTCACGCCCGGGACAAGGTTGTGGAGGAGTACCTGCCCAAGCTCTCAGAGCAGCTCGGGCAAGCCTCCGAGGTTGTCCACCACGCCCTTGAGAATGCACCCGCGCAAGTGGACGCCGTCGCCCAGAAGCTGGTGGACTCCGGCGTGGTTCACAATCTGCAGGAGCAAGCACAAGCCACAGGATCCCAGCTGAAAGCCGCGGCCGAGGAAGCCACCAAGACCGTTTCGAAAGAACTCGCCAGGACCAGGAAGCCCAAAAAGCGGGGCTTCCTGATCTTCACCGTTGTAGCAGCAGCTGCCGCGGCCGGGGTCGCCGCGTGGAGAGCCAGCCGCCCGGTGGAGGACCCGTGGAAGACTCCGGTCCCGGTAACCCCATCACCGGTGCCGGCCGCAGCGGTGGCCGAGAAAGTCGCTGACAAGGCCAACGAAGCAGCCGCCAAGGTAGCTGACAAGGTTGACGACGTGAAACTCAACGTGGCTGACAAAGCCGAGACCGTAGCCGAGAAGGCAAAGCACGCCGTCGAGGACGCTACGGACACCGCAGCAAAGGTGGCAACCGACGCCAAAACCGCGGTAAAGAACATCGCCGCCAGCCTGCACAAGGACGAAGCAGGCAAGGATCAGGCGGCCACGGACGAAGCCGGCAAACACGAAGCCTGAGCGAAAGCCACATTCGCTCCACGTTGAAGGGATTCCGGTTCGCCGGGATCCCTTCAATTGGTTGGCCACTTGTCACCGGAGGCTTCCTCAAGTAACACCGGCCTGATGTTAGATTTATGGGGATGCCAGCCGATAGATCTTTCGTAGATGCAGCCACCAACGCAGCCGTCGCACCCGTGAAGCCGAGCGTTTCAATCATCATCCCGGCGTTCAACGAGGAAAGCGTCATACGGCAGTGCTTGATCGCGGCCATCTACCAGTCGGTACCTGCGGACGAGATCATCGTCGTGGATAACAGGTCCACAGACCGCACTGCGCAGATCGTCCAGCAGATGCAGCAGGAATACCCGGAGAGCCCCATCATCCTGTTGAGCCAGGACAACGTGCAGGGACTCATCCCCACCCGCAACTTTGGCCTCAATAGCGCAACGTCGGATGTCCTCGGCCGGATCGATGCCGACTCCGTCCTGGAACCTGACTGGGTTGAGCAGGTCCAAAAGGCCTTCGCCGATCCCTCAGCGCAGGCGGCCACGGGTCCGGTGGTCTACTACGACATGCCCATGCGCCGATTCGGACTCAAAGCAGACGACAAAATGCGCCAGCTCATGCTTCGGCTCGCGAAACACCAGTACCACTTCCTCTTTGGATCCAACATGGCGCTTCGCCGTTCCGCCTGGGAAACCATCCGGGACGAAACCTGCCTGGATGAGAAGGACGAGATGCATGAGGACATCGATCTATCCCTGCACCTTGCCGACCACGATCTCAGGGTCCAGTACTGGCCGCAGATGGTCTCGGGAATGTCTGCCCGCAGGCTCGAGGATTCACCGCGCGACTACCGGTATTACGTGACCCGTTTCGACCGCACCTACAAGGCCCACAACGTCAAGAAGATGGCGCTGAAGGCCCCCATGGTGGTGTTCTTCTCGGTCTACTTCCCGGCCAAGCTTCTCCGGGCCATCCACACGGCCAATGCAGGCCAAGGCGCGCGCCGCGGCGGCCTGTAGCCACTCAGTCAGCGCCGAGCTCGGCGATCTTGCCCTCGGCGTCGCCCTTGCCGCGCCGCTGACCAGCGACGACGACGGCGAGCCCAACCAGGATCAGGGCGAGTCCAGCATAGGTACCGGCCGGCAGGGTCTCGTGCAGGAAGACGGCAGCGAGAAGGGCTGCGCCCGGAATCTCCAGCAGGATGATCATCGACACCAGCAGCGGGCTCACGGTGGCCAGGAGGTGGTTGAACGCGGTGTGGCCCACCAGTTGTGCGCACACAGTGATTGCAACGATCCCCAGCCAACCGCCGGCGTCGAACCCCACAAGCGGCTGGCCGCCAGTGAGGGCCAGAACGGCGACGATGGCGGCGCAGATCCCGTAGCAAAGCGTCGTGTACGTTCCGGTGCCCATGCTCTGGCGGGCTTTACCTCCGGCCAGGGTATACAGGCCCGCCAGGGCGCCTCCCGCGAGGGCCAGGATGTCACCAAGGAGGGCTTTCGGGGAGGTTCCCATATCGAAGCCCGTGATGGCCGCGACGCCGCCCAACGCGATGCCCAGGCCCACCAGGACCGGCCAACGGTGCTTGCTGCCCCGGAGGAGCTGGAAAACGGCGATCCACGCCGACTGCAGGCACACCAAGGCGGTGGCTGCCGCGACTGACGTGAGCTGCAGCGCGGTGATGAAGCAAGCGAAGTGGAAGGCCAGCGCCACTGCCGCGACAGCGGACCAAGTGAACTCTCTGCGGGTGATCTTGCGGAACTGGCGCGGCTCGCGGATCAAGACCGGCGAGGCCATGACGACGGCGGCGATTGCGTTGCGCCAGAACGCGATGGCCAGCGCCGTGACAGAGGTAGCTCCAAGCGTTCCGGCGATGAGGGGTCCGGATGATGCGACTCCGAGCACACCCAAAGCAGCAACAATGAAGTTCACATTTCAACCTTAGTGGGGTGGCTTAACGCAAAGAGTCCCGGTCATTTCTGACCGGGACTCTTCCTTATGGTGGAGGCACGGGGACTCGAACCCCGAACCCCCTGCTTGCAAAGCAGGTGCGCTACCAATTGCGCCATGCCCCCATAAGAAGCAACCCATCCATACTACCCCAGTTCCTTCGATGGTTTTCACCATCTCCGGGCCGGGCGCCTTCGCTAGCCAACCGTATCGGTTGCCTTGCTCCAGACTGTTTTCCGGGCTTCGGATTCCTGCACTTTTTTGTAGAGCAGGACGCCTGCGATCGCAGCTGCAACTACCAGCAACTTCTTCACATGCACCCCGTTCCGGCTTGGCTTCCCAAACCTTTAGCAAAACCTGTGCAGGTTCCGTGGGCGTACCAGGACTTGAACCTGGGACCTCTTCGTTATCAGCGAAGCGCTCTAACCGCCTGAGCTATACGCCCCGATACCTCTTCGGGCCGAGACATGACTTTACAGCACATCCCGGCCCGATCTCAAATCGAGGTATTTTCACCACTGTTTTCCAGCAGTTTCCCTCATTTTCCGGCCGTCTGTATCAGTCGTCGGTAAGGGTCACGCCAATACCGCCCACGAGTGTTGCCGCAATGTTATAAAGCACGGCGCTCAGCATGGACAGGGCGGTCAGCAGCACAACATTCACCACGGCAATGATGGTGGCGAAGGAGGCCACCTGTCCCAGCGATGCGACCTTCTTGAGTTCGAAGCCACCGCTTTCCGAGCCTGCCAGGGTGCCCAGAAGGCTGTCCACCTGGTTGAAAATGCCGGTGAGGTCCAACACAGTCCAAAGCACGATTGCGGCAATCACAGTCACGATGCCCAAGGCAACGGACAACAGGAACGCCATCTTCAGGACAGACCACGGATCAACCTTGCTGACCAGCAGGCGGGCGCGGCGAACCTTCGCCTTAGGAGCCGGCTTCACGAGCCCGGGAGCCCCGGTGGCGGGCCGCTGCTGGCCCTGCACCGGCCGCTGGCCCGGTGCGGCGGGACGCTGCCCCGCCGGGCGCTGCGTTCCTGCGGGACGCTGGCCGGGAACCGCCGGGCGCTGGCCGGGAGCGGCCGGACGCTGACCTGGGACCCTTTCCGCGCCAGTTCCTGCCGCACCCGAGGAGGATGCCACAGGGCGCTGCTCGGGACGGGCCGGTGCGTCTACCCGCGGAGTAGCCGACGGCTGCCGGAATCCTCCAGGGACACCCGTGCTCGGCTTGGGATATGAGTCCGAATTGCTCACTCGTTACCTCCGGTGTTGTCTTCGTTCAGCTCGACGCCGGACCCATTGCCGGATCCTGCGGCCGATCCCGATTCGGCCGTCGCGGTCGCCTGATCGGCGCCGCCGTTTGCAGCCAACGTTACGTCATCGTCCGCCTCGGACTGTCCTCCGACGGGATTTTCGACACTATTGACGGTTGATGCGTCGTGTCCGCCCTCACGCTGTTCGTCGTCGGATTCCTCGCCTTCAAGGCCGCGTTCGCTGTTGCGGGCCACCTCGATGATGCGGTCGTTCTTGTCAGGCTTCGCGAAGATGACGCCCATGGTGTCGCGGCCCTTGGCAGGCACACCGGCCACGGCCGAGCGGACGATCTTTCCACCCTCCATGACCACCAGGACTTCGTCTTCTTCGTTGACGATCAACGCACCGACAAGGTCGCCGCGCTCTTCCTGAAGCTTGGCCACCTTGATGCCCAGGCCGCCACGGCCTTGGAGCCGGTACTCCTCGACGGCGGTGCGCTTGGCGTACCCGCCTTCGGTCACGACGAACACGAACGAGCCGTCCTGCACGACGTCGGCCGCGAGGAGTTCGTCGTCTTCGCGGAACTTCATGCCGGTCACACCCGAGGTGGCGCGACCCATGGGGCGCAGTGCCTCGTCGGTGGCCGTGAAGCGGATCGACTGGCCCTTGCGGGAAACCAGGAGGAGATCATCCGTTTCGGACACAAGCTGCGCCGAGACGAGCTCGTCCTCATCCCGAAGGTTGATGGCGATGACGCCAGCGGTGCGGTTGGTGTCGTAGTCTTCCAGGCGCGTCTTCTTCACAAGGCCGTTCTTGGTGGCGAGCACCAGGTACGGGGCTTGCTCGTAGTCGCGCAAGTCCAGGACCTGGGCGATGTGCTCGTCCGGCTGGAAGGCCAACAGGTTTGCCACGTGCTGTCCCTTGGCGTCACGGCCGGCCTCGGCAAGCTCGTACGCCTTGGCCCGGTACACGCGGCCCAGGTTGGTGAAGAACAGCAACCAGTGGTGCGTGGTTGTGACAAAGAAGTGCTCCACAACGTCGTCGCCGCGAAGCTGGGCACCCTTGACGCCCTTGCCGCCTCGCTGCTGCGAACGGTAGTTGTCGCTGCGGGTGCGCTTGACATATCCGCCGCGGGTGATGGTGACTACCACTTCTTCCTCGGGGATGAGGTCTTCCATGGACATGTCACCGTCGAAGCCCATGAGGATATGGGTCCGGCGGTCATCACCGTGCTTGGCCACGATCTCGGCAAGTTCCTGGCTGATGATGTCGCGCTGGCGCTGCTCGGAGGCCAGGATCGAGTTGAATTCCGTGATCATGGCTTCAAGCTCGGCGTGCCTGTCCTGGATCTTCTGCCGTTCCAGCGCTGCGAGGCGGCGGAGCTGCATGTCGAGGATGGCGCGGGCCTGGAGCTCGTCGATCTCCAGCAGACCCATCAGGCCGTCGCGGGCAGCCTCGGTGGTGTTGGAGGCCCGGATGAGTGCAATGACCTCATCCAGCATGTCCAGCGCCTTGAGTAGTGCGCGCAGGATGTGCGCCTCTTCCTCGGCTTTGCGCAGGCGGTAGCGGGTCCGCCGGACGATGACGCTCATCTGGTGGGCCACCCAGTGCCGGATGAAGGCGTCCAGGCTCAGGGTGCGGGGTACGCCGTCGACGATCGCCAGCATGTTGGCACCGAAATTGTCCTGCAGCTGGGTGTGCTTGTAGAGGTTGTTGAGCACCACCTTGGCCACGGCATCGCGCTTGAGAACGATCACGAGCCGCTGGCCGGTTCGGCCGGAGGTCTCGTCGCGGAGGTCCGCGATGCCTTGGATCTTGCCGTCCTTGACCAGTTCGGCGATCTTGATGGCCAAGTTGTCCGGGTTCGCCTGGTACGGCAATTCGGTGACCACCAGGCATGTGCGGCCCTGGAGTTCCTCCACGTTCACCACGGCGCGCATCGTGATGGAGCCGCGGCCCGTCCGGTACGCGTCCTCGATGCCCTTGTGGCCGAGGATGGTTGCACCGGTCGGGAAATCCGGACCCTTGATCCGCACGAGCAACGCCTCGAGCAGCTCTTCACGGCTGGCCGTCGGGTTGGCCAGATACCACTGCACACCATCGGCGACTTCGCGGAGGTTGTGGGGCGGGATGTTGGTGGCCATGCCGACGGCGATGCCGGAGGAACCGTTGACCAGCAGGTTGGGGAAACGCGCCGGCAGGATGGTGGGTTCCTGGTTCTTGCCGTCGTAGTTGTCCTGGAAATCGACGGTTTCCTCGTCGATGTCGCGGACCATTTCCATGGCCAGCTGGGCCATCTTGGTTTCGGTGTATCGCGGAGCCGCGGCACCGTCATTGCCAGGGGAACCGAAGTTACCCTGGCCGAGCGCCAGCGGATAGCGCATCGTCCAGTCCTGGATGAGGCGGACCAAGGCATCGTAGATCGCCGTGTCACCGTGCGGGTGGTACTGGCCCATGACCTCGCCCACCACGCGGGCGCACTTGTTGAAGGAGCGGTCCGGGCGGTACCCGCCGTCGAACATCGCGTAGAGCACGCGACGGTGGACAGGCTTCAGGCCGTCGCGGACGTCCGGAAGCGCACGGCCAACGATGACGGCCATGGCGTAGTCCAGGTACGAACGCTGCATTTCCGTCTGCAGGTCCACCTGGTCCACGCGGTCGGTCAGCACATCGCCCTCAAGTACGGGCTCCGGAATGCCGGCCGACTCGGCGGGAACCTCGGGTGTTTCTTCACTCATAGTCTATGATTTCCGTTTCAGGTATATGTCAGTACTGGAATATTCCTAGGGGCTTTGAAGTCTCTAGATATCCAGGAACCTGACGTCCTTGGCGTTCTGCTGAATGAAGTTCCGGCGCGATTCCACGTCCTCACCCATCAGCACGGAGAAGGTCTGGTCCGCCGCCAGGGCATCGTCCATGGTGACTTGCAGGAGCGTGCGGTGGTCCGGGTCCATGGTGGTGTCCCAGAGTTCGGTGTAGTCCATTTCGCCGAGGCCCTTGTAGCGCTGGATGCCGTTGTCCTTCGGGATACGGCGGCCGGCGGCCTGTCCGGAAACCAGCTTGGCGTCACGTTCACGGTCGCTGTAGACATAGTCGTGAGGGGCGTTCGACCACTTGATGCGGTAGAGCGGCGGCTGGGCCAGGTAGACGTAGCCGTTCTCAATGAGCGGACGCATGTAGCGGAACAGCAGGGTCATCAACAGCGTGGTGATGTGCTGGCCGTCCACGTCGGCATCGGCCATCAGGACGATCTTGTGGTACCGCAGCTTGGAGATGTCGAAGTCCTCGCCGATCCCGGTACCAAAGGCCGTGATCATGGACTGGACCTCATTATTGCCAAGGGCCTTGTCCAACCGGGCGCGCTCCACGTTCAGGATCTTGCCGCGCAACGGCAGGATGGCCTGGGTCTCGGGGTTCCGGCCACGCTTGGCCGAACCGCCCGCGGAGTCACCCTCCACGAGGTAGACCTCGCAGCGCGATGGGTCCTTCGACGAGCAGTCGGACAGCTTGCCCGGCATACCAAAGGATTCCAGGGGGCTCTTGCGGCGTGCGTTGTCGCGGGCCTTCCGGGCCGCCATCCGGGCCTGGGCAGCCTGGACAGCCTTGCGGATGACGTCGCGGGCTGGGCCGGGGTTCCGCTCCAACCAGTCACCAAGCTGGTCGGTGACCACCCGCTGGACGAAGCCCTTGACCTCGGAGTTACCCAGTTTGGTCTTTGTCTGGCCCTCGAACTGCGGTTCGGACAACTTCACCGAGATGACGGCCGTGAGGCCCTCGCGGATGTCGTCGCCGGTCAGGTTGTCATCCTTTTCCTTGATGATGGTCTTCTCGCGCGCGTAGCGGTTGATGAGCGATGTCATCGCGGCACGGAAACCTTCTTCGTGGGTGCCGCCCTCGTGCGTGTTGATGGTGTTGGCGTAAGTGTGGACGCTCTCGGAATAGGCCGTGGTCCACTGCATCGCGACCTCGACGGCGATGTGTCGCCCAATGTCCTCGGTTTCGAAGGCGATGACGTCCTCGTGGACGACGTCCACCTTCTTGTTCGAGTTCAGGTGCTTCACGTAGTCGAGCAAGCCGTCGTTGTATTGGTAAACGACGGTGCGGTGTTCAGCCGCCACTTCGCCGTCAGTGGCAACCGCGTCAAGATCCAGATCATCGTCGCCTGCTCCTGCGACAGGACGCTCGTCCGTGAGCGTGATGCGCAGGCCCTTGTTGAGGAAGGCCATCTGCTGGAAGCGTGCGCGGAGGGTCTCGAAATCGAAATCGGTGCTCTCGAAGATGGTGCCGTCCGGGTAGAACGTCTGGGACGTTCCAGTCTGGTCCGTTGCTTCGCCCTGGACGAGCCCGCCCTGCGGCTTGCCGCCGTCGGCGAAACTCATCCGCCAAACGTGGCCCTGGCGACGCACCTCGGTGTCTACCCTGCGCGAAAGCGCGTTGACGACGGAAATACCGACGCCGTGGAGGCCACCGGACACGGCATAGCCACTGCCGCCGAACTTGCCGCCCGCGTGCAGGATGGTCATGACAACTTCGACGGTTGGCTTCTTCTCCGTGGGGTGCATGTCCACGGGGATGCCGCGGCCATCGTCCACCACCTTGACGCCGCCGTCGGCCTGGAGGGTCACTTCAATGTGGCTGCAGTACCCGGCAAGGGCCTCGTCCACCGAGTTGTCCACCACTTCGTACACCAAGTGGTGGAGGCCGCGCGGGCCTGTGGATCCGATGTACATACCCGGGCGCTTGCGCACCGCTTCGAGACCTTCAAGAACGGTGATGTCGCTCGCACCGTACTCCTTGGACCCCGAGGGTGTGTCAGGCTTGTGGGCGTTCTCCTTCGCGGGATCTACTGCCAAGGTCTCTGCATTGTCGTTAGCCACAGGCGCTTTCGACTCCTCCGTGTTCGATGGTCGCCGGCCGTCACCGCACCAAGGAAGCACGTCCGTCAGGACACACCACAGGGATACGGCAGCCGCCAACAGGGACGTCACTGCTAACGCCGGCTACTTCGTGATTGGCGGATCCGCTTCTACAAGTGCTGTTCAGCGGAGCCAATCGACGTTCACCGGCGCCCAGTTGTCTATGCCGATTCTATCGTGACTAAGCGCAGTTCCTTGCAAAACCCGGCCCTTATGCTCAGGAAAGTAGCTCTGGGAGGCCGCTGGCCGCATCTGCAAGCTGCCAAAACGGCACCCTCTAGGGAGCTATACGGTCCGGGGAGGTTTCTCGCCCCTGTGCGCCGTTCAAGCAAATGCGCTCACCCGGGTGCCGGGGAAGTTACCCGTAGGTATCCCGGGGGCCCCGCCCATTGACGCTTCGTCCGCCCTTGCGCCAGCTCGGCGCGGTGGGCGCGAGCACTTGAATGGACGTCACCACACCGTCTCCGAGTTCTTTTCGGAACATGTCCAGGAGGCTGGTGCTCAGGAGCCTGAGCTGCGTTGCCCACGCGGTGGAATCGCAGCGGACATGCAGGGTGGTGTCGGTGAAGCTCTCCGGAGTGCAATGTGCGGAAATCTCCGGTCCCACCAAGGCATCCCACTCGGCCATCACGGAGCCCACGGCCACTGGAGATGTCCAACCGCGTTCGGCCACGAGCCTCCCGACGACTTTCCCCAAACCAAGCGGGTCCCGGCCGCTGCCATGGAATTGGCTGAATCCTCGGGTGTCCCGGACGCCCTTGCGTTTCGGAGCGGTACCCGTCCGCGGGGCGGCGCGACGGATTTCGCCCCGCGCAGCGGCCGCTTCGCGCATCCGGTTCAAAGCTGATTGGGCAGCGTCAATCTCGTCAGGGTCCCTGCCCGGCTGGCGTCCGCCGGGGCTATCCTTCTCCATCAATGCCTCCGGGCACAACCTTCACGCGCCGCCCCGCCAGTTCCTCGGGAATATCGGCGTCGACGGCGGCCGTCACCAAAACCTGTTCGGCGCCGGCCACTATTGCAGCCAGTTTACGCCTGCGCTGCACGTCCAGCTCGGCGAACACGTCGTCGAGGATGAGGATCGGAGCAGAACCCCCGGTACGGGTGTCGTCGAGCATGACGTAGTACGAGGCCAGGCGCAGGGAGAGGCACATGGACCATGTTTCGCCATGGGAAGCATAGCCCTTGGCCGGAGCTTGGCCTAAAACCAGTTCGAGTTCGTCGCGATGGGGTCCGACCAGGGAAATTCCGCGTTCCAACTCTTTGCGGCGCGAGGCGGCGAAAGCCTGGACGTAACGCTCAGTGAGTTGCTCCACGGATAGCAGGCGGAGGTCCTCAACCCCCTCTGAACCCTCAGCCAGACGTTCGGCGGGACCGCCGTCGTCGTCCAACACGCCTTGGATAGTGGAGCGGTAGATCGCGCCCGCTTCCTTCGATCCATCCGTCAGTTGCGCGTAGGCGCTGTTTAGGTGGGGTCGAAGCCGTTCCACGAGTTCCAGCCGTGCATGCAGGAGTTCCGCGCCGGCCCGCGCCATGTGCTGGTCCCAAACATCGAGCGTTGCTTCGTGGCCCGCGGTGAATTTTCCGGTGCGGGCCGATTTCAGCAGGGCGTTGCGCTGTTTGAGCACGCGGTCGTAGTCGCTGCGGGTCGCCGCATGCACTGGCATGAGGCTGACCAGCAGCTCGTCGAGGAAGCGCCGGCGGTTGGACGGATCACCCTTGACCAGGGCCAGGTCTTCGGGGGCGAAGAGCACGGTCTGGCAAATGCCCAGGATGTCGCGGGCGCGTACGGGATTTCCGCGGTTGATCCGGCCACGGTTGGCACGGCCGGCATTGATTTCGAGCTCGACCACGGTGGATTGTTCACCGCGGACAAGCTTCGCCCGGATCAAAGCGCGCTCCGTGCCGAAGCGCAGGAGGGGCGCATCCGTGCTGACTCGGTGCGATCTCAGGGTGGCCAGGTATCCGATGGCTTCCATGAGGTTCGTCTTGCCGATGCCGTTGGACCCCACGAGGACGGTGACCCCGGGGCCGAGCTTGAGGTCAACCTGCGCGTAGCTGCGGAAATCGGTCAGCGAAAGATGTTCGAGGTACACGCGTACTGCTGGTCGGCCGGGACTTAGTTGGCCGGGCGGGTGGCGTGTCCGCCGAACTGGTTGCGCAGCGCGGACACCATCTTCATGGCCGGTGAGTTGTCCTCGCGGGAGGAGAAGCGGGCGAAGAGCGCGGCGGTGATTGCCGGCGCGGGGATCGCGTTGGCAATGGCTTCTTCAACGGTCCAGCGGCCTTCGCCGGAGTCCTCGACGTAGTCCCCGATGGAGGCCAGGCCCGGGTCTTCGTCCAGGGCTTTGACCATGAGGTCCAACAGCCAGGACCGCACCACGGTGCCTTTTTGCCAAGCACGGAAGGTGCCGGGAAGGTCCTTGATGATGTCCTTGGCGGCGAGCAGTTCGTAGCCTTCGGCGTAGGCCTGCATCAGACCGTATTCGATGCCGTTGTGGACCATCTTGGCGTAGTGTCCTGCTCCCACGCCGCCCACGTGGACGAAGCTGTCGGCACGATCGCCTTCGGGACGGAGCGCGTCGAATACCGGCATGGCCAGTTCGATGTCTTCGTCCGCGCCGCCTGCCATGAGTCCGTAGCCGTTCTGCAGGCCCCAGACGCCTCCCGAAACACCGCAATCGGCGAAGCGGATGTCCTTGGATGCCAGGAAGGCGGCATGCTTCTGGTCTTCGGTGAAGCGTGAGTTGCCGCCGTCGATCACCATGTCCCCGGCGGAGAGCTTTTCACCGAGTTCGCTGATCACGGCATCGGTGATGTCGCCGGAGGGAACCATGACCCAGACCAGGCGCGGAGCCGGAAGTGCAGCAATCAGTTCGTCAACGGATGCGACGTCGGCGATGTCCTGATTGCGGTCAAAGCCAGTGACCTCGATTCCGCCGTTGCGCATGCGTTCGCGCATGTTGAAACCCATTTTTCCAAGGCCGATCAGTCCGATGTGCACGGTGTGAACTCTTTTCTGCGCTGGTGGTTTTGGTATTGACCCGACCGTTCCCTGGCCGTGGGGCCCCTCCGGCGAGGGCCCCTGCCTGAGCTTGCGAAGGCTGGGAGCCGGTGGGGACTTGCGAGGCGGTGGGGACTAGTTGGGGAGACGGACGGGCATCACGAGGTAGCGGTAGTCGCCCTTGTCATCGCCGTCGGCGTCAACCTGGGCGGTGATCATGGCTGGCTTGGGTGCGGTAGTGAAGGAGAAGCGCACGAACTTGGTCTCAATCACGCCCAGGCCTTCCACCAGGTAGTGCGGGTTGAAGGCCACGGTGATGTCGTCGCCGCTGAGCTGGGCTTCCAGTTCCTCGGATGCCTGGGCATCTTCGCCGGTACCGGCGTCGAGATTCAGTTGGCCTTGGGTGAACGCCAGGCGAACCGGGGTGTTTCGTTCCGCGACGAGGGACACACGGCGAACGGCTTCAACGAGTTCCTGGGTTTGGACCGTGGCGTGGATCGGCGTGGAATCCGGGAACAAGGACCGGATCTTGGGGTAGTCGCCGTCGACGAGCAGGGAAGTGGTGGTGCGCCCGCCGCTTTCGAAGCCAATCAGGCGGCTGTCGTCATCAGCGAGTGCGAGGTGGATGTCGCCGCTGCCACCGAGCGTCTTGGCCACCTCGTTGAGGGTCTTGGATTTCACCAAGGCACTCGTGGAAATTCCCGGGGTGACAGGCTTCCACGGCACTTCCCGCATGGCGAGGCGGTAACGGTCCGTGGCGAGGAGGGTGATCATGTCATCCTCGATCTCCATCCGGACACCGGTAAGGATCGGCAGGGTGTCATCCCTGCTGGCCGCGATGATGACCTGCGAAACGGCTTGGGCGAAGGCGTCGCCGGGCAAGGTTCCACTGATGGCGGGAAGCGCCGGAAGTGGCGGGTACTCGGATTCCGGCATGGTGGCGAGATGGAAGCTGCTTCGACGGCACGTGAGGGTGACTTTGCTGCCGTCGGTTTCGATGTCGACAGGCGCCGAAGGGAGGCTGCGGCAGATATCGGCCAAGAGGCGACCGGAAACCAGGATGGTTCCCTCGGTGGTGATGTCAGCCGGAATCTCGAGACGGGCGGAGGTCTCGTAGTCAAAGCTCGAGAGACTCACTGTTCCGGCTTCTGCCTTGAGCAGGAGACCTGAGAGTACCGGGACGGGCGGCCGCGGAGACAAGGACCGGGCTGTCCATGTGACGGCTTCTGCCAGGACATCCCGCTCGACTCTGAACTTCACGGAAGGGTGCCGCCTTTCATTGCTGCTGCCAGTGTTCCACCGGAAACTCCCGCAGGAGCCCCGAAAACCAGCGCCCCGAACTCGGCAGCTGCATGGTCCGCAGTGAGCGAACTACAAAGCAGCGCCAAGGATGGACGCGATGCAGACAGCTTAGCCGGAACTTCGGGCATTAACCCATCCCCGGCTTGCTGGCTTGTGGTTCGAAGCAGCCACGGGCTGCGTCGGCGGGTGGGCGGAAGGAGATTGTTATTTGAGGGAATTCATTTTTTTGGGATTAGTAGTGTTAATAACCCCTGTGGAAACTGTGGATAACTGCCTCTGGACCCGCGGTTCCGCGGTTAACCCCTGTTCACGACATGTGGGCGACAGGGGTTTTAAACAGGGTGTGGACGTGGATAACCCCCAGGGCCGTTTTTAACGATCCACAGACACCTTAAGGGTTTTAAGCCCATTAACCGCGCTTGTCCCCTTAAGTATCCACAGGCTTATCCACATGTGCCTGTTAATAAGGTATGGAGTGGCTCGAGTGAGGGACTCAGGAATCGCGTTGCTGCTGCTTGATGCGGTTGGTCAGCTCTGTCACCTGGTTGTAGATCACACGGCGCTCGGCCATCAGTTCGCGAATCTTGCGGTCCGCGTGGATCACGGTGGTGTGGTCGCGGCCGCCTAGCTCCTGGCCGATCTTGGGCAGGGACATGTCCGTGAGCTCGCGGCACAGGTACATGGCGATCTGCCGCGCGGTCACTAAAGTGCGTGTGCGGGACTTGCTGCAAAGCTCTTCCATGCTGAGCTTGAAATAGTCAGCCGTCTGCTTCAGGATCTGGTCGGCCGTGATCTCCTGGGCGCCGTCGTCGGTGATCAGGTCCTTCAGCACCATTTCGGCGAGGGCCACATCGACGGGCTGGCGGTTGAGGCTGGCGAACGCAGTGACGCGGATCAGCGCGCCTTCGAGCTCGCGGATGTTGCTTGAGATCTTGGAAGCGATGTACTCCAAGGCGTCGTCGGGCGCGGACAGTCCCTCGCTCTGGGCTTTCTTGCGGAGGATCGCGATGCGGGTTTCGAGTTCCGGCGGCTGGATATCGGTCAGCAGGCCCCACTCAAAACGGGACTTCATGCGGTCCTCGAAGCCGGCGAGCTGCTTGGGCGGCAGGTCCGAGGTGATGACCACTTGCTTGTTGTTGTTGTGCAGGGCGTTGAACGTGTGGAAGAACTCTTCCAGCGTCCGGTCCTTGCCTGCAAGGAACTGGATGTCGTCAATCAGGAGCACATCGACGTTGCGGTACGTGGTCTTGAAGCTGGCGCCTTCATCGTCGCGGATCGAGTTGATGAAGTCGTTGGTGAACTCTTCGGAATTCACGTAGCGCACCCGGATGCCGCTGTAGAGCCGGCGGGCGTAGTGGCCGATCGCGTGCAGCAAGTGCGTCTTGCCGAGCCCGGAGTCGCCGTAGATGAACAGCGGGTTGTAGGCCTTGGCCGGTGCTTCGGCGACCGCGACGGCGGCTGCGTGGGCGAAGCGGTTCGAAGAACCGATCACGAAGGTGTCAAAGACGTATTTCGGGTTAAGCCGGCCGAATTCGTGCGAAGTACTCGGCGGGGTGGGCTGCGGCTTCAGTTCCACGGCCAGGTCGTTCGCGGAAGAGAGTTCGACGGCGGGGGCCGGCTCTTCGTGGATGGGCACCAGATCCGTGTCGACGTCGATCGCGCACCGGATATCGTCGGAAAAGACGCTGCGAAGGGCGTCATCGAGGGCGTCCTTGACTTGCGTCTGGAGAACCTCGCGGGTCAATTCGTTGGGTACGGCCACCAAGAGGGTGGAGCCGATCAGGCCCTGCGCCTGCGCAAGGATAACGAAACCGCGCTGCCGGGGTGTGACGCGATCGTCTTGTTCCAGCAGGCTCAGCACCCGCCGCCAGGAACTTCCGACCGTGTTGGCGTGGTTGGCTTCGTCTACCGTCATCAATTGGTTCCCTCGAGTGCTTGCTTGCCTGGATTGCGGCAGCCGAAGGTCCAAACCATGAGTGGATTCCGAACCGAATCCACAGGGTTATGCACAGTCCGTGGATAATCGGCTACTGAGACACTCTAGGGGATGGAAACTCCAGAAGATAGCTGGGAACAAGCTTGTGGATAATTACACCGTTGTGGTTCTGAAACGGGGTCTGTGAGCCACTTCATCCACAGGCTGGCGGGCGTACTTAGCCACAGCTGGGGATATCGGGCACGGTGGCTCCCGGTTTGACCTCGGGGGTCTTTTTGCCCTAACGTTGTGAAGTCCTATGTGTCCGCTTTTCGACCACCCGCACTTCCGGTAAATCCGGCGTTGGGCGGCGGCGGATACACAATAAACTTAGCGTCGGCCAGTTCTTCCCCTTTTGATCGGGTGGGCGCACCTTTGATCCACTGGAGTAACTAACGTGAGCAAGCGGACTTTTCAGCCGAATAACCGCCGTCGGGCCAAGAAGCATGGCTTCCGCCTTCGTATGCGCACCCGTGCCGGCCGCGCCATCCTGGCCGCCCGTCGTGGCAAGGGCCGCGTCGAACTGTCGGCCTAAATAACTGACTCGTCGGTCAGCCTTCCAAGCGAGTCAATAGGTGCTAGCCACCCGTAACCGTCTGCGGACTTCTACCGACTTTTCAACAACTGTACGTTCCGGCGTCCGCAATGGACGCCGGAACTTAGTGTTATATACGGCACCTATTGGTGCCGGAGAACCGAGCCGCATCGGCTTCATCGTTTCCAAAGCTGTCGGGAACGCTGTGACCAGGAACCTCGTTAAGAGGAGACTGAGAGAAGCAGGTGCTTTGTCTTTGAATAGGCATGGCACGGGTCTTGCTGTCGTGGTCCGGGCGTTGCCCGCGGCTGCGACGGCGAGCTGGGACCAGCTGCTGACGGATTACAATGCCGCCTTGGCGGCAACCACGAAACGGCTCGGCGGATCCTCTCCGCGGGTTGTTTCGCCCACCCAGGGCACCACAACGGAAGGGACACCGCGTGCATGAGCTGAGCTCCGCCGTCGTCCGCTTCTTTAGAGTCTCTCCGAGGATCCTCGGAACTTTTCTGTGGGAGCTGCCGCGCAACGTCCTCATCATCTTGCTGAAGACGTATCGCAGGATCATCTCTCCCTTATACGGCCAGGTGTGCCGGTTCTTCCCATCCTGCTCGGCATATGCCCTCGAAGCGGTGACGGTACATGGTGCCGTCAAGGGAAGTTGGCTCGCAGTGCGGCGCCTTGCGCGTTGCCACCCCTGGAACGCCGGCGGCGTGGACCACGTCCCCGCCGGACATCGTCACTGGCCCGAAGGCCAGACGCCCACAATTGTTGTACTGAACAACCCGGACCAGTTCCTGGCTGTGTGGTCTGATGAAGACGGTCGCCGCACAGCGGCCTGAGGAAATAGGGAAAACGTATGGACATCTTTGGAACAATTCTGGCCCCGTTCAAGTGGCTAGTGTCCGCGATCATGCTGGGGTTCCACGACGGGCTGAGTTTCATCGGCCTGCCTCCGGAGAACGGCTGGACGTGGACGCTGTCCATCATCGGTTTGGTGCTGGTGATCCGTGCCGCCCTGATCCCTGTTTTCGTCAAGCAAATCAAGGCACAGCGAGGCATGCAGCTGCTTCAGCCTGATCTGAAGAAGATGCAGGCGAAGTACAAGGGCAAGACAGACCAGCTCTCCCGCCAGGCGATGGCGCAGGAACAGATGGCGCTGTACAAGAAGCACGGCACCAACCCGTTCTCCGCTTGTTTGCCGATGCTGATCCAGATGCCGTTCTTCTTCGCGCTGTTCCAGGTGCTTTCCGGTATCAGTGCTGCGAAGGAAAGCGGCCAGGGCATCGGCGCTTTGAGCCATGAGCAGGTAGTGCAGTTCGATGCGTCCAGCATCTTCGGCGCCCCGCTCTCGGCTTCGCTGCTTCACGGGACACCGGCCGGCGGCGGCGACGTGACTGTTGTGTGGGTCCTCTCCATCGTGATGATCCTCGCCATGACGGCGTCGCAGTTCATTACGCAGAAGCAGATCATGGCCAAGAACATGTCCGAAGAGGCCATGGCCAGCCCGTTCATGCGCCAGCAGAAGATGATGCTCTACATCCTGCCGCTCGTCTTCGGTGTTGGTGGCATCAACTTCCCGATCGGTGTGCTCATCTACTGGACCACCACCAACCTCTGGACCATGGGCCAGCAGTTCTTTGTCATCCGCCGCATGCCGACGCCGGGATCTCCCGCCGCGAAAGCCCTCGCTGAGCGTCGCGCCGCCAAGGGCCTGCCCTCCCACCCCCTTCTGGGCGGTAAGAAGGACGCAGACGTCGCCGCTGAAGTGGCCGCCGTCGAGGTCAAGGCACAGCAGCGCATCCAGCCACAACGTAAGAACAGGAAGAAGAAGTAATGTCTGTTGAAAGCACCGAAGAGGCAACGGCCGCTGCCGCCACCGAGGAACCGGCAGAGGCCACAGTAGAAACTTCCGAAGAGGGCGCTCCCGCCGGCAAGGGCACTTCCGTGAGCCGCCTCGAGGAAGAGGGCGACGTCGCCGCAGACTACCTCGAGGAACTGCTCGACATTGCCGACATCGACGGCGACATCGACATTGAGATCCGCAACGGCCGTACCTACATCTCCATCGCAGCCGAAGACGACTCCGAGGGGCTTGAGAGCCTGGTAGGCCGCGACGGTGAAGTGCTCGAAGCCCTTCAGGAACTCGCTCGCTTGTCCGTGCTGTCGGCGACCGAGAACCGCTCGCGCCTGGTGCTCGACATCAACGGTTACCGCAAGGAACGTGCCGGCGATCTTCAGCAGATTGCCGAAGACGCCGTCGCGAAGGTGCAGGAGACCGGCGCCCCGGTGGCCCTTGAACCTATGAGCGCTTACGAGCGCAAGATTGTGCACGACGCCGTGGCTGACCTCGGGTTCGTATCCGAGTCCGAGGGCGAAGGCGCCGGCCGCCACATCGTGGTTTCGGCCGACTAACGGATCATGGTTGAAATCACGGCAGCCGAACTCCAAGCGGCAGAGAAGATTTTCGGTGACCGGCTTGGGCTCGCCCAGCGGTACGTAGAACACTTGGCGACATCCGGAACCGAGCGCGGGCTGATTGGCCCGCGCGAGGTTCCCCGCCTGTGGAGCCGGCACGTTCTCAATTGCGCCGTCATCGAGTCGGCAATAGCCCACGGAAGCCACGTCGCAGACGTTGGTTCCGGTGCGGGCCTTCCCGGCTTGTGCTTGGCAATCGCGCGTCCCGATCTTGAACTCACGCTGATCGAACCCCTGGAGCGGCGCGTCATTTGGCTTCAGGAAGTAGTGGACGACCTTGGGCTGGGTAATGTGACCGTCATGCGCACGCGGGCCGAGCTCGCGGTGGGAATGGTCGACGCGGACGTTGTCACGGCACGGGCGGTCTCTGCCCTGTCCAAGCTCGCCGGATTGACCATTCCCTTGCTTAACGGCAAGGGTGAAGTGGTGGCGATCAAGGGCCGCAGTGCTGCCGAGGAGATTGAGCAAGCAGCAAAAGTCATCCGCAGGCTCGGCGGCGTGGAAACGTCTGTTGTGGTTTGTGGGCAGGAGCTCTTGGAGGAACCCACCACTGTGGTCAGGATCGTCGTTAACAAACAGCGGAAGATCGCTTAGCTTCGGCGCTGTGTCCCGCGTGTCCGCAACTGAGCGGTTAAGCTAGAGAACGGCAGCTAGAGCCGAATGAGAGTGAGAGTGTGACAGTGGGCAGTAGCGAAACCTCCACCCAGCGGATCCCGCCATTTATTTCCTTGGGGTCGGCTCGGGCCATGGCTGCACCTTCGGCGTCTTTTGAATCTGCGCTGATGCGTACGAATTCAGTTGCAAACGCCGCTGTTTCACGTGAAACCCTGATTGTCGGACACGACAACGTCATGGACTCCATCGATGACTCCAGCCCTATTGCACGCCAGCTCGCCAACGAGACCAGACGTCGCGAACGGCTGCTAGGACGCGAGCTTCCCAAGCCGGAGAAGACCCGCATTTTCACGGTGTCCAATCAAAAGGGTGGCGTTGGAAAGACCACCACCACGGTCAACATTGCGGCCGCCTTGGCTTCCGCCGGACTCAATGTCCTGGTGATCGACATCGATCCCCAGGGAAATGCATCCACTGCCCTCGGCATTGAGCACCACGCCGACGTCGACAGTATTTACGATGTGCTGATCAACGACCTTCCGCTGCGTGACGTTGTGGCCCCTTGCCCCGATATTCCCAATCTCATCTGCGCGCCGGCAACCATTCACTTGGCCGGCGCTGAGATTGAATTGGTTTCCCTCGTTGCACGCGAGCAGCGTCTGCGCCGCGCAATCGATGTGTATTCGAAGGAACGGGCGAAGAACGGTGAAGCCCGCCTTGACTTCATCTTCATCGACTGCCCGCCCAGCCTGGGCCTGCTGACCGTTAACGCCTTCTGCGCCGCCAGCGAGGTACTCATCCCGATCCAGTGTGAGTACTACGCATTGGAGGGGCTGAGCCAGCTCCTGAAGAACATCGAGATGATCCAGAAGCACCTTAACGCTGATCTGGTCGTTTCCACCATTCTCCTCACCATGTACGACGGCCGCACGAACCTGGCCGCGCAGGTGGCTTCCGAAGTCCGTCAACATTTCCCGAACCAGGTTCTCGGTGCGGTGGTTCCACGCTCCGTGCGAATCTCGGAGGCCCCGAGCTACCAGCAGACGGTGATGACCTACGATCCGTCATCCAGCGGCGCGTTGTCCTATATGGAAGCCGCCGCGGAAATCGCCGAGCGTTAGACTTTCTGAATCACTGCAATATCCTTGGCGGGCTCTATTCTTGCCAATCCACCGGAGGGACATACTAATGAGCGAAAAGCGACGAGGCCTGGGTAGGGGTCTTGGGGCTCTCATTCCCAGCTCCGCTTCGGCTGGTGCATCGGGCAATGGCGTTCCGACGTCCCGCCCTGTGGACCTCTTCTTCCCTGAGGCGCGCAAGGCCCCGGAGACGGTGGATACGCCTGAGGTGCCTGAAACCGAAGTAGCGAAGAGCTCTCCGTCGCGAGGCTCCTCTTCCAAGAGCACGACGGCGGCAAAGGGTGCTGCTTCGAAGTCGCCCGCCGCGAAGGTCACCACCGTTGAGGAGCCGGCCGTGTCTGAGCCGGCCGATGCCACTGCCGATGACGCCGTTTCTGAGTCGTATGCCGCGGAATCGTCCGAGGTTCAACTCGTTGAAGTACCCGGGGCGCGCTTTGCCGAAATTCCGGTTGGGGACATTCATCCCAACCGGAAGCAGCCGCGCAGCGTCTTCGATGAGGACGACATGGCGGAGCTGGTTCACTCCGTCAAGGAAATAGGCGTACTCCAGCCAATTGTTGTACGGACTTCAACTGAAAAGGGTGGAGAACCGTACGAACTGGTGATGGGTGAGCGTCGATGGAGGGCAGTACAGGCCGCCGGGCTCGAAACCATCCCGGCGATTGTTCGCGATACCAATGATGACGACCTCCTGCGCGATGCTTTGCTGGAGAACCTCCACCGCAGTCAGCTGAATCCTTTGGAAGAAGCAGCCGCATACCAGCAACTCCTGGAAGACTTCGGCACCACACACGAGCAGCTAGCTGATCGGATCGGACGGTCGCGGCCGCAGGTGTCCAACACCCTTCGCCTCCTCAAACTTCCTCCCTTGGTACAACGGCGCGTCGCGGCAAGCGTGCTCTCGGCCGGCCACGCACGTGCATTGCTCGCTCTCCCTGATGCGGCCTCGATGGAACGTCTCGCTCAGAAGATTGTCGCCGAAGGAATGTCCGTACGTGCAACTGAGGAAGCAGTGGCGTTGTACCAGGATCCTACGGTTCCGCCGAAGAACAGTATCCCGCGCCCTAATGCACGGCATGAGCGTCTCGACTACCTTGCTTCCTCTCTTTCGGATCGGCTCGATACCAATGTGAAGATCACCTTGGGTGCCCGTAAGGGTCGAGTCAGCATTGAGTTCGCAAGCGTTGAGGATCTAAACCGCATTATGGATGTTTTGTCACCGACGGACGAGGGCTAGTCGCTCGACTTCTACGGAATTGGGGTTTGCTTCTAGTGAGGCAGATCCCATTTTCTTTTAAGAGTCTCCTGGGCGTGCATGGATATTGCACTGTTCCTGGGAGGGGTTCATCCTCGACGGCACTTTGTACGTGCGCGTTCGGGGGTTGTGCCTGGCTGTGAACTGCTGTCTGAGATTGCTTGCCCGTACTTCGTGTGTGGCCGGGCTTGGGAACCATCTGCCCTCGACGCGCGCAATTATGTGCGTCTGGCTTCCATTTGGTTCTGATTTGGCTCTGAAGTATTCGTTGCTGTGGGGCCGCCCGCAGCGCCGGGCCCTTATCGTTTGGGGTGAGTTCGGTTCGCTTGTATCCGCGAACGATCGTGGAGATTGGTAGGACCCGGGTATCGCGGCGCTACGTCGGTGTTTCACGTGAAACGATCGGCAGCAGTGAGAAGGCTGATGGGATCGAGGGCTTCTCATTGGCGCTCCGGTGAGGATGGTGGGTTCGCGCCGCTCTAAGACGCATGAGTGCTTCGTGCAATCTCGGGAGTCTTTCGGTTCCAGCATCTTGGGTGGTCCTATAAAGTGAGGCGGCAGCCTGTTACGTTAGGTGGCGTGCCTGGCCTCCCCCAATCTTTCCGTGAGTTCATTTCCTTGAGTTTCACGTGAAACATCAGGGTTCGCCTGCCTTTTTTACGAGCATCCGGAACGCGGACATTCGAGCCTCACAAGCCTCGCTCAATTGCTTGTCCGTCAGGTCTACATCCTCCATCGTGGGCCGGTCTGGATCCATGCTTGTCCAAGTGAATCAACGCCTTGTGCGCGCCATAGCGGTTCACGATGTTTCACGTGGAACAGTCACCGCATAGCGGCTCGGAAGGTGGGACGTGAACCGGCCTGAGTGGTCGCTCTTCAGACGGCCTGCTCGGACGGGCGACTCCTTCGGTTTCACGTGAAACACTGACCTGCAGCAGGCTCGATCGACGACAACACTCGATGCGGTGGCTATAGCTTCCATAATTGGTAGTTCACTCGCAGTACGAATGAATGCTCAGTGGCGCGCCTCTGCGAGACGGCTCGGAGCTTTGTTGATCCATCGCTTCTCCCTTCTCCACTCACCCTTTGGAAGGTGTGGTCTCAGGGATCTGACAATAGACCGTCGACCCTCCGCCCAAGGTTGGGTCGCAACCGCCCGAGTCATCGAAGGAGCGTTCGTAGTAATTGTGATGGGTCCAACTAGGCCTTCCGGCGCCGCCTAGTCACAACGCGGGCTGCCATCGCCTCTCAGCAGACAGATGCACTAAGGTCAGGGCTCGGCGCCCTTCGCTGCACGAAGCAGGGCTGAAAGTGGTCTCGGCAGGCGTGCGTGGACACCGTGCGGCGGATGCGCGCGGGGTCTTGCGGTTGGCCGACTGGTCCGGTGTGGAGCCAGCACTATCCGCCGGAGCCCGCGCTGCTCGGTGCGAAGTATTGCTACCGTAGTGAATGCGTATGGGTCGGTGCAGAATTGGGCGGCGCTCTGAAGCTATCGAAGGAGGGATAGCCAGGAGCTGGCACTGGGGCTGGCCATGGGGAACTGCCACCGGCGGGCGCTGCGCATGGCCTCGGAGCCAGCGAAAGGGTTGCTGATGGCACGCTGTTGATTGTCTTCGCGTGGCTGGGTACTGCGCTGATTGTCGCTGTAGGGTGCGGATCTAAGCGACGCAGACCCCATTGCACATTTGGTGCCTGCAGCATTCAGTCGAGGTCAGCGATCGGGCGCTGGTCCCCTGCTCGCCGGAGAACGAGGTCGGTAGGGACGAAAGCGTCCTTGCCGGTTTCAACCGGGGTGGCACTATTCAGTCGGGGCCCTGTCCCGTTCGGCCGTCAGGGTTGTTGCATGTTCTATGTGCGGACGAATCCAGTACGGTTGGGGCCTCCCTTGGGCCGTGTGAGTCCCCCAGGTCTGCTCTCGCAGTTGGCTCCCACGTATCGAACGCGAAATCGCAAACGGTCTCAGCGACAACGTGACCGTACCCTCCTGACCTGACGCGGCTCAGGATCTGTGTCGCAGTACCCGTGCTGGATCCGGCACCGGTGCCCGGGCCGATGATCACAGTCGGTTGCGGCTTGGTACTACCCGCCGTGATCGCATGGGATGAAGGCGTCAATTGAGGGTGGCTCCCCCAGCCTCGTCCTGCTCTGGTCGTACGTGGCACACGCGTACCCCCGTCTATTCTGTTGTGGTCCACGTTCCGATACGACTTCCCGAAGGTTCGTGCCTACGGCGATGGGCGACCTGGGAGAGCCTGGATGGTGAGCGACTATTAGGGTGTGTTGCCTCCATGTCCATATACACCGCGGTCCGCGGTGTATATGGACTGAGCCTGGACTGTGGGCACTCTCTCCGGGCAAAGCTGTGGGCCGGCCGCACACCGTGTTCGGAGCCGTCGGACGGTGGCGATCGGCTGCGGGGTCACATCGGCATGCCAAATTCTAGAGATCTAGTGACGGCCGGATGCGATCCTCGGTAGGCCCCTGCCGGACCATTGAGACAGGCACATGCGGTACTTCCAGAACCCTGGCAATCCGCTATCGATGATTCAAGACACGGAAGGTCGCAGAGAATTGAGGCACGCTGAGGGAGCCCCTGGGGTAGGGGAAAGCGCGACTCTGCTTCGCCGGCGCCGTGGCCCTGGCTCGTTTCCTCGTACAAACCGCTGTTGAAAAGTCTGGGAGCAGCGGTGGATATCGTTGTGGATAACTTTGTTGATAAGTGGTCCGGGTTGAGGGTGTGGCGGTCTGCACTGAACTAGCTTCTGTCCAGGCGGCGTCGATACTCGTGTGTTCCTTGAGCTCTTCGATGGCCTTGTTTCACGTGAAACAGAGCCACGGTCTGCAAGCTGGTCATTTACACCCCAATTTGGCCTGATTCTGGCCGATTTCTGACCCTTGATGCGCAATCCAGGCCAGACGAAGCTTCGATCAGTTCCGGACCCCTGGTCGTCGCCCATACTCGCGCCGGACTCGCTCCATTCCACGTCGGGAGAGCCGCGCGGACGCCCCTTCTTCACCGGTGGATATCGCTGTGGATAACTCTGTGCATAACTTCCGAGCGGTCGGTGGATATCTCTCCCGGCGAGGATTCCGCTGCTGCGGTAGCTTGGCCCTGTGTTGTGCATAGTGCTTGTACTGCTGGTCGGTAGTTGCGGATTTCTGGTGCCTCCCGCGCTCGGTGCAGCGAGCAGGTGCACCATGGTCCCGTCATGTTTCACGTGAAACGGCGACTGCTCCGGCTACTCCACGTGGCAGCAACATTCTCTAACTGAGGGGGAACTGCGGGTCGAAATTGTCCTATGGGCGCAGGCGCACCAATGCGCTGAGGTGAGAAGGAGCTCTACGGATTATGTAGATCTAGTGCTGAGATCCGCAACGGCCGCACACTCGCCTACTTTGGGGCTCGTCCAGTCTTGGCGCTGTTACGGCGCCGAGAAGGTCGACCGTCCTCATTGCTAGCGGGTAACGGCTTGGGCCAATCAATCGTCAAAGACGCCGCGCACGCCCTGTTCCAAGCCGGACCTCAGCCAGTATGTTGGGCGGTGAAGACTTGTAGGTGAACCGCAGGCCCCTTTGCTTGGACGAACACTCGCCCTTCGGAATACCACCCGCGGTCCACCTCTTCGACTGCTTGGACCAACCACACACCCGGACACCCAAGTGTCTTCGCTGGTTTGGTGTCTTTCCGATACCTCGGCGTACAGTCCATGCTCTCCATCCCAAGCCAACCCATCCTGCCAACCCCGCAACTGATGAGCGTTCTAACTGCGAGCTTGCGTGCTGCACTTGTGCCAGGTCTGGAGATGCCAGAGCAAGGGGGCCCTCCATAGACCGATCCCGCAAGACCCTATGCGGGACGCCGGTGCTTCCGTTGCGTTTGAATGATCCTCCTGCCTTGTCCGCGATTGTTGCCAGGCTGCTTTCGTTACTCGTGGTCAGCGGCTGGACGTACGCGCAAGGTCCGTCGAGGCACGCGGCAAATAGCTCGAACGGAAGACTGCCGACGCCGGTTCGCCCGCTACTCAGGGTCAAAGGTCCTGACCAGAATCCCCGAGGTGCAGCGCCCCCGAGGTGCAGCCCCCGGACTGCTCTTTTGGCTCCTCTTGAATTTCCCTCCACCCCAATTTCGGCCGTGGGAACTGAAGCCGAAGGCTGCAACGTTGGCTTCTAGGATGTGCGCCTTGGGATGGTTCGCGTGGACCGCTTTCCATTAGCGAACGCGCCGCTACTATCCGGGCATGGCTTTCGAAAGGCCGACCGCCACGATGAGTCGTGAGTTGGGAGTTCAAGCGTGAGTCAGTCGCTGATTGGCCGGCTCGATGGAACCTGCCCGACGGAATTTGAGGGTTAAGCTGACCCGTTCGTACGACTGCTGCAGTGCCGCGTGTGATTAAAGTGGCGGTGTCCTGAGTCTTGTGGCGCTGTTTCCGGGCCCCTATCCCTTCCGATGGCCTGAAAGCAGCTGCTTTGCCTCCTCCACTGGTGTTTTTGCAAGTGTCCTACTCCGAGCCACTCTGTTGCACTCTTTGAGTCTGCTTGTGAGATACATCCCGGAATCGAGGACGTGTGGGAGCCGCGAAATCCCATCGTCACCCCCATAGCTGTTGAGAATGATGTCCACGGCCTGCCGGCTCGCGAGGATCGAGGTGTGTCAGCGGACAGATCCCGGGTCCGTCATCGAACCGCAGGGCCATGGCGGCTTGTCCTCGGTCATCGTGAGAAAGGGCTCGACCGCCGACTCTGGGCGACCACGGCCCCTGTGCCTATCCGAGGGCCGAGCTGTGTCCGAAAGCTGCTGATGTCCTGGCATCGACGATGGACTGGGCTGATGAGTGTGGAAGAGGATCTACGTGTGGTGAAACAATCTAAATAGATTGTGTAAGCAACTAAGTAGATTGCGCTAACCGCGTTCAGAATCCCAGGCTTGAGAATCCGGCTGGAGGAGCAGCTGCCCGGCGACGTGATGCGGCCGGGCACTCGGGTCTTGTGTGATGCTCACAGTACGTCGCGCCGATCTGTCGGGGCCCGCTCCTTCTTGAAGGACTCTGGCAGCGAGTCCTACCGAGTCCGCGCCGAAGAGCGTTTGGCGCAGCCCCCCATTCTGGCATGGCGTTTCACGTGAAACATCCAACACAGTGGAGTTCCCGTAGAACACACCTATTTGTCAGCGAAGAGGTGATCGGGGCGGTCCTCCTCCACCGGCCAGGCGATGCGCTCACCCGGCAAGGCGATACGGCCACACAGCCAGGCGATACGCTCACGCAGCCAGCAGGATCGGGAGTTCGCAAGGCCTATGAATCAGCAAGCCAGGCTGATGTTATACGGCATCAGCACAGGCAAGAATTCAGCCACGGCCCGTGTCTGCAAAAATGCCGCAAACTCGGTAGTGACCCGCGACCCCGCGACCCTTGTGCTGATCCTGTTTCACGTGAAACATATGCAAGTGCCAGATGGCAAGGAACATGTCCTCAGTCCAAACACCACAAAGGCAAATCGAAGCCTCCCGAGCGGTCAGCCTCGTTTCACGTGAAACGGCGTATCGACTCAGTGCTCGCGAGGATCGCCATGGTACTGAATTCGACAACGGAAGTCTCCCAGCATCTACCGAATGGCCAACTCTGTTTCACGTGAAACGGACGAATCGAACACTTCGGCTCTGACATCACACAAGGAGGCGCTACAAGCGAGTGGACTCCCCGACATCAACCACGAGCAAAAGGCTCAATAGGGCGAACGCGCCATAAGGCGCTGTCTCAGGTCTCGAAGGTTGGACGATTTCCGCGGCCCGGCGGCCTGACTCCAGCCGAGCAAGAGATGTCCTGCCCGCCTGAACCCCCTCACAGAGAATCCGGTCCTTTTGTAATCCAAAAAGGTTCACAAACCGCAACGCCAAGCTCTGAGCAGCAAGTGCCCATTCGCGCACCCAGCTATAACGCTAACAATCACCCGTAGCTGCGGGACTGCGGGCCCAGGAAGGAGAACCCGAAGACGCGAAAAAGCCGGTGGTTCTCGCTCAATAGCGAGAACCACCGGCTGAATCAGAAGCGGCCGCTAAACGGGCGCCTGAAGTCCTAGGACAGGACGGACTCAAATTCCTTTTCGAAGAACTGCTTCGGCTTGGCACCGATAACCGTGCTCTTAACTTCTCCCCCACTGAAGAGGTAGACCGCCGGAATAGACGTGATGCCGTACTCAGCGGCGATTGCGGGGTTGTCATCGACATTCAGCTTGACGACGTCAACCTTGTCTCCGTATTCAACCGAGATCTCGTCGAGGATCGGACCCAACTTGCGGCACGGACCGCACCACTCTGCCCAGAAGTCCACGATGACCGGCTTTTCAGCGGCCAGGACGTCGGTGCTGAAACTGGCGTCGGTAACGTTTTTAGCGTTGCTCATAATTCTTTCCCTTCGAATGGATGGCTGCTGTGCCGATTAGGCGTGCAGGTCTGCAAGATAGTGCTCGACGTCCAAAGCCGCGACACAACCGGAACCGGCTGCCGTGATGGCCTGACGGTAGGTGGGGTCGACGACGTCGCCGGCGGCGAAGACGCCCTTGATGCTGGTCTTCGAGCTGCGGCCTTCGACGGCAATTGTGCCTTCGGGGGCGAGCTCCAATTTCCCCTTGACGAGTTCCGTGCGGGGATCGTTGCCGATGGCCACGAAAACGCCAGTGACGGCGAGTTCGGACTCGGTGCCGTCGACGAGGTTCTTCAGCTTCAAGCCGGTCACCTTGTCCCCACCGATAACGTCCTCGACGGCGGTGTTCCACACGAAGTTGATCTTCTCGTGGGCCTGGGCGCGGTCACCCATGATCTTGGAAGCCTTGAGGGCATCGCGACGGTGTACCACGGTGACTGACCTGGCGAACTTGGTGAGGAAGAGTGCTTCTTCCATTGCAGAGTCGCCGCCGCCGATGACTGCGATGTCCTGGTCCTTGAAGAAGAAACCGTCGCAGGTTGCACACCAGCTCACGCCGTGGCCGGAAAGACGCTTTTCATTCGCGAGGCCGAGTTCGCGGTATGCGGAACCGGTCGACAGAATGATGGCACGTGCCTTGAAGGTCTCCCCCGTGCCGATGGTCACGGACTTGATGTCGCCGTCGAGGTCCAAGTTGGTGACATCCTCAAACTGAATTTCAGTCCCAAAACGTGCCGCCTGCTTTTCGAAGCTCTCCATGAGATCAGGTCCCATGACGCCCTCGGGGAAACCGGGGTAGTTCTCGACGTCTGTTGTGTTCATCAGTTCGCCACCGGCAGTCACGGAACCGGCGATGAGCAGCGGGTTCATGTTGGCGCGTGCCGTGTAGACGGCCGCCGTGTAACCGGCAGGCCCGGAGCCTACGATGATGACATCACGTACTTTGGACGCGGTGTTTTCTGCGTTGCTCACTGTTGGGTGAACCTCTTCCTTAGTCGATGCACCGGATCCTTGCGGCCGGCCACATGGCACAACCCTGTGACGGCACGGAATATTCCGATGTTCCCGGGGACCCTAATATCCGCCACCATTCAGGTTACCTTCTGGCAGCGCACGGCATGGAAGGACGAAGGCTCCGTTACCGGAGTTGACGCTCCCCCGGGTTGCAAGCAACCGAAACAGTTGCAAGCACCCGAAACAGACACAAGTCCCCGAAACGCTCACGTGCCGCCGAAGAGGCCGCACGCCGTCGACTACTGGACCTTGATCTCCGCAAGGCGCAGGCCGAACCCGTAGCGCGTCTTGGGTGCGGTCAGTTTGGGCAGGGACTTGATGGAGACAATCACGTACTGGGCCGTTACAGGGGAACTCAACGGCATGGTCAGCTCCGGTGAGGTGAAGCTGTTGGTGCCCACCATCTTGGCGCCGTCCATCGCTGGACGATCATTCGTGTAAACGCTGATGTTTCCGCCGGAAGCGCCCAACTGGCTCAAGGTGACGGAAGTCACTTGTGAGGGTGCCTTGAGCTTGACAAGCAGTGAGACTCCATCAGGAGCGAGTCCACCCCAGTCCGCAGTGGCGAACTCCATGTCCGACCAGTAACTCGCCGCATTGCCGTCGTAGGCCTTGACCAAGTCCTTGTCATAGGTCGCGGCAAACTCGAAATCACCCATCCGAGTGACTCCGTCAATGACCGGTGGCGCTGCGACCGGAGCTGCCGACGCACTGCTACTCGGCTGTCCAGTCACAGATTGGGACGCTGTGGAGGACTGCTTGGCTGCGGGAGTCCCGCCGGGGATGAGGTTGCCGAGGTTGGTGACAGCCAGAATCAAACCCACGATCAAGACGGCGGCAAGGACCCCGCCCACAAGCCAACGGAAGGAACGGGGCTCGCGAACGGGCTCCTCGTCATAGTATTCGTCCTCGTCGAGGGGCTCTGCTTGCTCACGAGCTATCGCCGGGAAGCTCGATGCTCCTCGGCTGTATCCACTGGTAGCAGCGGCCGTATCGCGGGAAGCGCCCGCACCGCGGGAGCCAGCGTCGTCGTTAATGAAACCGTAGTCGTCTTCGGACCAGAGAGAGACTTTGGATTCCTGGGCGGGATTGGCGGAGGTAGGCGCCGGAGGAGTGGACGCTGGTACAGCCTGCGTGTCAGGCGCCGCTTGGATTTGCTGGGGGGCGGTCCGGCTTGACTCAGCCCGGCTCGACTCGGCAGCCGAATCGGATCCGCTCCTCCCGGAAGGTGCGGCTTCGCCGTCGTCGCTGTTTGCCTTGCCGGTGCCCTTTACGGCGGCCGCGGCCGCAGCGGCAGCCGCCCCTGCAGCGGCAGCCGCCCCTGCTCCGGCTGCCGCCGCTGCGATCCGGGAACCAATGCCCCCGGGGGCCGACGCCGGCCGGCCAGCAGGCATGGGAGGAACCACCGGGCGGCGCGGGTCCGTAGGTGCCGCGGCAGGTGGTAGTGATTCGCCGGCAGGATGTGGCTCGACTTCGTCGTAACTGATGTACTCGGCGTCGTGCTCTTCGTCGTCGTACAGTCCGTCGTAGGTCTCGGGTTCGTGGGACCGGGCCTGGCCGAAGATCTCGCTGCCAAGCGTGTCGGTGAAGAACGGTTCGACGTAGGGCGGGTTGGTGGCCACCACGAGGTCCAGCAGGTCAGGTGCGCTGCTGTGGTTGGTGATGAGGTACGTGGTGCTGTCGCTGACGCCCAGATCGAGGATCTGGACATGCCCGGGCCGTTCGCCGGTGGCTACCTCGCGGGCGCTCTTGGCAACCTGCTCGGCGTTTTCGGGGCCAGCCACGAGGATGCTGACAGGTCTGTTGAGGACCTGGTCCACGCCGTCGAGCACCAGATCCTGGTCGTGCGAAGTCAACACGGTGGCTGTGACTTTGTAGCGGCCGCCAAGCACTGATCCGACATCGATCGGGTGGGACACGGGTTCCTCCTATGACTGTCCGGAAGCTGCGGGTCCTGAATACGGGATCCGGCCAGCCGGGTGACCCGTGGTCTGCAACTACCTGTATTAGTTTCTGATCCTAGCTGATTGGGCCGTTCTGGCTCCCGGTTTGCGAGGATGCGTCACCGTTTGCGGCGGTGTCCACCGCGGAAATAGGGGTTGTTTCCCAGCGTCCCTTGATAGGTGCGGCGGCCGGGCAGCGGGATGCCTGGGCGGCCTGTGCCCCCTTGTGCGGTACTGGGCAGGTCTTCATCCGGCAGATATGACTTCTCGACGTCGGACCAAGCGTCCACCTTATCCTTCCCTTCAGCAGTAGCTCCATCGCGGACGTCATCCCACCCGTCCTTGGAAGGGATGGTTTGCAAGGCGGGACCGGCACGGAACGATGCTGCGTCGAACTCGCCCGAGATGCGCGGAATGAGCCCGGTGTCGTCGGACACGGTGGCGCGGACCGCCGTCGGGGTCTGCTTTCCGCCCGCGGACGGTGTTTTCGCGACCGGAACGCCCCGGCCGAGCCGGCCGAGTACCGGTCGGAGCAAATCGCGCAGCTCGCTCACGTGGAAGACCCGTAGCAGGAACAGATACGCAAGCAGCATGACGGGCCCGACGACGACTACCGTCACCAAAGCGGCAGGCCTGCTGCTCCATGCGAAGCCGTCAGCGTGATAGCTGCCCAGGAGCCACAAGGCCAAGGCGCCGGCGATTGCCGAGCCCAAGGCGGCGTAACCCATGCGGATGTAAGAGTTTGCGATCCGAGGGCCGTCCACATGGCCGAGGAGGCGTCGCAGGAACCAGACGCTGATGACCACGGACAGGATATTGCCGAGGGTGTACAGGACTGCGATGGCGAAGATGATCTGGCCCACCGGCAGGAACTGGATGATGAACGCGCCCACAACGTTGAGCAGGGCCAGCATGAGCTGGATGTAGAAAGGGGTTCGGGCGTCTTCGTTGGCGTAGAAGACGCGGGACATCATGAAGTTGGCGCTCATGAACGGCGTGCTCAGCGCGAGGATCGTCAGCGTCTGGGCGAGCATGACGCCGTCCTGGGGCTTCCCGCCGGAGAAGAACATGCCCAGCGGTCCGGCGAGGGCAAAGAGGGCCAGCGCCCCGAAAACAGTGGCGACGGCCATGGTCCGCAGTCCGTGCGAAAGGGCTTCACGCAGTTCGGCTTTGTTGCCCGCCTGGGACGCGTGGGCCATCCGGTTGAACAGCACCGTGGCGAGCGACAGCGCAATGATCGAGTGCGGCAGCAGATACAGCTGGCTGGCGACTTCCAGGACCGCGTTACCGGGGAGGGTGGCAGCCGCCGGGTCTTGCGCGTGCTCCAGGCGGAGCCGCTCGGAGCCAGGAATCGTGGCGATCCTCATGACATAGAGGAAAGCGAGCTGCCCGACGGCGGCGGTCAGGAGGGTCCAGACGCTCAACTTCGCTGCCTGGCCGAGTCCCACGCCCCTCCAGCCGAAGCGGGGCCGGAGCCCGAGCCGCAGGCGGATCACCGGGACGAGGAGTATCGCCGTCTGCGCTAATACGCCGACGGTGGAGAATCCCGCGATCAGGAAGGTCTGGAAGGGCCCCCAATTGTCCAAGGTGTGGGGGTTGGTGTTGTTGGCGCCGAGGATCCAGATGAACATGCCCAGTCCGGCGATGGCCACCACATTGTTCAGGATCGGCGCCCACATGGCCGGGCCGAAGGCGCCGTTGGCATTGAGGACCTGGGTCAGGAGCGCGTACAAACCGTAGAAGAAAATCTGCGGCAGGCAATAGAACGCGAAGGTTACGGCCAGCGATTTCTGCTGGGGTGAATAGCCCTGCGTAGTGAGGTCGATGACCATGGGCGCGGCCAGCGTGACCAGCGCCGTCAGCGTCAACAGAACCAGTACGGCCAAGGTCAGGAGCCGGCTGATGTAGTCCGCGCCACGGTCCGGGCCCTTGCTCGCTTTGATGATTTGCGGGACAAGCACGGCGTTGAAGACACCGCCCGCCACCAGGAGGAAGATCAGGTTGGGCAGGTTGTTGGCGTTGATGAAGGTGTCGTTGACCGTCGACCCCAGGCCCAGTGCGGCGCCAAGCATCCAGGTTTTGGCGAAGCCGAGGAACCGTGAAACGAGCGTCCCTGCGGCCATGACGGCGCTGGAACGGGTTTCTCCGGACTGGGTTGACTGGGTTGTTTTGGCGGCAGACATTGTCATTATCGTCCCATGAGCCGGGCTGCCTGGTGCGTCAAGCCTGTATAAAAGGCCGCGTTAGAGGTGTTCGGGAAGGACTTCCCGGGCAAGATCGGCGATGCGCCGCTCATTGGGAAAGGACAACTTACGGGCCAAATCCTGGAGTGGAACCCAAGCGGCATCGATGGCCTCTTGGTCGGGATCGTTTTCGATGGTCAGCTCCCCGCCCGTCGCCCGCAGGAGGAAATGGTGCACGGTTTTGTGCACCCGGTGCCCGCTCACGGTGAACCAGTAATCGATGCTGCCGAGAGGAGCGAGGACGTTGCCTTCGATCCCGGTCTCTTCAGCAATCTCGCGGACGGCTGCCTCTTCGTTGTTTTCCTTGCCCTCCGGATGCCCCTTCGGCAGGCACCACTCGAGCCGGCCACCCCTATTAAGGCGGGCGATGATCGCGACCCTCAGTTCGCCGTCGGACGTGTCCACTACGACGCCGCCGGCAGAGACTTCCTCTACCGTCGGAAGGGCAGCCTGAGCCGGGTGCGGGGCGGGCGCGACGTGGGCACCAATTGCCGACGGCAATGGTGCGTTCGTCCTCCTGCCAGGAGCACTCGGGATCGGGTTGGCCATGAAGTCCACTCTAACGACTCTTGCCCGTTGGTGATGACCGGGACATGGACTCGCGGTGACGCGCGGATGGCGTTCGGCCGTGATCCCGGTGTCATCGCTACGCAATCGCAGCGCAATGACAGGGATCCGGTGGGATGGCGCTGCGAAATCTGACAAGCTTAAGGAACTATGGCGCAAGTATTGGACAGTTCTTCAGTTAATTTCCAGATGGATCCAGTGGTCCTGGACCTCGGTCAGCGGTTCGTGGACGCTGGATTCGAACTGTCGCTGGTTGGCGGGCCGGTGCGGGACCTCTTCCTTGGCCGTGTCTCACCGGACCTGGATTTCACCACAGACGCCACTCCGGACCAGACCCTCTCCATCATCAAGAGGTGGGCAGACAATTTCTGGGAGATCGGCCGCGCCTTCGGAACGATCGGGATGAAGAAGTCCGGCTTCCAGATCGAGATCACCACGTACCGCGCCGAGGCCTACGATACCGATTCGCGTAAACCCGCGGTGGCTTTCGGCTCCTCGCTCCTGGACGACCTCCTACGCCGCGACTTCACCATCAACGCCATGGCCCTCCGGCTGCCCTCCCTGGAGCTCGTGGATCCGTTCGGCGGGGTCCGCGATCTCCATGCCTCGGTCCTCGCCACCCCGGGAGCACCGGAGGCGTCATTCTCCGACGATCCCCTGCGCATGATGCGCGCTGCCCGCTTCGCGGCACAGCTCGGCGTTGCGGTGCACGACGACGTCCGCCTCGCCATGTCCGGGATGGCCGAGCGGATCAAGATCATTTCCGCCGAACGGGTCCGCGAGGAGCTCGTCAAGCTCATTAACGGTGCGCACCCGCGCGCGGGCATCGACCTCCTCGTGGATACCGGACTGGCCGAATTCGTCCTCCCCGAGGTTTCCGCGCTGCGCCTTGAAGCCGATGAGCACCACCGGCACAAGGACGTTTACCAGCACTCCCTGCAGGTCCTGGAGCAGGCCGCGTCGCTCGAGACCGGTCCGGACGGCCCGGTGCCGGGTCCTGACTTTGTGTTGCGCTTCGCCGCGCTAATGCACGACGTCGGCAAGCCGGCGACGCGCCGTTTCGAACCGGGCGGCGCGGTGAGCTTCCGCCACCACGACATGGTGGGCTCCAAGCTGACCGCAAAACGCATGAAGGCCCTGCGCTTCGACAACGACACCATCAAGGCTGTGGCGCGGCTTGTAGAGCTCCACATGCGTTTCTACGGCTACGGGGACGCGGGCTGGACCGATTCCGCCGTCCGCCGCTACGTCGCAGACGCCGGGCCTTTGTTGGAGCGACTGCACCGACTGACCCGGTCCGACGTCACCACACGTAACCAGCGCAAGGCGGAGCGGCTTTCCTTTGCCTACGATGACCTTGAGCAACGGATTGAGGTCTTGGCCGAACAGGAATCGCTCAATGCCATCCGGCCGGACCTGGACGGAGCGCAGATCATGGCTTTGCTGGGACTCAAGCCCGGACCCGTGGTCGGCCGCGCCTACAAGTTCCTGCTTGAGGAGCGCATGGAAAGCGGTCCATTGTCCCAGGAGGAGGCCGAGTCCAAGCTCCTGGCGTGGTGGGCAGGGCAACCCGAGTCCGCCGTCGAACTTTCATCGGAACCAGCCGTCGATGCCAAAACAGGCACCGCCGAACCAGAGGAGTCCTAAGTGAACCCTGCATCCAAGCCCTCCCGGCCTCAGCTCTGGATCATGCGTCACGGAGAGACCGAATGGTCCAAGAGTGGCCAATACACCGGTTTGACGGACCTTCCCTTGACAGTGGAAGGCGAGCAGCAGGCCGTGGAAGCCCGCAAGATCCTGGAAGGCATCGACTTCGACTTGGTCCTGACATCGCCGCTGCGCCGAGCCCGGCGCACCGCGGAGTTGGCGGGCTTCCCCGACGCCGTTCATGAACCGCTTGCCGTGGAGTGGAACTATGGCGACTACGAAGGCATCAGCTCGGACCTCATCCGCAAGGACAACCCTGACTACCTCATCTGGTTCGATGGAGTCCCGAATGGCGAGACGCTCGACTCCGTGGCGGCCCGTGCCGACAAGATCATTGCGCGCGTGCTGGAGTCCGGGATGGACAACGTCCTGATTGTCGCCCACGGCCATTTCTCCCGCATCCTCACGGCCCGCTGGCTTGAATTGGACGCTCGGGAAGGACGCCACTTTGTCCTGGGAACAGCCAAAGTTTGTACCTTGGGATGGGACAAGCGGACGCCGGCCATTCTTCGTTGGGGACTGTAAGAAGAATTAATTTCTAAATTGTTTGTAATTGGCTGGTCAACAGCGCGATTCATGGTGTAACTTTATTTTTGATCCCAGAGCGATCTGCCGGGATTGAGGCGTGCGCTATCCAGTCAGTCAGCTGGGCTAGTGCCAAAGCAGAAAAGGAGGTTGGGAAAATGATTACTTTGACTAGCGGATGGAAGATGACCGTTGCTGGCACCCCGGCCTTTGCTGCTCGACGCCGTTTTGCGGCCTAACTCCCCCTGATGTACTTCCTGCCCTGATTATTTGGGGCAGTTCAAGGTGCAATCAGGCTCCGAGTTTGGCCTGCCATTGAGCGGTATCACGCGATCGACGTGGTGCGCAGTTTCCTCATAGTTCGGAACCAGCTTCTTGTTGGGGACGGCTGCCCCCTGGATACCACGTACCGGAGCTCCATGCTCCTGTACTGTCCACGGTCATTCGCGAAATCCGCTTAATCCACTCATTATTGCCCGGCATTCACATGCCTAATTCTGCCGCTGTTTTCTTCGAATTCAGGGGGCTTAATTGTCATGCCTGAATTCCGGCAATTCTCTTCAATGACGAAAGGAGGTGAACCCTTGGCCAAGCGCCTCAAGGACCTGATGGTCTTCAATGGCAAGCCCGTCGTCAAAGACAAGACCCTCTTCAACGGTCAACTGTTGGACCAACGCCGGGAAGACGTATACGTCGTCCTGCATCAAATGGGCATCATCCGCTGAGTGTCCCCCACAGTTGCAATTCAGGAGGGACTGATGGCACACATCGGACCGTTCGCCTCGGAAGCCCACGCGGCTATGCGTGGGCTTCCGCCTTTTAAAGGCTCAACGGGCGGCCGGGCCGGGTGCGGCGGGCCCGGCCCTGGCGGGACTCGACGCCGTCGGGGGCGGCTGAAGGTAAGCTCGATTCCATGCAGGAGACGAAGCCGCACATCCAGCAAAGGCGTGCGCGCTTTGTGGTTCCCAGCCGTAGCGACTCCCTGCTGGGGAACTTCACCGAACTGATCGGAGGACCCCTCGGGCGGCGGTCCTCCCCTGGAGCCGTCTCCCCCGGATTCTTCACTGTTGAACGGGTCCTGATCATCCTCACGATCGTTGCCGCGCTCATGTCGATCCTGATCAAGGGCTATTGCCGCGTCAATGGCTGGCACACCCCCCAACAGTTTTACGCGACCTGTTACTCGGACTTCCCCGAACTTTTCAGCAGCCGGGGCCTTGCGGATGGCGTGTTTCCGCTCTTCGACCAGAAAACCCTCTTCGAGTACCCCGTGATCACGGGGCTTATAGCGGGTGTCACCGCATGGCTCGTACCAGGGCACGGTGCCAGCCCCGATCGGATCCTTGGCTACTTCGATGTCAACGCCACCCTCATTGCGGCCATGTGGATAGTGGTCGTTCTGGCCACCGCACGCATCAACCGACGCCGCCCGTGGGACGCTGCCATGGTGGCCCTGGCACCCGCGATCGTGCTGGCCGGATTAATCAATTGGGACATGTGGGCCGTGGCCATGCTCGCGGTGGGGATGTACTTCTTCGCGAAGGAACGCCCCGTCCTGGCCGGTCTGTTCATCGGCTTGGGAACAGCCACCAAGCTCTACCCGGTGCTCATACTGGGTGCAGTCTTCCTACTGGCGGTACGCAGCGGCCGGCTGCGGGTCCTCTTCGTGACAACCCTGTCAGCCGCGGTAGCGTGGCTCGCGGTCAACGCCCCGGTAGCCGCGGCGAACCCAGCCGGCTGGCGGTACTTTTTCGACTTCACCCAGGACCGCCCCGCCGGATACAGCTCCTTGTGGTTCGCCTATAACCTCGTTGCCGAACGCCTGCGGCTGTCCCAACTTGGTCCCGGAGCCATCAACGCCTTGGCGATGGACATGTTCCTCCTTGCGTGCGTTCTGATTGCAGGATTGGCCTTGACAGCGCCTCGGCGCCCGCGGCTGGCCCAGTTGACGTTCTTGATAGTGGCAGCCTTCGTCCTGAGCAATAAGGTCTATTCGCCCCAATACGTCCTGTGGCTAGTGCCATTGCTGGCTTTGGCCAGACCCCGCTGGCTCGATTTCCTGGTCTGGCAGGCAGCCGAGGCGTTGCATTGGGCCGCCACGTGGATGTATCTCGGTCAGATCAGCAGCGGCGGGGCGGCGCAGAACAACATCGATATGCCGTACTACGTCATGGCCGTGATGCTACATATGGCCGTAACGGCATATTTGATGCTGAGGGTTGCGTGGGACATCTGGGAGCCCCACCTGGATCCCCTCCGAGTCCAGGGTGTGGATGACCCTCACGGCGGTGAGTTCAATGGTGCCGAGGATTGGTTCCGGGTGGACCTCAAGAGTCCAGCGTCATCGGTGTTGCCTTGGCGGCGGGTAGCTGCGTTCTCCGGCGCGTCCAAGTCGACTGGCGATGCCGCACAGCCTGAGCACGATTCATTGCCTTCCACGCGCGGCGAGGGTGAACGCGATGGCTGACGTCGCCGTCGTCGGCTCCGGACCGAACGGCTTGGCCGCCGCTGTGGTCATGGCTCGCGCGGGACTGGCTGTGCGGGTGTACGAGGCTGCCGAGACGATCGGTGGGGGAACACGGACGGCTGAACTGCTGGAACCGGGACATCTCTACGACGTCTGTTCCGCGGTCCACCCGATGGCGCTGGCTTCGCGTTTCTTCCGGGATTTTGAACTCGGGCGGCGCGTGGAGCTCCGTTTGCCGGACGTCCAATACGGAACTCCGCTCGACGGCGGCAGGGCGGCCCTCGCGTATCGTTCGCTGGAGCGGACCGCTTCTGAACTCGGGGCAGACGGAGCTGCGTTTACCCGCCTGATGGGGCCGTTGGTAGAGCGGCTGGGCGGGGTGTTGGACGTGACGCAGAATCAGCTGCTACGGATCCCGGCCAATCCGGTGGCGGCTTTACGACTCGGCCTGGCAACCTTGGAGCAGGGTTCGCCGTGGTGGAACCGGCGCTTCTCCGGGGATGCGGCGCCAGCGCTCTTGACTGGTGTCGCGGCGCATGCCGTGGCGCCGCTTCCTTCGCTCGCCGCTGCGGGAACGGGACTCCTTCTGGGTGCGCTGGCTCACGCCGGCGGGTGGCCGATTCCGATTGGTGGCTCGGCGGCGATCGCCGATTCCATGGTCCGGGATATCGAGGCCCACGGTGGAGTGGTAGAGACCGGTGCGCAGATCGATTCCTTGGAAGAGCTGCGTCCGGCGAAGGCGATCCTGCTCGACGTCGCTCCCCCGGGACTGTTGCGTGTGGCGGGTACAGCGCTTCCCGGGCGCTACAGGCGGTCGCTGGAAACATTCCGCTTCGGGAATGCAGCATGCAAGGTTGACTTCATCCTGTCGGGGCCGGTGCCCTGGTCGGCTCCAGGGCTGGCCGCCGCCGGAACGGTTCACGTCGGTGGCACTCGTGCCGCCATGGCCGAGGCCGAGAACCTGGTAGCCTCTGGCCGGCATCCCGCGAAGCCGTACGTCCTGGTGGCCCAGCCATCCATCGTGGATCCCGGGCGCGCTCCCGCTGGGCGGCACATCCTCTGGTCCTATTGCCACGTGCCCAAGGGATCGACCGTTGACATGGCCGAGGCGGTCATGTCGCGGATCGAGGAATTCGCGCCGGGTTTTCGCGACGTGGTGGTTGGCTGGAAGACGACGACGGCGGCAGGCTTGGCCGATTACAACGAGAACTATCTGGGCGGCGATTTCAGTGCGGGGATCATGGACATTCGAGGGCTCGTGCAGCGTCCCGTGTTCTCCCCGGTCCCGTGGCGGACCCCTTTGCCCGGAGTGTACTTGTGCTCCTCGTCCACGCCCCCTGGGCCCGGAGTGACAGGAATGCCCGGGTACCACGCCGCTAAACATGCCTTGAAGGACATGTTCGGCCTGCAGATACCCGGGCTTGGCTTAGGCGCGTAACCACCCCCGACGCTCGCTCACCTATGCCGGAAAGATCCCGAACGCTCGCTCACCTATGAGCCCAATCGACGGATCGCTCCTGCAGATAATCTGCAGGAGCGATCGGTGTTTTTCCCTTATATGTGAGCGGCGTTGGCAAATGGGCCGTCAGATGTGAGCGGGCGTTGGGTTAGTTGGCTGCCGTGAAGCGGGCGCGGCGGTGGGCCGGAGTTTCGATCTCATCCAGCATGGCTACGGCGTAGTCCTGCGTGGAGATGGTGTTGCCGGCTGGGGAATCCTTGGCAGTGGAGTACTTTCCTGTGCGCTCACCTGGCTGGATGACGGGCGCGGGTGCGAGTACGGTCCAGTCCAAGCTCTCGGGAGCTTCCTTGACGGCGGCGAAAGCTGCGGCCGCGGTGGTGGCCTCGGCCTTGTAGGCCTCAGGGAAGTCGGGCGAATCGAGGAGCCGAACGCCGTCGATCTCCAGCGTGCCTGCGCCGCCGACGATCATGAGGCGCGTGCCTTCTGCGTTGCTGTAGGCGGTGTCCATTGCCGCGAGCCACTCTCCGTGGTCGCCGCCGGTGCGGCTCGGGCCGGTGGCGAGGATGACGGCGTCGTGCTCTTTGGCGATCTCCGCGAAGCTCTGGCCATCAGCGAGATCGGCAGCGAGGGCCTTCGCTCCGGCAACCTCTGAGCCCTTGCGGGAGATGGCAGTGACTTCGTGGCCGCGGGTGAGGGATTCGTTGACGATCTGGCTTCCGACCACGCCTGTTGCGCCGTAAACTGCGATTTTCATGACTCTCCTTGGGTTGCTATCCTTGCAATACGAAAAACAGTATCTAATTGATACTGATAGCTTCAAAGGAACTTAGTTACCTCATGGATACCAATGATCTGCCAGCAAACGTCCTCGACCCTGATTGCCCGTCCCGAGTGATCTTTCAGCGCATCGGAGACAAATGGGCCTCGTTGGTGGTCCAGGTCCTCGCGGACGGCCCCATCCGTTTCTCCGAGCTTCGCAAGATGGTCCACGTGGTGACGCCCAAAGTGCTGACCCAGACCCTTCGCACCTTGGAGCGCGATGGTCTCATCACCCGGACTGTCCACGCGCAAGTGCCCCCGCGTGTTGACTATGAACTGACCGAACTTGGAGCATCCCTATTGGAACCATTGACACTCTTGCGCCTTTGGGCCGAGGACCACGTGCCCAGCATTCTCAAGGCTCGCGACGCTTATGACGATGCCCAGGACGAGGCTGTCATCGGGGGCTGACCCTTCGTTTCTTGCCCAACTGACTCGCAGTTGTTGTCGTTTTGAGGCCTCATAACGACAACAACTGCTAGTCAGTTGGGTGCTCCGACGGGGACGCCCACACCGAGGCGCCCGTCCCGCATAGTTGCGACCGAATCGGTGAGCGGCAGGAATTCGGTGTCGTGCGTGACCATGACGGTCGCCGTTGCGAACTCGTCCGTGACCTGGCGCAGCAGCCGCACGATCGATTCACTGCGCTCGTGATCCAAGGCTGCCGTCGGCTCGTCGACAAGCAGCACTCGGGGCTGGCCCATGAGCGCCCTCGCGATGTTCACGCGCTGCCGCTGGCCTCCTGAGAGCTGGTGCGGCCGCTTGTTGAGAGAACTCCCAAGCCCGACGACGTCGAGCAGTTCCGTAGCGCGCTTGCGTGCCGCTTTGGCCGGCTTCCCCCGGAAATGGTCGCCGATGATCAACTGCTCGACGGCGGTCAGCGAAGGAAGCAGATTGGGTTGCTGGAAGATGATGCCCACCTTCTCCCGGCGCAGGGAAGTGAGTTCGGTGTCCTTGAGTCCTGTGGCATCCGTGCCGTCGATGATAACGAGCCCTGAACCCGGCCGGACCAATGTCGCCGCGACTGCCAGGAGCGAGGACTTCCCGGAGCCGGACGGGCCCACGAGGGAAAAGAATTCGCCGGCGTGCACGCTGAGATTTACGGAGTCCAGGGCCTTGAGGGTGGAATCGCCGTCCGGGTATTCCAGGGTGACGTTGATGAGGTTGAGTACGGGGTTCATTGATATGCCTTTCGTGGAATATTTTCGGGTGGATTGCCTAGTTGCCGCCGAGGGCAATGAGTGGATCCACTCTGGTGATGCTGCGTACTGCCAGCGCCGCACCGCCAAGCCCAAGGAGCACGATCCCGGCAATCGGGACGAGCGTAGTCAGCGGGGTCACGAGGAACGGGGCCGCCTTGGCAGCAAAGAAGCCGCCCAGCACGCCCAGGCCGCCACCGAGTCCCGCGCCCGCGAGCAAGACGATTCCCGCCTGGACCAGGGCGTCCCGCACCACGTAGCCGGACGAGGCACCCATGGCCTTGAGCACCGCGATGTCGCGGGTGCGCTGAACAGTCCAGACGGTCAGGAATGCCACGATGACAAGGGCCGAGATGCCGTAGAGGAAAGCCTGCATCAGCATGAGGGAGCCGTTTTCGCTCTTGTAGGAGCCGAGGGCCTGGAACGAACCATTCGGAGTGGCGCTGACAGTGCCGGCCGCCGCATTGGCGGCGTCGAGGTCCACGGTGGCTCCGGCGTCGTACGTCACGGCAAGGATCGTCCCAATCGATTCCCCTGCAGGAATATGCGCAAGCTTCTGCCACGTAGCCCGGGAGGTCCAGACGACTGCGGTGTGCGAATACCACTCATCCTGGGTGATGCCGGAAACCGTCAGTTCGGTACCGCCCACCGTCACCCGGCTCCCGGTACTCAGAGAGAGTTCCTTCGCCAAGGACTCCCCGACCACCGCGTCACCCTCCTTGACCGCTACTGGCGAGATGCCGCCGTCGGCCCCGAAGACTGCGACGTTGGCAGTGCCGGCAGCATTATTGGAGGAATCGAGGGACTGAAACCGCGTCTGGCTGATACCAACGGCTTCGGCAGAAGCAACCCCCGGCCGGTTCCGCCAAGCTTCCAGCTGTTGGTTCGAGACTTCCGATTCCGTATAGGAGGCCCTCGCCTCGCCCCCGGCCGGCGCACCGAAGGCGATTTGCTGCGCCGGAAGGGCTGCAATGGCCGACGTCGACTGGTTGCCGAGGCCCGCCGTCAGCCCGGAGAGCATGACGAGGAGGAGTGTGATGAGGGCGACGACGCTTCCCATGAGGGCGAAGCGGCCCTTGGCGAAGCGGATGTCGCGCACGGCGAGAAACATGGAATTCCTTTGGTTCGGAGGCGATCTTCTGGTCTTGTTTCAACTCTCCGGGCACGGGACGCGTGAAGCATCGGGAAGTGGATGGACCCATCCGATCGCCTTGGTTGACCCGCGGATCAACCGTTCGGTTGATTGGGCACGAATACGGCGGAACCGGGCCAAAAGTGTCGGAGGGCGAGGCTACGCTGGAAGGCATGCAGGGAGACGATTCGCCGCGAGCCACCGCGCAGCCCAGCGTTACCGCGCAGCCCAGCGTTACGGCGCAGCCCAGCGTTACGGCGCAGCCCAAAGAGACGGCGCAGCCCGGAGAGCCGGCGCAGCCCAGTGGCTCCGCGGTGATTTTGCGTGTCCTGCGCGTCAGCCTGCACGTCGGTTTTGCGGTGCTTCTCTTGGTGGCAGTCGTCAGGCTTGCGGTCGCGGGCCTTTCGGCATTCGCCACTTGGGCAGGCCTCGGTCTTGCCCTGCTATTGGCTGCCGTCTACCTCTTGGGGACGGTTCTAGAAAAGAGACACGCCGGCAATTCCGAGCGTTTCGATCCGAAGCCATATGCGCGCTGGTGGCTCGCCGTCGTTGGTTTCCTGTGGCTGCTGCTCATGCTCATCACTCCGGACTTCGCTTGGATAGCTTTCCCGTTGTTCTTCGTGCAATTGCATATCTTGCGGCGGCGCTTCGCCCTGCCCGCGATAGCTGCAAGCACGGCACTCCTGATCGCGGCCATGTGGTTCCATAACCGTGGTGCCGGGGCGGATGCCTTGCAACTTGGCATGGTCCTCGGGCCTGTTTTCGGTGCCGCGTTCGCTGTTGTCACCGGCCTGGCGTATCGGGCGCTTTACGTGGAGGCAGAGAACCAACGCCTCGCCGCCGAGGAATTGCGCCGCACCCGGGCCGAGCTGGCACGTAGCCAGCACGACGCCGGCGTGCTGGCTGAGCGCGAAAGGCTCGCCCGCGAAATCCACGACACCCTGGCGCAGGGATTTTCGAGCATCGTCCTGATGGGGCGCTCGGCGGAGAAAGCCCTCGACGCCGGTGACCACGCCGCTGCCCGCGACCGACTCAGGACAGTCCGGGAGACAGCAGCCAGCAACCTGGCGGAGGCCCGCAATTTTGTCCGGGGACTCGGGTCCCCGGAACTGGTCGAATCCTCCTTGGCGGACACTCTGCGGCGTCTCTGCACCAAGACCGAGGCCGAGGCCGCCGCACGCGGAGCCACGTTGCGCTGCCGCTTCGAGCTCCAGGGCACTCCGGTGCCGCTGCCCAACCCTTACCAGACCACCTTGTTGCGCGCGGCTCAGTCTTCCCTGGCGAACGTGTGGGCGCATGCCCAGGCGAGGACCGCCGTCGTCACTCTCTCCTTCCTGGACGCCGAGGTGACCATGGACGTGTTCGACGACGGTGCGGGCTTCGACCCCGCAGCGGCCGCTGCCGCGGCAGCCCGCGGTGACGGAACCGGCGTCGGGCTCAAGAGCCTGCGCGAACGGCTCGCGGCGCTGAATGGAACGCTCGAGGTCGAGTCGGCTCCCGGCGAGGGGACTGTGGTGGCAATCCGGCTTCCGCTGGTTGCTGGCAGCGCAGCTCTGGAGGCGTCCCCATGACCAACATCAGGGTTTTGCTGGTTGACGATCATCCCGTGGTCCGAGCGGGGCTCCGCGCCATGCTTGCAGACTTCGAGGGAGTCCAAGTGGTGGCGGAGGCAGCCGACGGCGGAGCCGCGTTGGCGGAACTGTCGAAGCTCCACACCCTCGGCGAACCCGTGGACGTGGTTCTCATGGACTTGCAAATGGGCTCGGGAATGGACGGCGTCACCGCCACAGGCAAGATCAAAGCCGGTGAGGCCGGAACTCCCCCACCGCCGGTCCTGATCCTGACCACGTATGACAACGACGCCGATATCCTCGCCGCAGTGGAAGCCGGTGCCAGCGGATACATGCTCAAAGACGCGCCACCCGAGCAAATCCGGCAGGCCGTGGTATCTGCTGCAGCGGGTCAGACGGCCCTGGCTCCCGAGGTTGCCGCGCGGCTCATGGGCAGGATCCGCAATCCTGTGCATGCCCTGAGTGCGCGCGAAGTCCAACTCGTGGAGCTCCTCGCCACCGGCATGAGCAACCGTGCGATGGCGAGGGAACTCTTCATCTCCGAGGCCACGGTCAAGACCCATTTGGTGCATATCTACAGCAAGCTGGGCGTCGACAACCGGACGGCGGCCATCGCGGTGGCGACTCAACGCAGGATCATCCGCAGCCAGTAGGGTCGGCGCGCAGCTCTTGAGCATCACAAAAGCGCAACGTGCTGTGATTTGGATCATTCCTGTCGGCCCAAGAAGGCATAATGGCGCAAATGGGGAAAACTAAAAACATTGTCCTGGGGCTTGCCGCCCTGATGATTGCTGGGTCGCTGACCGCTTGTGATGACGGCCGCTCCGGGGCGGAAGGCGCTGCCAAGCAGCTCGCGTCGTCCCTGACGGCGCTCGACGTCGGATCGCTCGCCGTTGACGGCAAAGACGCCGCAGCGGCAAACGAGCAGCTCAAGGCGGTGTTTGCGGCCCTCGATCCGGCCAAGCCTTCCGTTGAAAGCGGTGCGGTGAAGCTCGACGGCGACAAAGCGTCGGTCCCGCTCAACTTCACGTGGAAGATCGGAACTGCGGAGTGGAAGTACACCTCCCAGGCCGCACTGAAGAAATCAGGCGACAAATGGGCCGTCCAATGGACTACAACTCTCTTGGAGCCGGACTTGAAGGACGGCGAAGTCCTGGACAAGACCGTCACTGCGCCAACCAGGGCCGAGATCCTCGGCGCAGGGGACTCGAAATTGGTCAGCTACCGTCCTGTGGTTTACGTCGGCATCGACAAGACTACGATCGGAGCCGCGGATCCCGCTGCTTCAGCGGCGAAGCTGGCGCAACTGGTCGGCGTGGACGAAGCGGCGTATGTGAAACAAGTCCAGGCGTCCGGCCCGCAGGCTTTCGTCAGCGCCATCACCCTGCGTCAGGACGGCCGGACGATCACGGACCAGCAGATTGCTGCTATTCCAGGTGCCCGTGGCATTCCCGATTCACTGCCTTTGGCACCGACACGCACCTTCGCCCGTGCTGTGCTGGGTACCGTCGCTGAGGCAAGCGCCGAACAGATCCAAAAGGCAGGGGGTGCCTTCAAAGCGGGAGACGTCGTCGGGACCGGGGGCCTGGAGGAACAATACGACGCCCAGCTTCGTGGCCAGGATGGGGTCTCCATCAAGGCCCGTCCGCAAGGCATGACCGACGACCAGATCAAGGCCGCGAAGCCCGACCCACGCCGGGTGCTTTTTGCCGTCGACGCCAAGCCTGGCGATCCGCTGAAGACAACCCTGGATCCGCGCCTGCAGCAACTCGCCGAAGACACCTTGGCCGGCGTTGGCCCGGCTTCGGCAATTGTCGCGCTCCGCCCCTCCACCGGCGCCGTCCTCGCAGCGGCTTCCGGCCCCGGAAGCAACGGCTACAACACGGCAATGCTGGGCCAGTACGCGCCGGGCTCCACGTTCAAGATCGTCGATTCCCTCGCCTTGATCCGCAATGGAATGACGCCCGATTCCAAGGTTGAGTGCACACCAACAATTACCGTGGATGGCCGGACTTTCAAGAACGCCGAAGGTTATCCAGAGTCGTCGCTCGGCTCTGTCGCTCTGCGGGACGCTTTTGCGCATTCGTGCAACACGGCCTTCATCAGTTCCCGGGACAAGGTAAGCCAAGCCCAGCTTGAGTCGGCGGCAACCTCATTGGGAGTGGCAGTCCAAGCCCCGAAGCTGGGGGCCGAGGCTTTCTTGGGCTCAGTACCGGGAAACGCAGACGGCACCGAGCACGCAGCTTCGATGATTGGCCAGGGCAAAGTGCTGCTTTCCCCGCTGGCCGCAGCGATTATGGCCGCCTCGGTGGCCCATGGCGCACCGGTGTCGCCGCAACTCGTCCTGAACCCCGGCTCAGTCTCAGCGGGTGCCACGACGACGGCGTCCGGGCCGCCGTCGTCGTCGGCCTTGCCCTCCGCGCCGGCGTCCGACAAGCCGGTCACCCCGGCGGAGGCAGCCGCGCTCGGTGACATGATGAGGGCCGTGGTGACCTCCGGCCACGCCGGTTTCCTCGCGTCGGTGCCCGGGGCGCCCGTCGGTGCGAAGACCGGGACGGCCGAATTCGGAAACGAGAACCCGCCCAAGACACACGCCTGGATCGTCGCAGTGCATGGAGACCTGGCAGTGGCAGTATTCGTGGAAGACGGTGGCCTCGGTGCGACGACCAGCGGCCCGCTGCTCAAGTCGTTCCTGACCGCGGCCGGCTGACGCCAGGGAACTACAGCTTTAGGGAACCAGTCCGTCGGCGATGTCCAGCACGTCGTCCAGGATTGCCAGGCCGGCCTCGAGGTCGTCAACGCTGATGTTGCACGGCGGGACTACGTGGATGCGGTTGAAGTTGGCGAAGGGGATGAGTCCGCGGGACTTGCAGGCGGCCACGAGTTGGTTCATTTCCGGGCTTGAGGAGCCATAGGCGGCCAGGGGTTCCCGGGTTTCACGGTCGCGGACCAACTCGATTGCCCAGAAGACGCCCTTGCCGCGGACCTCGCCCACGGACTTGTGCCGTGCGGCGAAGCCGGCAAGGGCAGGCCCGATCACCGTCCCGCCCAACAGGTCAGCGTGTTCCACTATGCCCTCGCGTTCCATGGCGTTGATGGTGGCGACGGCTGCGGCTGTGGCCAAGGGGTGGCCGGAGTAGGTCAGGCCGCCGGGGTACACGCGCTTGCCGAACGTCGCCGCGATCTCCGGGCTGATCGCCACTCCGCCCAGCGGCACGTACCCGGAATTCACCCCCTTGGCGAAGGTCAGCAGGTCCGGGACGACGTTGAAATGCTCGACGGCGAACCACTTGCCCGTGCGGCCGAAGCCGGCCATGACCTCGTCGGCGATGAACACGATGCCGTACTTGGTGCAGAGCGCCCGGACGCCCTGCATGTATCCGGCCGGGGGCACGTAGATTCCTGCCGTTCCAGGTATCGATTCCAGGATCAGTGCCGCGATGGTGGATGGGCCCTCGAATTCGATGAGCTGCTCGAGGTGCTCCAAGGCGCGCTGGCTCTCTTCCTCTTCCGTGGTGGAGTGGAAGACGGTGCGGTAGAGATAGGGCGGGAAGAAGTGGATGGTGCCGGTGGAGCCGTTGTCGTTGGGCCAGCGGCGGGGGTCGCCCGTGATGTTGATGGCGAGTTGGGTGCCGCCGTGGTAGGAGCGGTAGGCGGAAAGGACCTTCTGTCTGCCGGTGTGCAGCCGGGCCATGCGGACGGCGTGCTCATTGGCGTCTGCCCCGCCGTTGGTGAAGAAGATCTTGTTGAGCTCGCCCGGGGTCCGTTCGGCGATGAGGCGGGCTGCTTCGGAGCGGGCCTCGTTGACGTAGCTGGGTGCGATGGTGCATAGCTTCGCTGCCTGGGCTGCGATGGCGGCGACGACCGCGGGGTGCTGGTGTCCGATGTTCGTGTTGACCAGCTGGGAAGAGAAGTCGAGGTACTTGTTGCCCTCGCCGTCCCACACGTGCGATCCCTCGGCGGCCGAGATGACCATGGGGTCCAGCAGATCCTGGGCGGACCACGAGTGGAACACGTGCATGCGGTCCAGCTCGTAGGCGCGGCGTGCGGAGTCGATGTCGCTTTGAAGGGGCGTATCTACTGTCGAGGTCATGATTGATTCCGTTCCTGGAGGAGGCAGTCTGGTCAGTTGTTCTGCGGGAATCCGAGGTTGATGCCGCCGTGGCTGGGGTCAAGCCAGCGGGTGGTGACGGCCTTGCCGCGGGTGAAGAAGCCGACCCCCTCCGTGCCGTGCGCGTGGGTGTCTCCGAACAGGGAGTTCTTCCAGCCGCCGAAGGAGTAATAGGCCATCGGGACAGGCACGGGCACGTTGATGCCCACCATGCCCACCTCCACTTCGTTCTCGAAGCGGCGGGCCGCACCGCCGTCGTTCGTGAAGATCGCCGTTCCGTTGCCGTAGGGGTTGGCGTTGATCGTGGCGAGGGCCTCGTCGTAGGAGTCCACGCGGACCACCGAGAGCACCGGGCCGAAGATTTCGTCGCGATAGATGGACATGTCCGTGGTGACGTTGTCGAACAAGGTGGGGCCGACGAAGAAGCCCTCGCCCTCGGCGTCGGGCATGACCGAGCGCCCGTCGACGACGAGCGTGGCACCTGCGGCCTCGCCGGCATCCACGTAGCCGGCCACCTTGTCCCGGTGCTGGGCGGTGACGAGCGGGCCCATGTCGCAGCCGCGCAGGCCGTCGCCGGTGCGCAGGGAGCGGGCGCGGCTGGCGATCTTGGCCACCAGTTCATCGGCGATGTCGCCCACGGCCAGCAACGCCGAAATGGCCATGCAGCGTTCGCCCGCGGAGCCGAACCCGGCGTTGATCGCGGCGTCGGCGGCGAGGTCGAGATCGGCGTCGGGCAGGACGATCATGTGGTTCTTCGCGCCGCCCAGCGCCTGGACGCGCTTGCCGTTCGCGGTAGCGGTCTCGTAGACGTACTTGGCGATCGGGGTGGAGCCGACGAAGGAGACGGCCTTGACGTCGGGGTGAGTGAGCAGCGTGTCGACGGCAACCTTGTCGCCCTGCAGGACGTTGAAGACGCCGTCCGGCAGTCCGGCTTCCTTCCAGAGTTCGGCCATCCACACGGCGGCCGTGGGGACCTTTTCGCTCGGCTTGATGATCACCGTGTTTCCGGCGGCGATGGCGATGGGGAAGAACCACATGGGCACCATGGCGGGGAAGTTGAAGGGGCTGATGATCGCCACGGGACCGAGGGCCTGGCGGATGGAGTGGATGTCCACCTTGGTGGACGCGTTCTCCGTGTAGCTGCCCTTGAGCAGGTGCGGGATGCCGCAAGCGAACTCCACGACTTCCTGCCCGCGCGTGACCTCGCCCAATGCGTCGTCCAGGACCTTGCCGTGCTCGGAGGTGATGATCGCGGCGAGTTCTTCCTTGCGGGAGTTCAGCAGCTCGCGGAAGGAGAACAGGATCTGGGTGCGGCGGGCGAGGGACGTATCGCGCCATGCCGGGAAGGCGGCCTTGGCGGCGGCGACGGCGGCGTTGCCGTCTTCCACGCTCGCCAAAGCCACCCGTGCCGTGACTTTGCCCGTAGCGGGGTTGCTCACGGGGGCGGTGCGCTCCCCGGCCGGGACGTAGCTGCCGTTGATCCAGTGCTCGATCGTGTTCAAGGGGTCTCCTGGGCGTTGTTGCTGAACGAGGTGCTCGCTTCTGCGTTGAGACCAGTTTGTCCGCACCACGTCGCTCCCATAAGAGACGATGTGTAAAGAAATTACACGTGAGGGTTACACTTTGTAAATGCTGCCCTCCCTTCGCGTGATCCTTGACCTTCCCGTCGTGCGCGGCGCCAACCCGGAGGTCCTGGGCGGAGCCGACAGGCTGGACGAGCCTGTGCGCTGGGTTCACGTCAGCGAGATCCTTGACCTGACAGGCCTGCTTTCCGGCGGCGAACTGGTGCTGACCACCGGCCTGGAGCTTGACAAGGAACCCGGCCGCGCGGCGTCGTACATCCGCTCGCTGGAGCACGCCGGGGCGGCGGGCCTGGTCGTGGAACTCACCGCGCCCCGCGAGCGTACGATGGCGGCACTGCGGTCCGCTGCCCGCTCGGCTTCGATGCCGGTGGTGATCGTCCGGCGTCGCGTGCGCTTCGTGGAAGTCACGGAGATCGTTCACCGGTTGATCGTTGCCGAGCAGCTCGAACGGGTGGAGCGTGCGCGCGACGTCCATGAGGCATTCACCGTGTTGAGCCTTGAGAGCGCCGGAACGCAGCAAGTAGTGGAAACGGCGGCCGCGATGATCGGTGCGCCGGTGGTGCTGGAGGACCTGCAACATCTCGTCCTTGCCTATTCCGCACGCAACGTGGCAACCACGGAACTGCTGGACGACTGGGAGCGGAGATCACGGACCACCCCTTCGCCGGCGCAGGCCCATGGTTCGGCAAAGCAGCGGGTCGGCGCCGAGGGATGGCTGCAGGTCCCGGTCGGTGTGCGTCAGCAGCTCTGGGGACGCTTGGTGGTTCCGGTGCCCCAGCGCGCCGGAGGTGACGACGACATGGCGGTCATGGTCCTTGAGCGGGCCGCGCAAACCCTCGCCATCAACCGCCTTGCCGAACGGGACCAGCGCGAACTTACCCAACAGGCACAGTCCGGCCTGCTCAACGCGCTTCGCCAGCCGCGCGGACTCAGCGAGGCAGAAGCCCTCGCACGCGCCGGCGCGCTGGGCTTGAAACGATCGCCGTACTACCTTCCCTTGGTGTTCCGGACGGAGCTTCCCGCCGCGGCCCCCTTTCCCGGCGACCCCTTGGCAAGTCAGCAAGAGGCACGCGTCTTGCTGGAAACGCTGGCCAGGGCACTGAAATCCACGGCCAGCAGCGGATTGACGGCCAGCATCCACTCAGGCTCGGTGGGAATGATCCTTGCCCTCCCGGCACGGCAGCTCGAGGAAACCGCGCTGCAGCGCCTGGCCGGCGCACTGCACGCCCACGGCGGCGACTTCGCCCCGCACTGGACCATCGGCGTCGGGCGCTGCCGCTCCTCGCTTCTGGAAGCGGCGGCCGGAATCGACGAGGCCGCGCACGTTGCCGAAACGGCGGCCACCCTCCGCGAGCCAGGCAAACCGTACTACCGCGCCACGGACATCCGGCTCCGCGGCCTCCTGACCCTGATCCGCAGTGATCCCCGGGTCCAGCAGTTCGTGGAATCCGAGCTCGCGGCCGTGCTGCAGGCCGAAGCCGAAGGCAGGCCCGGTTACCTGGAGCTGCTCGGCCGGTATCTGGAATCCGGAGGCAACAAGGCCGCCATGGCACGCGGCGGATACCTGAGCCGCCCGACCCTGTACGCCCGTCTGGCCAAGCTGGAGGATCTCCTGGCCGTGGATCTGGAGGACGCGGAATCACGGACCTCGCTGCACGTGGCCCTCATGCTGCACCGGCTGCGGGGGCAGTAGAGGCTCGCTCACTTTGGGCGCCTTGACGCGATATGTGAGCGAGCGTCGCCGGAAAAGGGGATATACGTGAGCGAGCGTCGGAGGGCGAGGGGCGCCTCTGGACACGATTTCCCCACGGGTGCACACTTAATTCAACGCTTGTTGAATTAGTTGCAACAATGAACTTCAACTCCGGGAGTGGCCATGAACCAGCCTGAAGGCACCACATGTGTCATCGCGGGCGGGGGACCCGCCGGGGTGATGCTCGGACTCCTTCTGGCCCGGGCCGGCGTCGAGGTCACCGTCCTCGAAAAGCATGCCGATTTCCTGCGCGATTTCCGCGGCGACACCGTGCACGCCTCCACCATCCGACTCCTGGATGAGCTTGGGCTGGGCGAAGGATTCCGGGCCTTGCCGCAAAGCAAGCTCGGCAATTTCAAACTCCCCACGGGCGGCAAGGAAGTGACCCTGGCCGACTTTGACCGCCTCAAGCCACCCTACGATTACGTAGCTATGGTTCCGCAGTGGGACCTCCTGAATTTCCTGGTGGACGCCGCGCAGCAAGAGCCGCAGTTCACGCTCCGGATGAACACTGAGGCCACGGATCTGCTGTACGACGTCGGCGGGAAGGTCGCCGGCGTGGCGTACCGCACCCGGGACGCGGCGTCCGGCGTCGAAACCGGAACAGGGGAGCTTCGCGCGACGTTGACGGTGGCATGCGACGGCCGCAGCTCGGTGCTCCGGCAGAAGGCAGGACTGGTCCCCCGCGAGTTCCCCGTGCCCTTCGACACCTGGTGGTTCAGGCTCTCCCGGCACGCGGACGAGCAGGAACAGCTGGCCTCGATCATGCCCCGCTTCTCCGGCTCCGATGTGCTCCTCAGCCTGACCCGCAAGGACTTTTACCAGATCGCCTACCTCGCGGAGAAGGGCAAAGACCCGCAATTGCGCGCCGAAGGCGTGGAAAGCTTCCGTGCACGCGTGGCCCGCATCCGCCCGGATCTGGCAGACCGCGTAGACGAAATCAGATCTATGGACGATCTCCATTTGCTCGATGTGAAGCTCAACCGGATCAAGCCATGGCACAAACCTGGTCTCCTCCTCATCGGAGATGCCGCACACGCCATGTCTCCAGCAGGCGGTGTGGGGATCAACCTCGCCATCCAGGACGCCGTCGCCGCGGCCCAGCGCATCGCCCGCCCATTGCTTCAGGGCACCCTTGGCGAGGCAGATCTCGCTTCGGTGCAGAAGCGGCGCTGGTTCCCCACCGTGGTGATCCAGAATGCGCAGCTTGTCATTCAGAAAGCGGTCTTCGGTCCCGCTGTGAAAGGCCGGTTGATGGGCCCGCCGAGTCCAGTGGTCTTTGTCGCGCTCCACGTTCCCTGGTTCCGGAAACTTCCAGCCCTCATGATCGCCTTCGGCCCGCGGCCGGAGCACGCCCCGGACTTCGCGCGCCGGAAGGCCGCCGTGAACCGGAAGTCGGGGTGAACAGGGGTCGCCGTCCGGGGCAAGTGAGCAGCCGGGACGCGGTTCTCCGGGCGGCACGCGAACAGTTCAGCCGAAAAGGATATGACGCCGCAACAGTCCGGGCCATCGCGGCCGAGGCCGGCGTGGATCCGTCCATGATCAACCACCATTTCGGCACCAAGGAGCAGCTGTTCATGGCTGCGCTTGAGTCACCCGTGGACCCCAAGGATCACATATCGGCTGTCCTGGGCGGGCCACGGGAAGGCGCCGGGGAGCGGCTGGTGACGCGCTTCCTCGCCGTATGGGACTCGCCGGCGGGGGCAGCCGGCGTCGCGGTCTTGCGGACGGCGATGCAGCACGAATGGAGTGCCGCGCTGGTCCGCGAGTTCATTCTCAACCGGGCTATCAAACCGCTTCTCGCTGGCCTTGGGGTGCCCGCCGAGGAGGCATCCTGGCGCGGAAACCTGGTGGCGTCGCAGCTTTCGGGGCTCATCCTGACCCGCTACCTGATCAAACTGGAGCCGATCGCCTCGGCGCCGCACGCCGTCGTCGTCCAAGCGCTGGGGCCGACAATCCAGCGCTATCTCACTGGCGCGGTGGGTGCGGACCACCTGGGCGGCTGAGGAGTCCCCCGCGGTCCGTGGGAAGATTGTACGCGTGGCCCACATCGACGTTTCCGGTATAGATTACTTCCTCTCCGACGGCACCCAGCTGCTCAACGGCGTGACCTTCAAGGTCCCGGACGGTAGCAAAACAGCCCTGATCGGGCCCAACGGAACGGGAAAGACCACCCTGTTCAAGATCATCGCCGGCGACCTCACGCCCGACGAAGGAGTGGTGGGTCGTTCCGGCACCATGGGCATCATGCGCCAATTCGTCGGCCAGGTCCGCGATGAATCCACCGTGCGTGACCTGCTCGTTTCAGCCGCGCCGCCGGCCCTCGCCGCGGCCGCCAAGGCGGTTGAGGACGCCGAGCTCGCCATGATGGAGCACGACGACGAACCCACCCAAATGCGGTACGCCCAAGCGATCGTGGACTGGGGAGACGCGGGAGGGTACGACGTCGAGACCGTCTGGGACGAGGTCTGCATGGCCGCGCTCGGCATCCCCTTTGACCGCGCGCAGCACCGTCCGGCGTCGAGCCTTTCGGGTGGCGAGCAAAAACGGTTGGTGCTTGAAGCGCTCTTCTCCGGACCGGATCAGCTGCTGCTCCTCGATGAGCCGGACAACTACCTGGATGTTCCCGGCAAGCGTTGGCTCGAAAGCAAGCTCAACGAATCCAAGAAAACGGTCTTCTTCATCAGCCACGACCGCGAGCTGCTCAACAACGCGGCGGGCCGCATCGTGACCCTGGAACCCGGCATCAACGGTGCCGGCGCCTGGGTGCACGGCGGCGGCTTCGGCACCTATGTGGACGCGCGGATCGACCGCAACGCGCGATTCGAGGAACTGCGCAAGCGCTGGGACGAGGAGCACCTGAAGCTCAAGGAACTCGTCATTATGTACAAGACCAAGGCTGCATTCCGCTCGGACATGGCAAACAAATACCAAGCCGCCCAGACGCGGCTCGCCAAGTTCCTGGAGGCCGGGCCGCCCGAAGCCCTGCCGCTCGAGCAGAACGTGCACATGCGCCTCAAGGGAGGCCGAACGGCCAAACGCGCCGTGGTGGCTGAAAAGCTTGAACTCACTGGCCTCATGAAGCCGTTCTCCACCGAAATCTGGTTCGGGGACCGCGTGGGCGTGCTGGGTTCCAATGGATCGGGCAAGAGCCACTTCCTGCGGCTCCTTGCTGCCGGCGGCACCGATCCGGAGCGCGAGCACTTGCCCGTTTCCGACGTCGAGATCGCCGAAGTTCCGCACGAAGGCACCGTCAAACTGGGTGCCAGGATCCGTCCCGGATTCTTCGCGCAGACCCATTCCCGTCCGGACCTCCTGGGCCGGACGCTCCTGGACATCCTGCACCGCGGCGACGAACACCGTTCCGGCCTGGGCCGCGAAGCCGCTTCCGGCGCGCTCGACTCCTACGGGCTGGTGGGCTCGGCCGAGCAGAAGTACGAGTCGCTCTCCGGCGGGCAGCAGGCGCGCTTCCAGATCCTGCTCCTTCAGCTGTCCGGCGCTACGCTCCTGCTCCTGGACGAGCCGACGGACAACCTGGACCTGCACTCGGGCGAAGCCTTGGAACGCGCCATCGACGCGTTCGAAGGCACCGTCCTGGCTGTCACGCACGACCGCTGGTTCGCGAAGTCCTTCGACCGTTTCCTCGTCTTCGGATCCGACGGCAAGGTCTACGAGTCCGACGAGCCCGTCTGGGACGAGTCCCGGGTAGAGCGGGCGCGCTAGCTTCCAGCCTGCTCCCCCGGGCTGGGAACCCTCGCTCACCTTTGGCGCGTTTTTTCGGAACGCTCGCTCACCTTTGGCGTGTCATCACATGACGCTCGCTCACCTCTAGTGAGCGAGCGTCAGCCCGAAACGCCCCATAGGTGAGCGAGCGTCAGCCCAAAGTGCCCCATAGGTGAGCGAGCGTCTGAGCCGTTCGGCACACAGGGAGCAAATGGAATGCACAGGCCGTGGCCTTGGTTGCAGCCATGGACGCGGTAAATGTCATTGTGACGGACCGGAAGCCAAGCACTGAAGAACGCACCCTACTTGAAAATCTCTCCGTGGAAGTTGTGATCGTATGACCACCAGCACCCGAACCGCCCCGAACGTCAAAGCCGCGGCAATCGCCACTTTCCTGGTCTTCGGCATGAACGGGCTGGTTTTTGCCAGTTGGGCGGCACGCATACCCGCCGTGACCCAGACTTTGAACCTGACATCGGGACAGATGGGCACCCTCTTGCTGTGCACCGCCGTCGGGTCCCTTGTTGCGCTGCCCTCCGCGGGATGGGTTGTCGGGAGGATCGGGACGGCTAATACCGTGCGCGCTGCCGGGCTGCTCGCTGCCTCGGCCGGAGCGGCCATCGCGTTCTCCCTGATGGCCGGCTCCGTGGCCGCCACCGCGCTGGCACTGTTTTTCTTCGGTGTGGGGGTAGGTCTGTGGGATGTGTCCCAGAACATCGAAGGGGCCGACGTCGAGCACCGGCTCGGGCGGACCATCATGCCGCAGTTTCACGCCGCTTTTAGCGGGGGCGCCTTTGTGGGTGCGCTGATTGGTGCGTGGCTTTCCGAGATCGGCGTCGGACTTCCGGAGCACTTGCTGGTCATTGCCGGCGTCGTCGTACTACTCACGTTGACGGCGCCGCGTTACTTCATGCGCCACGAAACCGCAGGAACGACGCCCGACGGCGGCGCGCCCGCCGTCAAGGGTCCGTCGGCGTGGCGGGACTCCCGCACTCTGTTGATCGGTGTGGTGGTGCTCGGAGCAACCCTCACGGAAGGCGCCGGAAACGACTGGATCGCCAAGGCCTCCGTGGATGGCCTGAATACGAGCGAATCGACGGGCGCTCTGTTGTTTGCGCTCTTCGTGGCGGCGATGACCCTGATGCGTTTCCTCGGCGGACGCGCGATCGACAGGTTCGGACGCGTAGCCGTGCTGAGGGCCAGCATGGCCGCCGCAGCAGTGGGCCTGGCGCTCTTCGTCTTCGCGGGCAACCTCATCCTTGCCGGGATGGGTGCGGCTCTTTGGGGTATCGGGGCAGCCTTGGCCTTCCCCATGGGCATGTCCGCTGCTGCCGATGATCCGAAACACGCCGCCGCGCGCGTCTCGGTGGTCTCGACAATCGGTTATGTTGCGTTTCTCGCCGGCCCGCCGCTTCTGGGATACCTGGGCGATCACACGGGCATCAACATGGCCCTGCTGGCCATCGGGGTGCCGATCCTGATTGCCCTGTGGCTGGCCGGCGCCGCGAAGCCTTTGGTTAAAGACAACTGATCCCCGCCGCCACCCTCGCCTCGCAAGTCCCCACCGGCTCCCAGCCTTCGCAAGCTCAGGCAGGGACCCTCGCCGGTGTGGCCCCACGGCCAGGGAACACTGGCGGCGTGGGCCCTCGCAGTTGTTGTCGTTTTGCCGCGACTAAACGACAACAACTGCAAGTCAGTTGGGTTGCTACGGGGACGGTGGCTACGGAGCCGAGGTGGCGGGTGCCGAAGGAATGGCGGTTGGCGATGCCCCGTTGGTGGGAGCGCCGCTCTGCCGGTTCCGGCCCTGGCCGCCGTTGAAGTTCTGGAACTGGCCGCGGCCTGGACGGGCCTGGCCCGCGTCCATTGCCTTAGTGACGCCGACGCCGGCAAAGAATCCGACGGCAACCAGCAGCACTGCAAGGAGAATCTGCGTCAGGCGGCCCATCTTGAAGCGCTTCTTGGGAACGAACGGCTCCGGCGTCTGGGGTTGGCCCCAACCCTGCCCGCTGGGTTCCTGGCCAGTGGCTTGCAGGACCGCGGTTGGCTGTCCGGGGTAGGGCTGCTGGGGCTCCGGCTGGTTCGTGGGGCCGGGCTCGGGTGCTGAATAGGACATTTGTGGCTCCTGTTGGCTGTTTCTTCTTTTAGTTGCTGGGAGTGGAACGGTGGGTGGTTATTCGTACCGCAGGGCGTCGATCGGCCGTAGTTTCGCCGCCTTGTTGGCCGGGTAGATCCCGAAGACCAGGCCGATTGCCGCGGATACCAGGAACGACAGCCACACCGTCCACCACTGGACTTCTGGCTGGGTTCCCAACACCGGGAATGCGCTGCCGATGTAGCCCGCAGCGATGCCCAGCACCCCGCCGATCAGCGAAATGATGAGCGATTCGATGAGGAACTGGCTCACGATGCTCCCCCGCGAGGCTCCGATCGCCTTGCGGATGCCGATTTCGCGCGTACGCTCGGTGACGGTGACGAGCATGATGTTCATGACGCCGATTCCGCCAACCAGGAGCGAAATGCCGGCCACGGCGCCCAGGAGGACGGTCAGGGTGGCCGTGGTGGTGGTGGCCGTCGTAAGGATCTGCGCCTGGTTCCGCACTTGGTAGTCACGGTTGGCGGAGGTGACGTTGTGCCGGGCATCGAGGATCATTTGAACCTCGTTCTGGGCCTGGTTCATCACTTCCGCTGATTTGGCCTGGACGGTGATGGAGGCGAGGGAAGGCGAGTAGCCAGTGAACTTGTCCTGGGCTGCGCTGTAAGGGATCACCACAATGTCGTCTGGGTCGTTGAGGCCCGAGGACCCCTTTTGAGCCAGGACGCCGGAGACCACGAAGTTCTGTCCGTTGAGGGCGATCGTCTGCCCCACGGCCGAGGTCACTGAGCTGCCCACGAGGTCTTGCGCCACAGTATTGCCGATCACGGCTACCGCGGTGCCGTTGCTTGCGTCACCGTCGCTGAAGTAGGACCCCGCCGCGAGCGTGTCGTTCGAAATGGAAAAGTACGACGGCGTGGTCCCCACGAATGTTGCGACGGCGTGGGTTGCGTCCTGGTAAGTACCCGTGACGTTCTGTGCCGTGACCACCGGCGCCGTTGCGGCGACGTCGGGGGCCATGACGGGATCTGTCAGCGCGGCCATGTCCTGGAGCGTCAGGTTGGTGCCGCGGGACCGCGGACCGGTGACGGCTTGTCCGCCTGCGGCGCGGCCGCCAGCGGTCGTCTGGCGGCTCACGGTGAGCACGTTGGTTCCCAGTTTGCCGATCTGGGCCTTGATGGCGTTCGAGGTTCCGGCGCCTACGGCCAGGAGGATGATCACGGACGAGATGCCGATCAGGATGCCCAAGGTGGTGAGGATGGAGCGCATCTTGTTGGCCATCACCCCGGTCAGGGCGAAGCGGACGGATTCGGCGATCATCATGCCGGCACCGCCGTCGCTACAGGGTGGGCGTGGACGTCCCGAAGCCGGTGGTCCTCGATGATGTGCCCGTCCTGGAATCGCACAACACGGTTGGCCCGCGCCGCGACGTCCGCCTCGTGGGTAATCATCACGATGGTCCGGCCGTTGGCGTGCAAGGACTCGAAGAGATCCAGGATCTCGTGCGAGGACTTGGTGTCCAAGGCTCCCGTTGGCTCGTCGGCCAGCAGCAACACCGGGTTGGTCACCAGGGCCCGGGCGATGGCAACACGCTGTTGCTGACCTCCCGAGAGCTGCGAAGGTTTGTGGTCGGCCCGTTCTGCCAAACCCACTGAATCGAGCACTTGCAAGGCCCGCTCGCGCCGTTCCTTGCGGTGCACTTTTGCGTACGCGAGCGGCATGGAGACGTTGTCCACGGCCCGCGTACGCGGTATCAGGTTGAAGTTCTGGAAGACGAAGCCGATTTTCCGGTTGCGGATCTGCGCGAGCTGGAATTCGTCCAAGGTCCCGGTATCGATGCCGTCCAGGTGGTAAGTACCCTCGGTTGCGCCGTCGAGGCAGCCGATGATGTTCATCATGGTGGATTTTCCGGAGCCCGAGGCGCCGATGATGGCTACGAAATCGCCCCGGTCAATGGAGATGCTGACGGAATCAAGTGCCCGTACTTCGGCCTCCCCTTTGCCATAGATCTTGCTCACGGAGTCCAGTTGGATGACAGCGTCGTTCACGGCTGCTTACCCGCCATTTCCACGTGTGCCAGCGGTGCCGCCCGTAACGCCGGCGCCTCCTGTGCCACCGAATCCACCCGTACCGCCAAATCCGCCCGCCCCGGTTCGTCCGGTGGTGCCGGTGGTGTCCAGGGTGGAGGAGATGGCCGGGAGTTCAATCTGATCGCCCGCGCTGAGTCCGGTGAGCACCTGGGTGCGGCCGTTGTCCGTGATCCCGGTGGTGATGGTCACCGCCGTCGTGGTCCCGTTCTTCATGACGTTGACAGTCTGCTTGGTTCCCGTGGTGGTGATGGCCAGCGAAGGCACCGCCAAAGCGTTCTTGGCAGTCGCCGTGGTTACGGAGATGTTTGCGCTCTGGCCGAGCCGGAGGTCAGCCGGGGGGTTCTTGATGGAGATCGTCACCGGGTAGCTGACCACGTTGTTAGTGGTTGTGGCGTTCTGGGCGATCGCCGTGATGGTACCTGTGACGGGTGCCGCGGAGGGGTCGGTTTTGAGTGCCGGGAAGGTGAAGGTGGCTGAGTCGCCGGTCTTCATGGCGGCGATGTCAGATTCGGCGAAGTTGGCGACGACTTGCAGGTGCGCCGTGTCGCTGATGGTGATCAGTCCTGAGGACGATGTGCTTGCGGCGCTCGTGGAAGCGCTGCCGGTAGAACCGGAAGCCCCGGAAGCCGAGGACCCGGAAGAGCCGGAGCCGCTGCCGGCGTTGCCTCCGACGACGGCGTTCACGGCGGTGACAGTGCCCGAGACCGGGGCCGCGAGGGAGCAGGACGCCAGGTTCTTGGTCGCGGTGTCAACGGCAATCTGGGCAGACGTGGTGTTGGATGTGGCGCCGCCACCGCTCTGGGCGGAATTGAGGGCCGTCGCAGCGGAGGCGATCTGCTCTTTGTCCTTGAGGGCAGAGCTGGCTTGCTGGTTGGCTGCCTGGGTCAGCGCTTGGTTGTCCTTCGCCAGCTGGGCCTGAGCTGCGCTCAGTGCGTTCTGGGCCGGCTGGCTGGTGGGCTGGGCGCTGGCAGCGGCCTGAGCCGTGGCGACTGTCGCATTGTCGTTGTTCACGGCTGTCTGCGCGGCGGCCACGGCACTGGCTTGCTGGCTCGCGTCCAGGTTGGCCGTTTGTTGGGCGTTGGCGAGGCTCTGGTTTGCCGAAGCTACCTGGTTGCTGGCTGAAGCCTGCTGCTGGTTTGCCTGCGCTGCGGCGGAATCCAGTTGCGCCTGGGCAACGGCCAGGGCGTTCTGGGCGTTCGTCGGATCAATGGTGACGAGCACCTGCCCGGCCGCGACTTGCTGACCGGTCACCGCGGAGACCGTGGCGATGGGCCCGGTGCAGTTCTGCGCGTTGATGACCGTGGTGCTTGCGGGCGAGACGTTTCCGCTCGCGGTAGACACGGCGGTGAGGTCCGCTGCGCTGACCGCGACGGTGCGGACGGTGGTGTCCGAAGCCGTCTGCGGGACGCCGTTCAGAACGAAGAAGGCACCGGCGGCAATGCCGACGACGGCCACCCCGATGCCGCCGTTGATGAGTTGAGGTTTTGAGAGCATGCCCGAAGACTATTGTCGCTCTCTTGGAGAAGACCGAGTGCTACCTGATGGTTTACCCTACGTGACGCTCTGCTCAGCGTGCCGCTCCCGACGCGCGACCCTCGATCTCCACTCCAGGGCACGGCGTGCGTCTATATTCTCCACGATGCATATATTCTGGCAGGCTAACCACAGGAGGAGCACGACGGCGGCCGCCAGGCAAGCGCCACCCACCACATCCGTGAGCCAATGGGCGGCCAAATATATCCGGCTGATCATCATGGCCAGCATTCCGCCAACCGCGAGAATCCACGCCCAGGCACGTCCGATGAGGAGTGCCACCACCAGAACGAACGCCGTGGTGGCGGATACGTGCCCTGAGGGGTATGAATAGGTGTCCGTGGCCACATGGGCATTGAGAGGGCGCGGCCTGTGAATGACCCATTTGAGCAGCTGGGTCAGCAACATCACGGTGAGTCCTGCCACGGTCGAGAATGCGGCCGAACGGGGTCTTCTGCGGATCAACAGCGCCAAGGCCAGGAGAATGTGGAAGATCAGCATTCCCGTATAACCGGTCCAGTTGAGGGCGACGTTCAGGCTATCCCAGAACGGTGTGTGGAGCGTCGCCATGAACGCCTGCCAGGCGTCGTCCAGGCCTTGGAATGGCGGGTTCCTATCCCCTGCAAGCAGAATGCCGCCCAGGACCACAACGATGGCCAGCAGCACGGTCGAGATGACAATTGTGCGTCCCTGATCGAGCTTGCGGGGGAGAATGACCCTCACCATCTCCACATCCTAACCAGCCCGCCGATAGTCTGGTGGGATGCGAAGCAAGCTGCGATGGGGCCAATGGGACGTAAGAAACGTGGCGCGCCTCGATCGTGCCATTGTCGGTGCCGTTTCGCGGTGGCCCGAAGGCCCGCATGACGCCGTCTGGAAAAACCTCTCGGAGGCCGCTACCAAGGGCAAGCTCTGGTTTGCCGTCGCTGGCGTTTGCGCGGCGTTTCCGGGTAAGCCCCGCAACGCGGCGATCCACGGACTCCTGGCACTTGGCGTTGCGTCGGCCGTCACAAATCTCGGTTTCAAGACACTTCTTCCGCGGACGCGGCCATTGCCCGAACTCCTTCCGGTTTTCCGCTTTGTCAACCCGCAGCCCACGAGCTCCTCGATGCCTTCCGGCCACTCGGCATCCGCTGTCGCATTCACTCTTGGCGTCGCGCTGGTGAATCCCCGCCTTGGTGCAGTTTTGGCTCCTGTTGCGGCGGGTGTGGCGTATTCCCGTATCCATACAGGCGCCCACTGGCCCTCCGACGTCGTGCTCGGCTCCGCGATCGGCGCCGGAGCGGCCCTGCTGACGCGGAAGTGGTGGCCTGCCAGGCCTCCCGTCCCGGCTACGGACCGGTCACCCGCCGACGCGCCGGCAGTCGGCGACGGCGAGGGGCTAAGCATTGCGGTCAACGCCCTCGGCGGCTCCTACTCGCCCGAGACCGAGACCCAGCTTCGGGAAATATTCCCCAAGGCTCATATTCGCATGATTTCCGACGGCGATGACGTGGCTGCCGAAATCCAGGCCGCAGCGGGGCAGCCCGGGACGAAGGCCCTGGGTGTGTGGGGCGGCGACGGAACTGTCGGCACTGCCGCCGCGGCCGCCGTCGAGCACGACCTGCCCTTGTTGGTCCTGCCGGGCGGTACGCTCAACCATTTCGCGCGTGACGTGGACGCACGGTCCCTCGAAGGGGCCCTTGAGGCCGCCAAAACGGGAGCGGCAGCCTGGACGGACCTTGGCCACGTGACGGCGGGCCGTGGCATTGACGGCAAGGATGAGGTCGCCGAACTCATCATGCTGAATACTGCCAGCGTTGGCGTCTACCCCAACTTGGTGCGCCGCCGCGAGCGGCTTCAGCCTGCCCTGGGGAAACCCCTCGCGGGACTCGTCGCAGGTCTGCGCACCTTCGGGGCGGCAACCCCCACCACTCTCCTGATCAACGGGGTGCGCCACAAGCTGTGGATCCTTTATTTGGGGCGCGGCCGCTACTACCCGCGGGACCTGGCGCCGCTGACGCGTCCCGTGCTTGACGACGGAGTGCTGGACATCCGCATGGTCACGGCCGATGAGCCTTTTGCGCGGCTGCGGCTGCTGTGGGCGGTCCTCACCGGAACCGTGGGTACGTCCAAGGTGACCCATCTCAGTGAGGCGGCGGAGCTCAGCATCGAGGCGTCCGGCGAACCGTTGGTGATAGCGGTCGACGGCGAGCCGTTGCCGGGCGTGCGGACCGCGGAGTTCACCGTGAAGCGCCGGGCGCTGCGGGTGTATTCACCGCTTGCCTAATGCTTTCATAGTGCCTTCTCAGTGCCAGGGAAGCCCTGGCCGCAGCCGGGATCATCCATAGGGACTACCCTGAGCGGCCCCTGAATCATCCCTGAGACCGGCGAATTCCGCTGTGTCGGTGGCTAGCGTTGTACCTACAGTCACCACCTAGCTGCAGCAAGCGGAGGGAACGCTTCCATGATTGAGGCAACAGGCTTGAGGAAGGTCTACGGCGCAAAGACAGCCGTGGACGGAATCAGCTTCACCGTACAGCCCGGGAAAGTCACGGGCTTCCTTGGCCCGAACGGCGCCGGCAAGTCCACCACCATGCGCATGATCATGGGTCTCGACCGCCCGACGTCGGGCGACGTCATCGTCAACGGCCGGCATTACTCCCAGCACAAAGCCCCGCTCCACGAAGTGGGAGCACTGCTCGATGCCAAGGCGGTGCACACGAGCCGCAGTGCGTACAACCACCTGCGCGCCATGGCAGCAACCCACGGGATTCCGAACTCGCGCGTTGAGGAAGTCATCGAGATGACGGGCCTCACCGCGGTTGCCAAGAAGAAGGCCGGAGGGTTTTCCCTCGGCATGGGCCAGCGGCTTGGCATCGCCAACGCGCTTTTGGGTGATCCCCAGACGCTCATCCTCGACGAGCCGGTCAACGGACTCGATCCCGAGGGTGTCCAGTGGGTCAGGAACCTTGCACGCTACCTGGCAAGCCAAGGCAAGACGATCTTCATTTCCAGCCACCTCATGTCCGAGATGGCACAGACCGCGGACCACCTCATTGTGATCGGTCGCGGCAGGATCATTGCCGACACCACGGTGGATGCGCTGATCGAGAGCCAGTCCCGCAAGCGCACTTTGGTCCGTACCTCCGAGACCACGCGCTTGTCCGAGTTGCTGGCCCGCGATGGTGTCCGGGTGGAGCAGAACGAGCGTGAAACCCTGGAAGTCTACGGGGTTGAGCCGCTCCGCATCGCCGAGCTCGCCCTCGACAACCGGGTGCTGGTCTACGAGCTCACTCCGCTCACGTCGTCGCTGGAAGAGGCGTATTTCCAGCTGACCAAGGACGAGGTGGAATACCACTCGCACATCACCGGCGGACCGGCAGCACCGGGCGGACCGCTGGACGGAAGCCCCGCCGGCGTCGGCGCCACATCCGCTGCCACCATGGAAGGGATCCAGTCATGAGCACCACCACCATCAGCAAGAAGCCTGCGATCCCGTCAGCCGGGACCAGTGGCGTCACTTTCCTCCGGGTACTGAACTCCGAATCCATCAAGTTCCGGACCCTCATGAGCACCAAGATCCTTTTGGTCCTGACCTTCGTGGCCATTGTCGGCATCGGCGTGCTCTCCGCACTGGTTCGCTGGAACTTCATCAACCAGATGGTCGAAGTCGGCCGCCAGGGCCACAAGGAATCGGTGCAGCAAGCCATTGACTCCTTCCCGCCAGGATCGGGTTTCGACCTTTACAACCTTCCGAACGCCGGACTCAACATCGGCATCCTCGTCATGGGTTCCCTGGCCGTACTCTTCATTGCGTCTGAGTACGCCACCGGCATGATCCGGTCAACCATGAACGCGGCGCCGGGCCGGCTCTCCACCTTCGGCGCCAAAGCCGTGGTCCTGGTTGTGGTCTCCTATGTCCTTTCGGTAGTGGCCGGCGTCGTGACCTTCCTGTTGGCGTCGCCCATGTTCGCCAACTTCGGCCTTGACCTCGGCTGGAACACGGACGGTGTCCTCTACAGCGTTTTCACCGGCGGCCTTTACGTCTCCGGGGTCGCGCTGATCGGCCTCTCGCTCGGAACACTGCTGAAGAACCCGGCCGGCGGCATCACTGTCCTGGTGGGCATCATGTTCGTCCTCCCGTTCGCCGGCCAATTCCTCGGTCTCGCTCCCGGGGACTTCTGGAAGTACGTCCCCCAGTACTTGCCCAGTGAGGCCGGCGGCCGCTTCTTGTCGATCGGCCACGTAGACGGCACCCTGGATCCATGGGCGGGCGGCCTCGTGTTCCTGGGCTACGTCATCTTGTTCATGGTTCCTGCCCTCATTGTGCTCAAGAAGCGCGACGTCTGATTCGCGACCGTCCGATTCGCGATCAGGGGACACCCACTCCAGGCAAGGCCACTAGGCTCAAGCCATGAGTGAAGAGTTGCCGGCACAGGACGCGTCGGCCCACGTGGCCGACGCGTCCTTTGCTGAAATCACGCTGCGCCGCCGTGGCAGGATCCGCCGCTATCTCTTTGAGCACCCGCGGGTCATGGACTCGGTGGTGGTGCTTTGCTATTCGCTGTTGGCGCTGGCCACCTTCATCAGCTCGATCGTGGATGGCAAGTGGTTCGCAGCCGTGCTGCTCGTTGTCATTGCCGCCATCCTGTTCCTTCGCCGCCGCAATCCCCTCAGCGTCACTGCGGCCGTTGCTGTCCTCGAAGTGGCCGTGACGCTGCTGAATCCCTGGGGTTCGAACGTCTCCGCGGGATTGTGGTTTGCGCTGTACGCGGTGGCCGTGGCGAGGACCCGTACCTTCGCGTTGACTGTGTTTGGCGCGGCAAGCCTCCCTCTGACCCTCGTGTATCTCTTCATGTGGACCAGCCCGGCGGCCCCGTCCAACGGAGAGGCGATCCCGGAGAATTTCCACCTCATCAGCAACATCACTGCCGCGGTCAGCATTTTGTTGTCCAACCTGATCGCCACCGGCATCGGGATTTCGGTGCGGCAGCGCCGTGAGCATGAGAGCGAAATCAGGGCCTGGGCAGCCCGCACGGCCCGCTTGGGTTCCGTCACCGAACGCAACCGGATCGCCCGGGAGATGCACGACGTCGTGGCCCACTCCCTGACGGTCATGATCAGCCTCTCGGACGGCGCCGCCGTCGTGGTCAAGAGGGATCCGGAGCGCGCGGGTGAGGTGCTCGGCGAACTCTCCCGCACCGGAAGGACCGCGCTGGCCGACATGCGCCGCGTCCTCGGCGTGCTCCGGGACGACTCCGCCCGCCCGGCGCCTTTGGAGCCCTTGGTTTCCGGGCACGACCTGAGCAAGTTGCTGGATGGATTCCGGACGGCGGGGCTGCCGTTGCACTATTCGCACACCGGCCCGGCCCTTCCCGAAGACCCGGCGTTCCAGCTCACGGTCTACCGGATCGTCCAGGAATCCCTCACCAACGTGCTCAGATACGGGCGTTCGTTGAGCCAAGTGGATGTGCGGATCGTGCGGGACAGTGACTCGGTCACCATTGAAGTGCTCGACGACGGCCGGGGCTCCCGGGAGCCGGGAACCGAAGAGGCGGCCTTGGGAACGGGCCAAGGCATCGCGGGAATGCGTGAACGTGCGGGAATTTATGCTGGAACCGTGGATGCCGGTCCTGGTCTCCACGGCGGGTGGCGTGTCCATGCGGAGCTGAATTGGAATGGCGACAAGGGGAAATCATGACTGACAACGCTCCCATCAAGGTCCTGCTGGTGGACGACCAGCCACTCCTGCGCATGGGGTTTCGGCTCATCCTTGAAGGCGAAGGGGATCTCGAGGTGGTGGGTGAAGCCTCGGACGGCGCCGAAGCCGTGCGGAAGGTCGAGGAACTGGAACCGGACGTGGTGCTCATGGACGTCCGGATGCCCGCCATGGATGGAATCGAAGCCACACGGCGGATCACGGCCTCGGCATCCAACGCCCGGATCATCATCCTGACAACTTTCGACCTCGATGAATATGCCTTCTCCGGCCTGCAGGCAGGGGCCTCCGCCTTCCTGCTCAAGGATGTTGCGCCTGCCGAGTTGGTCCAGGGCGTCCGGCTCGTGGCCAGCGGCGACGCCGTGGTGGCTCCGAGGGTCACCCAGCGGCTCCTGGAGACCTACGTCCGCGGAGGCCGCGTGCCCGGCCAGGCCACAGCCCAGCCCCGCGATCCACTGCTCGAAGAACTGACGCCCCGCGAAACCGAGATGCTCGAGGCTATCGCCGGAGGGTTGTCCAACGCGGAAATCGCCCATAAGTTCTTCCTGTCCGAGGCCACGGTCAAGACCCACGTCCGGCGGATACTCACCAAGCTGCACTTGCGGGACAGGGTCCAGGTGGTGGTTTACGCCTACGAAACAGGCCTCGTGATCCCGAGCAACCCGGATTACTGATCCACGGCCGGGGCTAGACTCGGAGCCATGCCTTCGAACTCCGCTGCAGAACACATCCAGGACCTTGGCGCATATGTGAGCGCATCGCCGTCGAGCTTCCACGCCGTCCACGAGGCCGCGCGCCGGCTCGATGCTGCCGGGTTCATGGCCCTTGATGAACTTCAGCCATGGGAAGGCGGGGCGGGCAGCTTCTACGTGATCCGGGATGGCGCCCTCATCGCGTGGGTGACCCCGGAAGGCGCCACTCCGACCACGGCGTTCAATATCCTTGGCGCCCACACGGATTCTCCGTCTTTCAAGCTCAAGCCCAAGCCGACAACGGGCAAGTTCGGCTGGCTGCAGGCCGGCGTCGAGGTCTACGGCGGCCCTTTGCTGAACTCCTGGCTCGACCGTGAGCTTCGGCTTGCGGGCCGGCTCGTGATGCTGGACGGCACCCAGCACCTCACGGCAACCGGACCGCTCCTGCGCTTCCCGCAATTGGCCATCCATCTGGACCGGGCCGTCAATGACGGACTCACGCTCGACAAGCAACAGCACATGAACCCGGTGTTCGGCCTCGGCGATCCCGATTCCGCGGACGTCCTGGCAATCCTGGCGGACGCCGTGGCCGGGGCCTCCGTGGATCCCGCGCAGATCGGCGGCTACGACATCGTCGTCGCGGACACCCAGGCACCTGAGCAGTTCGGTGCCAAGGGCGAACTCTTCGCGTCAGGACGGCTCGACAACCTCTCTTCAACCCACGCCGGGCTTGCGGCACTCATTGCGCACGCAGCCGCGGGCGCGCCGGCCCGGGGGCCCATCGCGGTCTTGGCCGCCTTCGACCACGAAGAAATCGGCTCTGCCTCCCGTTCCGGCGCCTGCGGACCCATCCTCGAAGACATCCTCACCAGGATCTCCGACGGATTGGGCGCCACGGTGAGTGAACGGCTCCAGGCGTTGTCGGCGTCGTTCTGTGTTTCCGCGGATGCCGGCCACGCCGTCCACCCCAACTACCCCGAGCGGCACGATCCCGCCAACCGGCCCATCCTCAACGGCGGACCGCTCCTCAAAATCAACGCCAACCAGCGCTACGCCACGGACGCCACCGGCGCGGCCTTCTGGGCCCGGCTCTGCGGCGAGGCCGGCGTCCCCTACCAGGAGTTCGTCTCCAACAACGACGTCCCGTGCGGCTCCACCATCGGTCCGCTGACGGCGACCCGCTTGGGGATCCGGACGGTCGACGTCGGAGTGCCGCTTCTGTCGATGCACTCGGCCCGCGAGCTCTGCGGCATTGAAGACCCGCGCCACCTGGCCACGGCGGCAGAGCTGTTCTTCCGGACGGCGATCTAGCTCAGGATGCGAGGCTCACCACGAGGTTGATGGTGGTGGCCAGGATCCCGACGCCGAAAACGTAGGCCAGCAGGCTGTGCCGCAAGGCGGCAGACCGCATTGCCCTGGTGGTGATCGACGTGTCCGAGACCTGGTACGTCATCCCGAGGCTGAACGCCATGTAGGCGAAATCCGTGTATTGCGGGGGTTCTTTTTGGTTGAATTCGATGCCGCCGGGCGGATCGGACGTGTAGTACACCTCGGCATAGCGCAAGGTGAAGAGGGTGTGCACCAGGAGCCACGACGCCACGGCGCCGCCGAGGGCCAACAGGGCGAGCATGAATTTGTCGACGCCGTGTGCATCCTTGGCTCCAAACATCACCAGGACGAAGGCTGCGAGGGAGCCCACGGCTGCACACAGGATGAGGAGGTCGGCGGTGGAGCGCCGTGGATCTTCTTCCCTGGCATGGCTCCTCGTCTGATCGGCCTTCATCGGGGTGATGACCGTCCACACGAAAACGTTGTAGACCGCGGCGGCCACTGCCCAGCCCGCCGCGGGCGCGTAGATCCATTGACCCCAGATTCCGGTGGCTACCGCGGCGGCGATGCCGGTGACGACCATTAGCAAAAATCGCAATCGAGAACGTTTGGCACGGGCGGACTTCGGACCCTGGTTCTTCGCTGCGGCGTTCATAGTCAGATCATGGCACGGCTGGCTCCAGGCCCCGGCGTCACGCCACGCAGACTTTTAGCGTGCGGAGTGGAGCAGCGCCGCGGAAAACCGGGGGATCCCGACGTCGGACGGTCCAGAAAGTTGCACACCGTGACGGCCGCTTCGACGGTTCAGCTGCGTTGCCGGCTTAGCTGCCCGGCCGAGGCGCGAACATGATGACGGCCACGCCGAAGATGCAGATCATCGCGCCGATGACGTCCCAACGGTCCGGGCGGAATCCGTCCATGAGCATTCCCCAAGCCAACGATCCGGCGATGAACACCCCGCCGTAAGCGGCAAGCACGCGGCCGAAGTGCGCGTCAGGTTGGAAAGCTGCCACGAAACCGTAGATACCCAAGGCTGCGATACCGAGGCCTGCCCACCACCACGGTTTGGCCTCCCTGACTGATTGCCACACGAGCCAGGCCCCGCCTATCTCGGCGACGGCCGCCAGGATAAAGAGTGCGACGGATTTGAGGATGGTCATGGATCCAGTCTGCCTGAGCTTGGCGGGTGCGGATGGCGGCTACCTAGGTTATCCACATACGCGACGTCGCTCATTCCACCTCGCCGACACGCCGAATAGGCTTAGACACGGGAAATGGACTAAGATATTGAAGTCTGTGCTGCGCCCTGCCTCCGCTTCTGGAAGCGGTCGCCAGCACTGTTCATCGCAAATGAACCTCCTGTTACGGAAATGCCGTAACCGCTTAGCCCAAAGGAGGTGGGTTCACATATGCGTCCTTACGAATTGATGGTAATCATCGACCCCGAGGTCGAAGAGCGTACCGTAGAGCCGTCGCTTCAGAAGTTCCTCAATGTCATCACCACCGATGGTGGAACCATCGAAAAGGTTGACATCTGGGGCCGCCGTCGCCTCGCTTACGACATCAAGAAGAAGTCCGAAGGTATCTACGCTGTGGTGAACTTCACCGCCAAGCCGGAAACCGCCAAGGAACTTGACCGCCAGCTGAGTCTCAACGAGACCATCATGCGCACCAAGATCACCCGCCCCGAAGAGCAGAAGGTCGTTGCTGAGTAATTTCAGCTCCCGGCTTTCATTCTTTACCCCGCAGGAACGAACAAGGAGGCAGTAGATGGCAGGCGAAACCACTATTACGGTCATCGGTAATCTCACCAATGACCCCGAACTGCGGTTCACACCGTCAGGCTCGGCGGTAGCGAACTTCACCATCGCTTCTACTCCCCGGACCTTCGACCGCCAGTCCAATGAGTGGAAGGACGGGGAAACCCTGTTCCTCCGCGCATCGGTATGGCGCGAAGCAGCCGAAAACGTCGCCGAATCCCTCACCAAGGGCATGCGCGTGATCGTTTCCGGCCGCCTGAAGAGCCGTTCCTACGAAACCAAGGAAGGCGAGAAGCGCACCGTTATCGAGCTCGAAGTCGATGAAATCGGCCCGAGCCTGCGTTACGCCAACGCCAAGGTCAACCGCACCCAGCGCTCCGGCGGTCAGGGTGGTCAAGGCGGCTTCGGCGGCGGCAACAACAGCGGCGGCTTCGGAGGTGGCGGCGCTGGTGCAAACCAGGGCGGCAACTCCGGCGGAACATGGGGCGGCGGCCAGTCCGCACCGCAGGAAGACCCCTGGGCTACCCCGGGCGTCAGCAATGCGGGCGGATGGGGCAACGGCCCGGATTCCGAACCTCCCTTCTAAACATTCACAAGTTCGACGCCGGAACCCGCCGGATGTGCCGCGAGGCACCCGGGTGGCAACCGCCGTCGAGCACCACCATCCCGTGGATCCATTCCACGGGCTCCATAGAAAAGGAGCTCCACGATGGCTAAGGCTGAACTCCGTAAGCCCAAACCAAAGTCCAACCCCTTGAAGGCCGCTGACATCACCGTCATCGACTACAAGGACGTAGCATTGCTGCGCAAGTTCATCTCCGACCGCGGAAAGATCCGCGCCCGTCGCGTCACTGGCGTCACGGTGCAGGAACAGCGCAAAATCGCCCAGGCAATCAAGAACGCCCGCGAAGTTGCTCTGCTGCCTTACTCCGGCGCTGGCCGCGGCTAAGGAAGGGATTAACTAACATGGCAAAGCTCATTCTGACCCACGAAGTAACCGGTCTCGGTGCTGCTGGCGATGTTGTCGAGGTCAAGGACGGTTACGCACGTAACTTCCTGCTGCCCCGCGGCTTCGCTCTGACCTGGACCAAGGGTGGCGAGAAGCAGGTTGAGTCCATCAAGGCTGCCCGCGCTGCTCGTGCCCACGCTTCGGTTGAAGCTGCACAGGCCCAGGCTTCTGCGCTTTCTTCCAAGAAGGTCAAGCTCGTAGTGAAGGCCGGCGAGTCCGGTCGTCTCTTCGGCACCGTCAAGCCGGCTGATGTCGCTGCCGCAGTTGAGGCCGCTGGCCTCGGCTCCATCGACAAGCGCAACGTTGAACTGCCGAACCACATCAAGTCCCTTGGTTCGTACCAGGCCAACGTCCGCCTGCACGAGGACGTTTCCGCTGTCATCGACCTTGAGGTCGTTGCCAGCAAGTAGCGTAGCTTCACGAAGAACCCCCGTCCCCGGTTTCCGGAGGCGGGGGTCCTTTGTTTTGCGCGGTTTCCGGGCACGCGAACTGGCAGTAGATGCCCTCTGGCGGCCTCGTAAGGGGCATTAGCTGCCAGTTCGCGCTAAGGAAGACGGGGGAACTTGATAGCCTGCAGCGGTGACCCTTGAAACCATGCGCACCAGGCCCTTCTCGCAAGTGGATGTCTTCACTGACGTGCCGTACCTCGGCAATCCGCTCGCCGTCGTCGTCGATGCTGAAGGGCTCAGCGCAGACCAGATGCAGCACTTTGCCAACTGGACCAACTTGTCTGAGACCACCTTTCTGCTGACGCCGAGCGATCCTGCGGCCGATTACCGCGTCCGGATCTTCACGGGCAGCGAGGAATTTCCTTTCGCGGGGCATCCGACGCTCGGCTCGGCGCACGCGTGGCTGGCGGCCGGCGGCGTGCCGAAGCGGGAAGGGGTGCTGGTCCAGGAATGCGGCGCAGGATTGGTCAAGGTAAAGGTCGACGGCGGCCGCCTCGCCTTCGCTGCGCCGCCGCTGACCCGTTTCGGGCCCGTGGGCGAGGTAATCATGGAACAGTTGGCCGCCGGACTCCGGTTGCCCCAATCCGCGCTCTTGGATGCCTCGTGGCTGGTCAACGGCCCGCAATGGATCGGCGTGCTGCTCGAATCGGCCGAGCAGGTCCTTGGCCTTGAGCCGGACCTCGTGGCATTGGGGGATCTGAAGGTTGGGGTGATCGGCCCCCACGAACCGGGTGCCGGCGTCGATTTCGAAGTCCGGACATTCATTCCGGGAGACGCAATGGTGGAGGACCCAGTCACGGGAAGCTTCAACGCGGGGGTCGCTCAGTGGCTGATCGGCAGCGGCCGGGCTCCGGAGCAGTACGTCGCCGCGCAGGGTACCGTGCTGGGCCGGGCGGGACGCATCCACGTCAAAGCGGAAGACGGCGAGATCTGGGTGGGCGGGACTTCGGTGATGTGCATCCAGGGGACCGTGCGGCTGTAGGGGGAATAAAAGGGGCGGGGCCACAGTTTGGGAGTATAGATGCAAACGCATGTACTCTGGTTTGAAGCCATCGAACCACCTAGCAACAGGAGACCGCCATGGAGACCCGCCGCATAACCGTCCTTTCCGCCGGACTCGGCGTACCGTCGTCGAGCCGGCTTCTTGCAGACCAGCTCGCCGCGTCGGCCAGGCGTCAGCTTGGCGATGCCGGGTACGAGGTGCGGGTGGACGTTATCGAACTCCGGGACCTGGCCGTGGATATCGCCAACAACTTCGTCACCGGCTATGCCGCACCGCGCCTCGCAGAGGCGATCGCCGGCGTCGAGGATTCCGATGGCATCATCGCCGTGACTCCCGTCTTCAGCGCCTCCTACAGCGGGCTGTTCAAGTCTTTCATCGACGTTCTGGACCCGAAGTCCCTGGACGGCAAGGCGGTTCTTCTCGGCGCCACGGGCGGCACCGACCGGCACCAAATGGTGCTCGACTACGCCATGCGTCCGCTCTTCACCTACCTTCGCACCCGGATTACCCAGACGTCCGTTTTCGCAGGACCCCAGGACTGGGGAAACACCGACGACGGCGCGTCGCCGCTATCGGTCCGCGTGGACCGGGCGGCGGGCGAGCTTGCCCAGCTCCTGGGCGGCGAACAGCCGCATCGCAAGGCGGACGCGATGGAATCACTGCCTTTTGAGCAGCTCCTCGCAGGGATCACCGCGGGACGCTAGGTCGAGCCTCGGCTGTCCCGCTCCTTGCGCTAGTCATCCAGCAGCTCGATGAACTCCCGGGCCTGCTTCATGCTGATGTCGGAATGCTTGGTCAGGGCCAACGCCGCGGCTTCGACGTCACCGCTCTTGGCCAGGGTGCGGATCCGTCCGTAGATCTCGTCGTTGAGCATGTTGCTGCTCACTTCGCGCGTGACGTCGCCCTTGCTGACGATTGCCCGGTAACGGTAGGGGAAGCGCTCCGGCTCGTCGTCGTCGGGCATGAGGTCCTGCGGGGCGGGTTCGGGCTTGCGGAAGGGCTGCGGGTGCGCCGCAAGGGCGCCGACGGCGTCCCGTGAGGCGCGCAGGCCCTCTCCGGTGGCGCTGAGGTACAGCTTGATGGCCGCCATGGCCTGACCTTGGGCGATCAGGGAATACAGCTGGCGGTGTTGATCCTCGCTGAGCTTCGCGGCGGCTTCGCGGGCCAGCTCCACAGGGTCCACGGCTGCCTTGCCCGTGGCAGCATTGCCGCGGAGTTCCGTGGAGCGGCGGGAGAGCACACGGCTGATCAGCAGCACGCCGACGACGACGGCCGCCAGGATCAAGACCGGAACGAGTAGGGATGACATGCGCTAAAGCCGATCTATGTAGTTCTTGGCGGTCAACAAGTCCGAGTGGGTTTGCTGGCGCAGGAGCTTGATGGCCTGAATCTTCTGCCCGCTGCGGACCATGCCCTGCAATTGCAGGGCGAACTGTGGATTCAATTGCCCGTTGGGCAGGATGGGACCGTTGTAGCCGGCCTGGCCGACTCCCGGGCTGGCCCCGACTTGCGCCCTCAGCGCTGCCCGCGACTGGCTGTCCTGCTGGGACTGTTGCTGCGCATTCTGGCTGGGCCTTGTGGATGCATCGATGCGGGCCCTTGCAGCCGTCGCCGCCTGCACTTGGGCCGCCTGGTGGGCTGCCGAGCGGGCGGCCAGTTCCCGCTGATAGCGCTCGGCGTCGGACAACCCTGGGTTGCGTGGCTTGAATGCCGCCGTCAGGGCCCAAATCACAGCCACAAGGATGACAACGGGCATTGCGACCAGCAGTACATCCCCAATGGTGAAACCCATACCTAGAGCTTATGCCAGAACGCGGTTATCCACAGCACATTCCTGCTTTGGCATAGCTTCTGAGAGCCGTCTGTCAAATTTTGGGATCGATTGTGGGGAGTATCACATTTTTGGCATATTTATCCCGCTTTGGGCCATTGGACGAGGGGTGGACTGTGGATTGCGTGTATCGGCCTGTGGATGATCCGTGGAAGAAAATACTTTTGATCCACATGGCGTGAAGAACGTTTTCCCAGTTCAGAGGCTATTTGCCATAAAAAGAATTTCTCTTTCCACAGGGTCATGCACAGACTGTGCACAAGTAGGGGTATGTATTCCACACTTTATCCACAGGCCCGGCTTGGTGCCTCGGAAAAGCAGGGCTAACGTGGCTGAGTACCTGCTTTAGGTACTTGGAAAACCCCTGTTTCTTGTGGACGGCACCCTGGTGCCGTCGAAAAGCAGCGCGCCCGCGGACCTGTCTGTGGATAAGTTGTGGAAATCCCGGGGAACCCAAAATTGTCGGTGCCCTACGGAACAGTTTGGACCAGCCGGCATAATCGGCGCGGTCGGAGCAACCCACACCGGGGCAGTGGCCAACCGCACCGCCGGGAACAGTTATCTGCCGCGGTACACAATGGAGGACGGCTTGTCAGTTACGCACTTGGATTCGATCGAGGGCGGCCGGACATCGGACGCCAGCCGCAAACCGCCGCAGGACATCCCTGCTGAGCAATCGGTTCTCGGCGGCATGATGCTCTCCAAGGACGCCATTGCGGACGTCGTGGAGATTGTCCGCGGCCATGACTTTTACCGTCCGGCCCACGAAACCATCTATGAGTCCATCATCGATCTCTACGGCCGCGGCGAACCCGCTGACGCCGTCACGGTGTCCGATGAGCTCACCAAGCGCGGCGAGATCAACAGGATCGGCGGCCCCGCCTACCTGCACGAGCTCATCCAGACCGTGCCCACGGCGGCCAACGCAGGCTACTACGCTGAGATCGTTGCCGAACGCGCCGTCCTGCGCCGGCTCGTCAACGCCGGCACCAAGATCGTCCAGATGGGCTACGGCCAGGACGGAGAGGTGGAAGACCTCGTCAACCAGGCCCAGGCCGAGATCTACGCCGTGGCCGAACGCCGCACCGCGGAAGACTACGTGGCGCTCAAGGACGTCATGGAATCCACCGTTGACGAGATCGAGGCATCCGGCCACCGCGGAGAGGGCATGACGGGCGTCCCCACCGGGTTCTACGAACTCGATGAGCTCACCCATGGTCTGCACCCGGGCCAGATGATTGTCATCGCCGCGCGCCCCGCCGTCGGTAAATCCACGTTCGCGCTTGACTTCGCCCGTTCCGCTGCCATCAAGAACAACCTCGCCACCGTGATGTTCTCCTTGGAAATGGGACGCAATGAAATCGCGATGCGCCTGCTGTCCGCGGAGGCCACCATTGGCCTCCAGGACCTTCGCAAGGGCACCATCAAGGACGAGCAGTGGTCCAAGATCGCCACCACCATGGGTCGCATGAACGACGCCCCGTTGTTCATTGATGACAGCCCCAATATGTCCCTCATGGAAATCAGGGCCAAGTGCCGCCGCCTGAAGCAGCAGCACGACCTCAAACTGGTGATCCTCGACTACCTGCAGCTCATGAGCTCCGGCAAGAAGGTGGAATCCCGCCAGCAGGAAGTCTCGGAATTCTCGCGTGCCCTCAAGCTGTTGGCCAAGGAGCTCCAAGTTCCGGTCATCGCGCTCTCGCAGCTCAACCGTGGATCCGAGCAGCGCCAGGACAAGCGGCCCATGGTCTCGGACCTCCGTGAATCAGGCTCCATCGAACAGGACGCCGACATGGTCATCCTGCTTCACCGCGAGGACGTCTACGACAAAGAATCCCCTCGCGCCGGCGAAGCCGACATCCTCATCGCCAAGCACCGTAACGGTCCCACCAAGGACATCGTGGTTGCGTTCCAGGGCCATTACTCCCGCTTCGCCAATATGGCGGGCGAGACCGGCGGCGGCGGGTTCTAGGGGGTAGCGGCCGCCGACTAGGTAAAGGGTGTCCGGCGAACCCGGAACGACGGACGCTAGCCCTCCACCAGCGCACGCATCCGATCACTCGTAGGCGTGCCCGGTACCGGTGCGTACATCACAAGGTGCAGCTCCGGCGCATCCGAGGGCGCCAGACGGTGCTGCTCAAAGACCAGTTCGCCGACCGCGGGATGCAGGAACACGCGCTGCCTGGACGCGAAGCGCTCCACGCCGCGGTCCGCCCAGAGTTTCGCGAACTCCGGACTGGCCTCGATCAGCCGGTTGATCAGCGTGGTGTGGGCGGCGGAGCCGAGCCGGGCACCTGCCTCCGCCCGGAACTCGGCTACAAAATGGCGTGACGTCTCTTCCCAATCGGGCAGCATCTCGCGCAGGTGCGGGTCTGTGAAGATCAGCCACAAGAGGTTTCTGTCGGCCAGGTCGACGGCGGCGATTCGCGAATACAGGCCGGCATAGGCGCGGTTCCAGCCGGCTATCCCCCAGTCCGGGGCCACTGCAAAGGCGGGGAAGTCAACAGAGTCGAGCAGCCGCTTCACGTGCGCCGGAGGTTCCTCGATCACTGCCACCTCGGCATCGGGCACGGGGGCGTAGCCGCCCAATGCCAGCAGGTAGGACTTCTCGGCACCGGTGAGGCCAAGCACTCGCGCAATCGCCTCGAGCACCTGCCGGGAGGCATTGATTTCGCGGCCCTGTTCGAGCCAGGTGTACCAAGTGACGCTGACCGCGGCGAACGAAGCGACCTCTTCGCGGCGAAGCCCGAGGGTGCGGCTCCGTCCAATCGGCGGCAACCCCAACTCCGCCCGCACCAGGTTTCCTCGCCTGTCGCGCAGGAATTGGCCCAACTCCCGCCTGCGCTCCTCACTCATTCCACTAAATCTAGCACTGCCACTACTAGTACCAAGAGCGTCTTCAACCCCCGCTATTCGGCTGATTGACTGGTGAGATGCCTCAACTCCGTTCACGAACAGTCACCCACGGCCGCAACATGGTCGGCGCACGAGCCTTGCTCCGTGCCGCCGGTGTGAAAGGGTCCGACTTCGGAAAGCCGATCATCGCCGTCGCGAACAGCTTCACCGAATTCGTCCCCGGACACACGCACCTTCAGCCAGTCGGACGCATCGTCTCCGACGCCATCATCGAGGCGGGTGGCATCCCGCGCGAGTTCAACACCATCGCCGTGGATGACGGCATCGCCATGGGACACGGCGGCATGCTCTACTCGCTGCCGTCCCGCGAACTGATCGCCGATTCGGTCGAGTACATGGTCAACGCCCACTGTGCCGACGCGCTCATCTGCATCTCGAATTGCGACAAGATCACCCCCGGCATGCTGATGGCCGCGCTTCGCTTGAACATTCCCACGGTCTTTGTCAGCGGGGGGCCGATGGAGGGTGGCACCGCCGTCCTGGTCGATGGCACCGTGCGCAAGCGCCTGAACCTGATCTCCGCGATCGCCGACTCCGTGGACGAAAGCGTCTCTGACGCCGATCTGCTCACCTTGGAAGAAAACGCGTGTCCCACCTGTGGTTCCTGCTCGGGGATGTTCACTGCCAACTCGATGAACTGCCTCACCGAGGCGCTCGGGCTCTCGCTGCCGGGTAACGGCACGACGCTCGCCACCCACACCGCCCGCCGCGACCTCTACGAGGACGCGGGCAAAGCCATCGTCGACATCACCAACGCGCACTACTTCGACGGCGACGATTCCGTTCTGCCCCGGTCCATCGCGGACCGCGAGGCGTTCGAGAACGCGATGACCATGGACATCGCAATGGGCGGCTCATCCAACACCATCCTGCATTTGCTCGCCGCTGCCCAGGAAGCCGAACTGGACTTCACCCTCGAGGACATCGACGCCATCTCGCGCCGCACCCCGTGCTTGTCCAAGGTGGCGCCCAACGGCACCTATCTGATCGAAGACGTCCACCGTGCCGGCGGCATCCCAGCCATCATGGGCGAACTGGACCGCGGCGGGATGCTCAATCACAACGTACGCTCCGTGCACAGCTCAGACCTGCGCTCCTGGCTGGACGCCTGGGACATCCGCGGCGGCCAGGCGAGCGACGAGGCCACCGAACTCTTCCACGCGGCTCCCGGCTGTGTCCGCTCCGCTACGGCCTTCTCCCAGTCGGAGCGCTGGGAGAGCTTGGACACCGACGCCGAGAACGGCTGCGTCCGCTCGATCGCCAACGCCCACACCGTGGAAGGCGGCCTGGCCGTGCTCCGAGGCAACATCTCGCTCGATGGATGCGTCGTGAAGACCGCCGGCGTGGATGAGTCGATCTTCCGCTTCTCCGGCCCCGCCGTGGTTTTCGAATCGCAGGATGACGCCGTGGAGGCAATCTTGAGCAAACGAATCGTCGAGGGCGACGTCGTCGTCATTCGATACGAGGGCCCGCGCGGCGGCCCTGGCATGCAGGAAATGCTCTACCCGACGTCATTCCTGAAGGGTCTCGGGCTCGGGGCGAAGTGCGCCCTCATCACCGACGGACGATTCTCCGGGGGGACCTCCGGGCTATCGATCGGCCACATCTCTCCCGAAGCCGCCGCAGGGGGAGCGATCGCCCTCATCGAGGACGGCGACACGATTTCCATCGACATTCCCGCCCGCTCGATCACTGTTGAGGTGCCCGACGACGAGCTTGACCGCCGTCGCGCACTGCTTGAGGCGACCACAGGCTACCGGCCGCGCAACCGCGAACGCGCTGTCTCGCCAGCGCTGCGCGCATACGCGGCGTTCGCGCTTTCGGCGGACAAGGGAGCCGTGCGGCACGTGCCCTTGGAATCAGTACCTGCGGCTATCAGCCGCTAGTAACCGGCAGTCCGTAAGGTGCAATGGCCACCGCTGGGGGTGGCCACTGCACCTTAGGGCACTTCGCCATGGAACGGTGTTGGGCGTCGCCTACCTGCCGTTGAGCAAATGGTCGGGCATCCGGTTTCCGGGAGCCCTTCCGCGGATCTCCAGCAGTTCGCGGGCGTGGGCGTGAAGGCGACGATCCTCGTCGGTTTCCGGAACCCAGGGTGGGATCGGAACGGACGTGCCGGTTTTGTCCCTGGCCACCATGACCGTGAGGCAATAGGTGGTCAGGTTCATCTCGCGGGTCTTGGGGTTTCCGGAGCGCACATGGACCGCAATATGCATGCCTTTATGGCCTGTGTAGACGAGGCGGGCTTCGACTTCCACCACGTCGCCGATCAACAGTGGTCGGTAGAAGCGCACGCCGCCGGAGAACACGGCCACGGTGTCCTTGCCGCAATAGCGGGAAGCGCAGACGTAGGCGGCCTCATCGATCCACTTCATGACGATGCCGCCATGGACTTTCCCGCCCCAGTTCACATCGGTGGGGGCTGCCATGAAGCGGAGAACAACGCGCTCGGCCGTGCCGGCGTCGGTATATTCCTGCGCGTTCATGGCTTCGACGATCTTTTCCCGCACGGCGATTCGCGCGAGGGCGCTGTTGCGCTGCTCGATTTCCTCCGGCGTCGCTGGCTCGAACTGGGGGACTGGAACCGGGCGGCCGTCGGGACCGACCGCAACGAAGATCACCAGGCACTGGCTGCGCATCGTGGCCGGGCCGCCCTTGGGGTCGCCGGAGGACACGATGGTCCGGATGTGCATGGAAGAGCGGCCCGTGTAGACGATGGTCGCTTCCACCTCGACCATGTCCCCGCTGTTCACGGGGTCGGCGAAATGGATGTTGCCCACGTATGCCGTGACGCAATAGGACTTCGCCCAGCCAACAGCTGCCGCGTACGCGGCCTTGTCCACCCACTCAAGGACTGTGCCGGCGTCGACGGACCCGCTGTGTCCGACGTCGGTGGGGGAAGCAAGGAACCGCAACGTGACGGAGTGGGAGGGGAGCTCGCTCATGACGTGAGTGTATCGACGGGGTGGATGCCGGCGCGCTGTATGACGGGCCGGCGACGCCCACACGGCTCCGCGACGCGCAAATGGGTCCGTGACATGCAAAAGGGCTGGCGACGCCCGAATTCGGGAGTCGCCAGCCCTTTGTGGCATCGCCGGCGCAATTGGGTGTCGCCGGCGAAGCAGCGCACGCGATCCTAGGCGAGAATGCGCAGCTTGGAACCCCTCCGGCCGAAGACGGCGGCGTCGACGGAGATCCGTCCGGCGCCGGTCAGGGCCACGGCCGCCACTGCGGCCGCGAGGGCCAGGACGAGTTCGTATCCGCCCTTGTCGGCAAACAGGCCGGCCGGGGCGTGGACCAGGAACAGGGCACCGAGCATATCCAGTGCAAGGAGAGCGGCGAAGATGCGCGTCAGCACGCCCGCGATGAGGGCAATGCCTCCGACAAGTTCGATGCTTGCCACGATCGGGGCCACGACGTCGGCGGCAGGAACGCCCATCTTGCCGAAGGCGGCCTGTGTGCCGGCGATGGTGAACTCATTGAATTTCTGCCAGCCATGCGCGGCGAAGATGAAGCCGACGATGACGCGCAGGACGGTAAGGGCTGTGTTGGTCAGGGTGGACTGGTTCATGTTTTTGCACCGTTTTCGGGTAGCGGTTGGCTGTCGCGAAGCTCCCAAGACCGGAGTCAATTTGTTGAAGCTTCAACTCAAGCCTTTCCGACTTTGCTTGAAGTGTCAAACAAGCGTGACGCAGTGAGACCGCCTCCGCAGTCCCGGCAGGTCCTACCGGCCCTTGCGCTTCGCTTCCAACCAGGGCTTCAGGAGGCGGGTGGTGACCGGCAGGAAAATGTAGACCATGAGCGGCGTCAGGATGCAGATGTTCAACAGAACCTGGAGAACCAGCGGCCAGCCCAGGACCAAGGGGTGCAGCAGGAAATTGGCCAGCAGGCTCAAGGGAAAGAACGGCAGGAAGATGCTGACGGCCTGCTTCCATCGCGGCGGCACCACCGTCTCCGGGACGGCGAGGTTCACGTCGCCGGGTTGCGAGAACCATCCTTCGATTCCGGAACGGCGCTCCACCCGCGTGACCTCCATGAGCTCAGTGGCGCTTTCGATCCACCATCGGCGCTCCTCGGATTCCTCCCAAGCCTGCAGGGTTTCAGCATCGGCGAAGCGGTAGAGCATGTGCCATTCATCGGAATCGGCCGCCGTTCGCACCCATCCTGAACCCAGGTAGCCGGGCCATTCCCGGGCAAGTTCCTGGCCTGCGTGGGCCCATGCGTTGGCTTGGCGCGTGTAACCGGGAGTAATGGTGCGGGCGACGGAAACGGTGATGGGATGCTGGAGCGACACCTCAACAATCTACTCGCCGGTGCCCCGCTAGGCTGGGAAAGTGCCCCAAACAGTGACCCGTCCCACCACGCCCTCCACTTCCCGCGAGATCCTGCGCCTGGCTGTCCCCGCCTTTGGGGCGCTCATCGCCGAACCCCTCTTCCTCTTGGCCGACTCGGCCATTGTGGGCCACCTTGGCGTCCCTCAACTTGCCGGCGTCGGGCTGGCCTCCACCCTGCTGTACACCGCCGTCGGACTCATGGTCTTTCTGGCATATTCGACAACTCCTGCCGTGGCCCGGGCGATCGGGGACGGAAAGCTCGCCAAAGCGCTGGCCGCAGGTCGCGACGGCGTCTGGCTGGCCTTGTTGCTAGGCACCGTCCTGGCCGTGGCTGGTTTCCTCGCGGCCGAGCCGCTCGTCGGGCTGCTTGGAGCCGGTGGCGAGGTGCAGGCATATGCCGTCGAGTACTTGCGCTGGTCGATGCCAGGACTCGTAGCCATGCTCCTGATCTTCGCTGGCACCGGCGTCTTGCGCGGACTACAGGACACCCGCACCCCCTTGGTGGTCGCAACAGCGGGCTTCGCCATCAACATCGCCCTGAACTGGACCCTCGTCTACGGGCTGCATTTATCCGTGGCGGGGTCAGCTATCGGTACCAGCATTGCGCAATGGGCCATGGCTGCCGTCTATTTGGTGATGGTGGGACGGAATGCCCGGCGCCACGGCGTTTCATTGCGACCGGACTGGCGCGGAATCCGCACGATGACCTCCGTGGGTTCATGGCTCATGCTCCGCACCCTCAGCCTGCGCCTGGCTATCCTGGCCACCGTCCTGGTGGTCACTTCCCAAGGATCCGTGAACCTCGCCGCGCACCAGCTCGCGATGACCATTTTCTCCTTCCTTGCCTTCGCCCTGGACGCCTTGGCGATTGCTGCGCAGGCCCTCATCGGCAAGGAACTCGGCGCCGCCCGTCCGGCTCGGGCGCGCGATCTCACCCGCACGATGATCCGCTGGGGTGTGGGCTTCGGCGTCGTGACCGGTGTACTCCTCGCGGTCGCCGCTCCGTGGGCGGGCTTCCTCTTCACCTCCGACGCCAGCGTCCAGTCCGCGCTCACCGCGGCACTGTGGGTGCTCGCCGTCGGGCAGCCTCTCGGCGGCTACGTCTTCGTCCTGGATGGCGTCCTGATCGGTGCGGGCGATGCCCGCTACCTGGCGATTGCCGGCGTCGTGAACCTCGCGGTCTATCTGCCGCTCTTGGTGGCAGTCCACGTGACAAAGCCCGACGGCGCGGCGGGGCTCGTCTGGCTCTGGGTCACGTTCGCGCTGGGCTACATGATGGCCCGCGGGGTCACGCTGGGGCTGCGCGCCCGCTCTGACAAATGGATGGTCCTCGGTTCGCACTAAACTGGACTGGTGACTCTCCCCACCTCTTCAGCGACTTCATCCACGCCTTCAGCAACCGGACTCTGGAAGCCCGTACTTCTCCGCGCCGGTGCTGCGCTGGTGTTTGGAGCCGTGACCGTCTTCTGGGGCTCACCATCCGTTCATGTTCTGGCCTGGGCTACAGGGCTCTACCTGCTCGCAACCGCGGGCGGCGCGTTCCTGGCTGCGAGTGTTCCGGCGGCCGCGGCTGTCGTCGTTGGCCTGGCAGGGGTGGGTGCCTTGATTACGCAGTCCGACACGGGGGTTGGCGTTTCCGCGCTCGTAGGGTTGCTGGTGCTCGGGGTGTTTGAGCTGGTCCAGGGATTCCGGCAGCGCAGACACCATGTGCTTGCCCGCGACTGGATCATTTCCGGTGTGGTGGGCATCGGCACCGCCGTTGCGTTGCCGTTCTTCATCAGCCTTGGAGCGCACGCGCTTCTCGGTGTTGCCGGCGGTGGCGCCATCATCTCGGGAGTCTTGTGGGTGCTGTCCGGGCTGAGCCTGCGGCACGATGGGCGAAGCCCCTCCGCTGAGGCCGTAAACTAGTAGTCGTACGTTCTACCCTTCGTAGAACTTTCAAGGCGCGAACGGCGCCAACACCCACATTGGAGGAATGACCTTGGCTGACCAAAAACCAGGAGAGCCGCGCAAGATGCGGACCTCGGTTAAGGGACCGCTGATGTTCTCCGCGTTTTGGGGCGTCGTGATCTTTTTCGCCGTGCTGATTTTCGCCTCCGGCGGGAGCGCCCGGACTCCGCGCTTTGACCTCGCCTTTACCGGCGCCGGCATCGCCTTCATTGTGAGCCTTGTCCTCGCCGCAATGCTTTCCATGAGCCACAAGGAAAACGCCGAGCACCTCGGCAAGGGCTCGGGCGTCAACCTGAGTTCCAGGAAGCCGGGCCAGGGTCACGGTTCTGCGGCCCCCCATGCGGGCAGCGAGACGGAAACCCCCGACGCCGACTAGGCCGTCCTAGCCTCGTATCCCGTCACGCCACGCAACTTTTTGCCGGCTGGCGACCCCGGCGACCCCGGAAACCCGCGGCAGGCCGCCGTCGTGCGCCCCGAAAAGTTGCTCCGCGTGACGCTCGCGCCGGCTCACTCCGTACCTGAGGCCTTCCGGGCCCGGTAGGCGGCCACGTGGGTTCGGTTGGCGCAGTTGCCGGTATCGCAATAGAGCTTGGAACGGTTGCGGCTCAAGTCCAGCACAACCGCGTCGCAATCGTCTGCCGCGCACACCCGCAGGCGGTCCATTTCCTTGCTGCGGATGACGTCGACGAGTGCCATGGCAGCCTCCGTCCCCATGCGTTCCGCGAGGGGCGCTTCAGGAGTGGTGGCGTGCAAGTGCCAATCCCAATGGTCGTGCTTGACCAGCTGGGGAAGTGCACGCGCGTCGGTGAGGAGTTGGTTGACGGTCTTTGCGGCCGCGTCCTCGTCCGCTGTCCACAGGGAAGCCAACTGGCTCCGCAGGCGCTTCACGCTGGCCAATTCCGCCTCGGTTCCCTCCCTGGTCCCCGTGAATTCTTCCGCGTCGAGGAAGGCGTGGAGCTCGGCGGCACCCGTGAGGGATTCGGTCCCGTTGGCGGCCGTATTGATCAAATTGACCACGGTTCGAAGCGCCACTTCAGTGTCAGGTGCAAAAAGCACTTTGACTCCTTACATCTCTCGGGGGTATTGTCAGCAGCGTAACCCATTTTACTCCTGACAGGAGGCTGCTGTGTCAGCTGCAACAAACCGGGCTGGTGCTGCGGGCTTCATGGCGTCGGGCCTGGGGCTCGCGCTCTTTTCCTCAGCTGTTTTCGGCTTGTCCGGCTCGTTCGCCAAGTCGCTCCTGGAAACCGGGTGGACCCCCGGCGCGGCAGTTGCCATCCGCTTGAGCGGTGCCTCACTCATCTTGGTGATCCCGGCCGTCGTCGCTCTCCGGGGCCGTTGGCACCAGCTCAAGGACAATTGGCTCACCATCCTGTTGTTCGGCGTGATTGGCGTCGCCGGGTGTCAGCTTTTCTACTTCAACGCGGTATCCAAGCTGTCCGTGGGTGTCGCCCTCCTGCTCGAATATCTCGCGCCAACCATGATCGTCTTGTGGCTCTGGGTCGCGAGCCGACGCCGCCCCCGGGCCCTCACCGCTATTGGAACGCTGCTTTCCCTCGGCGGGCTCGTCCTGGTGCTTGATCTCACCGGCTCTGTGAAGGTGGACTTCATTGGCGTCCTGTGGGGCATGGCCGCAGCCGTCTGCCTGGTCATCTACTTCTTCATCACCGCCAAGCAGAACGACACATTGCCGCCCATCGTGCTGGCCGCAGGCGGTCTCATGGCAGGTTCAATCCTTATCTGGATTGCCGGCGGGACCGGTCTGCTGACCATGACTTTCGCCACCGCGGATACGCAACTCGGGCCGTGGACAACGCCGTGGTGGGTCTCGATCGCCGGCCTCGTCATCCTGTCCACCGTGCTGTCTTACGTCACGGGGATCATGGCTGCCCGAAGCCTTGGTTCCAAGGTGGCTTCCTTTGTCTCGCTCACGGAGGTGTTGTTTGCCGTCGTGTGGGCCTGGCTTCTCCTGGCCGAATTGCCCGGAGCCATCCAGCTCGTGGGCGGGGCACTCATCGTGTGCGGGGTGGTTCTGGTGCGAATCGACGAGCTACGGGCTGACAAGCGCGATGCCGCCGGATTCGGCGAAGACCACACGGCCCTTGAGCTTGACCACGCGAACGACGTCGAGCCGGTTCCCTCGGAGAGGGTGCTCTGAAACAATCTCCGGTGGTCCCGCAGCTACGACTTCAGGACCTTTGTCAGGGCTCAGATATCGCTTCAAGGGGTCCCGGCACGGGAGAGCGGGGCCTAGCATGTTGATATGTGCCGGAACATTCACACCCTCCACAATTTTGAGCCACGAGCCACCTCTGCGGAGGTGGAAGCCGCAGCCCTGCAATACGTGCGCAAGATCAGTGGCACGACGAAGCCCTCGAAGGTCAACGAGGAAGCGTTCGCCGAGGCTGTCCATGAGATCGCGCACATCACCCAGCACCTGCTCGATTCCCTCGTGACCCATGCGCCAGCGCGCAACCGCGACGAGGAGGCGGCAAAAGCCAGGGCCCGGGCAGCCGTTCGTTTCGGAACGGCCTAGCTTCCCCCAAACTGCTAGCTTCCCCCAAACTAACTGGCAGTTGTTGCCGTTTTCACGCCGGATAACGACAACAACTGCGTGGGCCCACGCCGCCAGGGTTCCCTGGCCGAGCTTGCGAGGCGAGGGTGGCGGTGGGGATCAGTTGGGTGGGGCCCACGGTGGCGGTGGGGGCTACTTTGCGAAGGAGCGCAACCGTAGTGAATTCGCGACCACCAGGACCGAGCTCGCAGCCATGGCCGCACCGGCGATCATCGGGTTGAGCAAACCAAGGGCTGCCACCGGGATACCGATGGCGTTGTAGAAGAAGGCCCAGAACAGGTTTGTCTTGATGGTGGTGAGGGTCTTCCGGGACAGCTCGATGGCTTGCACCAGCTGGCCGAGGTCACTGCCCATCACGGTCAGATCCGAGGCCTCGATGGCAACGTCGGTACCCGATCCCATGGCTATGCCAAGGTCGGCTTGCGCCAGCGCAGCGGCGTCGTTGACTCCGTCCCCTGCCATGGCCACAGTGGAACCCTGGGCCTGGAGTTTCCGCACCGCGTCCACCTTGCCTTCCGGCAGGACTCCCGCGAATACGTCTTCCGGGGAGATCCCGACGGCGGTGGCCACTTGGGCGGCGACGGCGGCGTTGTCTCCGGTCAGCAGCAGAGGGCGAATCCCGAGTTCCTTGAGCTTTGCGATGGCTGCCGCCGAACCGGGTTTGACAGTGTCCCTTAGCGACACGATCCCGGCGGGCTCCCCGTCCACAGCAACCCAGATGGCGGTAGCCCCACCAGCTTCCTCAGTGGCCAGGGCCCGGCGCTGTGCATCGTCGGGGAAGATTCCGTTGTCTTCCAGCCAGCCGGTCCTGCCGGCCACGACCGTCCGACGAGCGCCATTCCCTGCTCCGTTCAGCGCAACCGTTCCCCGGACTCCGCCGCCCGGGGCGGAACTGAAGTCCTTCACGGCGGGGAGGGGGCCGGCGTCGGGCATTGCGGACTTGGCTGCGGCGGCAATGGCGTGGGCGATGGGGTGCTCCGACGCTGCCTCGACTGCGCCGGCGAGAGCCAGGACGTCGGCGGGGGAGTGGCCGTTCAAGGCCAGGGTATGTCCGACGGCCAGCTTTCCGCTCGTGACGGTTCCGGTCTTGTCCAACAGGATGGCGTCCACCGTGCGCGTATCTTCAAGCACCTGTGGACCCTTGATGAGGATGCCGAGCTGCGCGCCCCGACCGGTCCCGGTCAAGAGGCCAACGGGTGTCGCGAGCCCAAGCGCACACGGGCAGGCAATCACGAGGACCGCCACAGCAGCAGTGAACGAGGCGTTGAGGTCCCCGCTCAGGGCGAGCCGGAATACGAAGGTAACGACGGCGATAACCAGCACGACCGGAACGAACACGGCGCTGATGCGATCGGCGAGCCGTGCAATCGGGGCTTTGCCCGTCTGCGCTTGGCTGACCAGCCGCCCCATTTGCGCCAGCGTCGTGTCGGAACCGACGCGGGTCGCGCGGACCAACAAACGGCCCGAAGTATTGATCGTGGCGCCCGTGACCTGGCTTCCCGGTCCGACCTCCACCGGCATGGATTCGCCGGTGATCAGCGACGCGTCGACGGCGGATTCACCGCCCGTCACTACGCCGTCAGTAGCGATCTTCTCGCCCGGGCGGACCACGAAGATGTCCCCCGCCACGAGTTGCTCGGCCGGGATCTTGTGCTCGACGCCGTCGCGCAGCACCGTTGCGTCCTTGGCTCCAAGGTTCAGCAGGGCCTTGAGGGCATCGCCGGCCTTCGCTTTGGCGTTGGCCTCGAGATAACGGCCCAGCAGCAGGAACGTGGTGACCACAGCCGCAACTTCGAAGTACAGCCCGCCGCTCACGCCTCCCATGGACTCCATGCCGGGGTGTTCAGTCATCATGGGGTTGGCAACGAGCTGCCACGCAGAGTAGAGGTACGCGGCCAGGACACCAATCGAGACGAGCGTGTCCATGGTCGAGGCGAAATGGCGCGCGTTGATGGCGGCCGCACGATGGAAGGGCCAGGCAGCCCACGTCACCACGGGAAGAGCCAGTGCAGCGGCGACCCAACCCCATTGCGGGAACTGCAGGGCTGGAATCATCGAGATCGCGAAGACCGGGACCGTCAGTATGGCAGCGGCGATCAGTCTCGGCTTTAGCTGCCGGGACGCGGGGCCGTGGTGCATGTGGTCGCCGTGGTCACCGTGGCCGCCTGCCGCGGCGCCACGGGCCGCATGCTCGGCGTGCTCGGTCGTTCCGCCCCACCGGCCCCCTAACCTCGCAAGCTCGGCCAGGGAACCCTGCCGGCGTGGGCCCAGCTTAGACGCACGCTGCCGCATAACACCGGCACCGTCGCTGTGGTCATGTTCCGGCGCGCTATTGCTGCGGTCATGTTCTACAGCGCCGCAGCCACCGGTGCTGCCTTCGGTGCTGGACTCGATCGCGGGGCCGGTATGCGGCAGCGCGCGTCTAAGCGACGAAGGAGCGAGCGCGCCGAGCATGTCGGTTTCGCGATCGTGGGCGTGGGCGATGGACGGGCTGGGCCGGGATTCGCGGATCCAGGCTTTGTAGCCCGTTGCGTTTACGGTGTCCACGATCTGTTGGTCGGTGACGTTGTCCGGGACTTTTACCTGGGCTGATTCGAGGGGGAGGTTGACGGAAGCCTCCACGCCGTCGAGCTTGCCCAGTTTCCGCTCTACGCGGGCCACGCACGATGCGCACGTCATTCCCTCGATGTCGAGTTCGATGATGCGCGTGCCCGTTTGGTGGAGGATGTCGTGATTGCTCACATTGGCCCCTACGCCTCGTTGGCGACTACCAGGTAGCCGGCTTCGGCGACGGCTTCGCCGATTTCGGACGGCGACAATTCCTGGGTTGAGGTGATGGTGACGGTGGAGATTCCGCCGGCATTCAGATCGATCTCGACATTCTCCACTCCCGTCAAGGACTCAATTTCTTCGCTCACTGCGGAAACGCAGTGCCCGCAGGTCATTCCGGAAACGCTGACGTTCGTCTGGATGGTGGCGGTGTGGCCCATGGCGTGCTCCTTGGTAGTGAGTTGAATGGTGTGGTGAGTGCTTGCGGGGTTACCGCAACAGGCGCCCGATGGCATCGGCTGCCTCCTTGACCTTGATGTCGATTTGCTCTGCGCGCACGACGGGATCGGACTCGGAGGCAGCTCCGACGACGCAGTGCCCGATGTGTTCCTCCACGAGCCCGAGGCTCACGGCATGCAGGGCTTTAGTGACAGCCGAGACTTGGGTGAGGATGTCGATGCAATATTTGTCCTCTTCCACCATGCGCGCAATGCCGCGTACCTGGCCCTCGATCCGCTTAAGGCGCCTCAAGTAGGCGTCCTTGTTGGAAGAGTAGCCGTGTTGGGAATGCGCTCCATCCTCAACGTCGATGCCCGGCTGGCCAATGTTCAAATCAACCGGGTTCAAATCTGCGGGGTCCACATCGATCGTGCTCATGCCCCAAAGGTATACCCCCTAGGGGTATAAAATCAAGTACCCCCAGGGGGTATCAGCCATCGTGCGAAAGATCGCCTATTTACAAATTCTCGTTTTGCAATGCAAACCTTTTGCCGCTTGTGCTTCCGCTCACAAAAGTATGTTTGTAAAGTTTCCTTCCATACCCGAAGCGGGGGACCGCCGGGCACTCAACCCTTTTCTCTATGGAGGATCCATTGAAAATCGCACGCTCTGCGGCTGCCTTTGCCCTCGCCGCCCTCGCACTGACGGCCTGCGCCCCGCCCACGTCGAACAACGCCGCGTCATCTTCCGATGAGAAGTCCGGCACCATCCGCGTCTGGCTCTTCTCGGAAGTCAACCAGGACCCCAAATCCGCGGTAGTCAAGGCCGCGGTTTCCGATTTCGAAGCCAGTCACAGCGGCGTCAAGGTCGACGTCCAGTACATTCCCGTCGACAGCCGGGCAGAACGGTTCAAGGCCGCGTTCAACGACCCCTCGAGCGCTCCCGACGTCGCCGAGTTCGGCAACACAGACCTCGCCAGCTACGTTGCATCCGGCGGATTGTCCGACATGACTGCAGACATCAAGGCCTGGGATGAGTCCAAGGACCTGGACAGCAAGATCCTGGCCACCACGGACGTCGGTGGCAAGAACTACGGTGTGCCGTGGTACGTCGGCGTCCGAGCCCTCTACTACCGCGCCGATCTGCTGCAGAAGCTCGGGCTGGGGGCGCCCAAGACTCTTGCCGACGTCGAAACCGTGGCCCGCGCCGTCCGCGCAGCCAACCCGGACATGCTCGGGATTTCGGTTGGTGGAGCTGCGCAGTTCTCCGCTATGCCCTACCTCTGGGCCAACGGTGGCAACATTGCCACGAAGAAGGGTGACACTTTCGTCTCTGGTCTGGATTCGGCCGAATCCCGGGACGGCATCTCGGCTTATGCCCGGCTGCTCAAGAACGACATCTGCCCGCCCCAGACGTGCGCCGAATTCGGCGGAAACGCGAGCGTCCAGCAGTTCATCGCCGGCAAGTCGGCCATGACCATCGGTGGCGACTTCAACTACAAGGCCGTGGCGGCCAGCGCCGTCAAGGACAAGTTCGCGGTGGTTCCGGTTCCGGGCAATACGGCAGGTTCGATCGCCCCTGCATTTGCCGGCGGAAACAACCTGGGCGTCTTCAACAGCAGCAAGCACCACACCCTGGCAGCTGAGTTCGTTGAGCTGTTGGCTGGCAAGAAGTTCCAGCAGAAGATGTTCGACGCCATGGGCAACCTGCCGACATTCAGCGACGTCCAGACGTCTGTTGCGGCGTCCAATCCACAGCTTGACCCCTTCATCAAGACCCTCGCCGCCGGCACCAATTTCGTCCCCGTGACGGAAACCTGGTCCACCATCGACGCCCAGGGCATCTTCACCGGGATGTACCAGAAGATCGTCACGGGTAAAGCTGACGTCAATACGGCTACTGCGGACGCGGCTGCAGCCATGAACAAGGTCTTCGGATCCAAATGACGGGGTTCGTGAGGCACGTCCGATCCACGCCAGGTGGCGCGGCGTGACGGCGCTTGCATCCGCGAAGGCGGGCACAAACGGAGCGAACCGCAAACAGGACCGCAAACAGAACCGCAAGCCGACGACGGCGCGCATGCCCCGCCGTCGTTCGCAGGGCAAGCGCAGCTTGGAACCGTGGTTCTACCTGGCCCCGGCTTTCATTGTCCTGATCGCGCTGCTGGGATACCCGATCTTCCAGCTCATCAACGTTTCCTTGTATGACTACCGCCAGGCCCAAGTCAGTGGCAAGGCACCACTGCAGTTCACGGGCCTGGAGAACTACCAGAAACTGTTCGCCGATCCGGAGTTCTGGTCCGTCCTGGGCAACACAGTGTTGTTCGCGGGCGCCTGCGTTGTCCTGACGCTGCTGGTGGGAACGTCGTTGGCAGTGCTGGCCACACGGCTCCGGCCCTGGGTCCGGACCGCGCTGTTCGTAGTCTCGCTCGGCGCTTGGGCCACACCGGCCGTCACCGGCAGCGCCGTGTGGTTGTTCCTCTTCGACCCCACCTTGGGACTCGTCAACAAGGCACTCGTGTCCGTGGGCTTGACCCAGTTCAACGGCTACTCCTGGACCTACGACAAATGGTCCGCCTTCGGGCTGGTGGCCAGCGAAGTGGTGTGGTGTTCGTTCCCGTTCGTGCTTGTGACGGTCTACGCCGGCATCCAGGCGATCTCCACCGAAGTGATTGAGGCGGCGCGGCTCGACGGTGCTTCCATGCCCCGGATCGCGCGCAGCATCATGCTTCCGATGCTGCGGCCCATCGTGATAGTGGTGACCATCCAGTCCATCATCTGGAATTTCAAGATCTTCTCCCAGATTTACATCATGACCAATGGCGGCGGTATTGCCGGGCAGAACCTCGTGCTGAACGTCTACGGCTACCAGCAGGCCTTCGCGGCCAGCCTTTATGGCCTCGGCTCGGCCCTCGGCGTCATCATGACCGCGCTGCTGATGATCATTACCCTGATCTACCTCCGCATCCTCAAGAGAACGGGAGAAGTCCTGTGACCGCCGTCGACGTTCCACTCCGCAAGAATCGGCCCGCACCGGACGCGCCGCAACAGTTCCGCAAGCGCGGACGACGCCGGTTCGGCGCCGATGCGGCGGCACTCGCCATCGCGCTTCTCGTCGCGTTCCCGCTGTTCTGGATGGTGCTTTCGGCCCTCAAGCCGAAGACGGCGCTCGACGCCGGCGATGCGGCACCGTTCACGCTGGAACCGTCCTTCGATTCCTTCATGCGGGTCTTGTCGGTCAACAACTTCGGCAGGTACTTCCTCAACAGCGTGATCGTGGCGCTCGTGGTCGTCATCGTCTCCACTGTGCTGGCGTTTTTGGCCTCCGTGGCACTGACCCGCTACCAATTCAAGATGCGCACCAAGTTGCTGATCGTGGTGCTGGTTTCCCAGATGGTGCCCGTTGAGGCGCTCACCATTCCGTTGTTCTTCCTGCTGCGCAATGCCGGGGAGGCCGTACCGTTGGTGGGCTTGAACCAGCTCGGCTCCGTGGTGCTGGTCCATGTGGGATTCAGCATTCCGTTCGCGATCTGGATGCTTCGTGGCTTCGTGGCAGCCGTGCCGGTCGAGATCGAAGAGGCAGCGCGCATAGACGGGGCGAGCGGTTTCCGTTTTGTCCGCTCGATCCTCTTCCCGCTCGTGGCGCCCGGAGTGGTGGCATGCTCGGTGTTTTCCTTCATCTCCACGTGGAACGACTTCCTCTTCGCCAAGACATTCATCATTTCCGCCCAGGAGAACCAGACCCTGCCCATGGCATTGTTGACCTTCTTCAAGCCCGACCAGAACGATTGGGGTGCCATCATGGCCGGTTCCGTGATTATGACCATTCCCGTGCTGATCTTCTTCATCGCAGTGCAGCGAAAACTCGTGTCCGGGCTGGCGGGGGCGGTGAAGGGATGAGCGCCGCGGATCTGCTGGTTCCCGTGCCGTACTCGGTGGAGTCGCGTGTCGGTTTCCTGGAACTGGACGCAGCCACCTCTTTGGCCGCCGATCCGGAGCTCAACAGCGCGCGCCGCTGGCTCGCCCAAAACCTCGGAGCGGCCACTGGCTGGGACCTGTTCCCGGCCACCGAAGCCGATGCGGGTATCAGCCTCCTGCTAGACCCGGAGCTCGACGCCGAGGCGTACCGCCTGGAGGTAGGCACCGCCGTCGTGATTCATGCAGGCGGCCCGGCCGGAGCCTTCTACGCCGCGCAGACGCTCCTGCAACTGATGGGACCCGCCGCACTGCGGCAAGCGCCAGTTTCGGAAACGGATGGCGCGTGGTCGGTTCCCAAGGTATCCATCCAGGACGGCCCGCGTTTCGGGTACCGCGGGGCCATGCTGGACGTGGCCCGGCACTTCATGCCCAAGGACAACCTGCTGCGGTTCATCGAGGTGATGGCCATGCACAAGCTCAACGTCCTGCACCTGCACCTCACGGACGACCAAGGCTGGCGGATCCAGGTCAACCGCTACCCGAAACTTACCGAGACCGGGGCATGGCGTCGCGAGTCCTCGCTTGGTTCTTGGCGGGCAGGGGTTTTCGATGGGCTTCCGCACGGCGGGTTCTACAGCCAGGACGATTTACGCGAAGTGGTCGCGTTCGCTGCCGAGCGCCACATCACCGTCATTCCGGAGATCGATGTTCCAGGACACAGCCAGGCCGCCATCGCCGCCTACCCCGAACTGGGAACGGGCGTGGCCAGCGAGGTGTGGCCCCGTTGGGGAATCAATGAGACGGTCCTGGAAGTCTCGGAAACCTCATTGGAGTTCTACCGCAACGTGCTCGATGAAGTGGTGCAGATCTTCCCGTCCCGTTGGATCAGCTTGGGCGGAGACGAGGTCCCTTTGACCCAGTGGCAATCCAGCGCCCAGGCACAAGCCAAAGCCGCCGAACTCGGATTGCCCGACGTTTCGGGACTGCACAGCTGGTTTGTCGGGCAGTTGGCGAAGCACCTTGACGGGCATGGGCGTGCTACCTCCGTGTGGGACGAAATCGGCGACGGCGAGCTGCCGGATGGTGCATTGGTGGCCTCCTGGCGAGGCTACGAAGGCGGTATGAGCGCGCTCAAAAGCGGTTATGACGTGGTCATGTGCCCTGAGCACAAGCTGTACCTTGACCACCGGCAGGCCGACGGCGACGGCGAACCCGTGCCCGTGGGTTTTGTCACCAGCCTGCAGGATGTCTACGGCTTCGAACCGCTGCCCGCGGGTGCGGATGAGGCCTTCCCGGGCAGGCTCCTCGGCGCGCAGGCCAACATCTGGACGGAACACCTGGATTCCCCGCGACGGGTCCACTTCGCCGCGTTTCCGCGGTTGAGCGCCGTGGCGGAGGTGCTCTGGTCCCAGCCGGAGAACCGGGACTACGATGGTTTCCTGGCCAGGCTCGAAGGCGCGCATCTGGAACGCCTGGAGGCCATGGGAGTGGAATACCGGCCGCTGTCCGGACCGCATCCCTGGCAGTTGAGGCCTGGAGTGGTTGGCTGGAAACGCGATTACGACGCCGAGCAGCGCATCGCCGCTGGATAGGACACACGTGGGTACTGAAGGCACGGAGGCCCGGAACTCCTCGGCTTCGCTGCGGAAGGCGCTGGCTTTGCTGGCGGTGGTGGCGGAGCATCCGGTGAGCGCGGACGGACTCGCCTTGGTGGAGCTGACCAAGCTCTCCGGGCTCAACAAGAGCACGGTTCTGAGGTTGGCCGCGCCCTTGTTGGACGAAAACCTGCTGGAACGCGACGCCGAGAGCGGCCGCTTCCGGCTGGGCCATGGTTGCCTGCGTTTGGGACAGTCATACCTGGACCGGCTCGATTTGCGCAGCGTCGCGAATGCCGAGCTCAGAGTGCTGATGAGGGCTACGGAAAGCACCTGCCACTTGGTGGTCCTGTCCGGCCATGATGTGGTCTACCTCGACAAAGTTGAAGACGAGGCAACAGTCCGTATGGCATCGCGCGTTGGGGCGACCATGCCGGCGTACTGCACCGCGGTTGGCAAAGCCATGTTGGCCTTCAGCCCGGAGGAAGTGGTGGCGCCTATCCTGGCCGGCGATTTGGTGCCCATCACCGACAGGACCATCACGGATCCCGAGCAGTTGCGGGCTGAATTCGCCGCGATCCGTCGCCGAGGCTATGCGATCGACGACCGTGAAAACGAACCCGAGGTCCGGTGCGTCGCTGCCCCGATCTTCGGCCACGACGATCACGTGGTTGCCGCCCTCAGCGTCTCATCGTTGTCGTCCCGGATGACCGCCAAACGCGTCCGTGAAGTAGGTCCCATGGCCGCCGAAACCAGTTTGCGCATCTCGGCCAAGCTGGGATCGCGACGTGCCAACGCCAAACTCGCGAAGCTGGCTTAGGAGGGCAGATGGAAAAGCCAAAGAACGACGCCGGTGCTGCGGTTGGGGCGGACGGTGCCGCAGGCGCTTACTTCCGTGCGAAGCTGCAGTTCGAGATCGACGTCATGGACGTTGCCGATGCGGCTCCCGGCAGTTTCGTGCTCGTGGATACACGCAGGCAGTCTTCGTGGGACCACGGTCACATCCCCGGTGCCGTGCACCTTCCGACCGCCGGGATACCCGCCCGGGCAGCCGCACTGATCCCGGCCGGGACCGCAGTGGTGGTCTATTCCTGGGGACCTGGTTGCAATGGAAGCACCTTCGCGGCCCTGGCCTTCGCCGAGCTCGGGTACCCGGTGCGGGAGATGATCGGTGGCATCGAGTATTGGGCGCGGAACGGGCTTCCTGTGGAGACAGCTACGGGTGTTGTCGTTCGGGACTTCGATGGCCTGGTGACGGCGCACCAGCCCGGGGGATAGCAGCCACCGCTACCCCCATCCCGCCCAGTCCTCCGGTCTGAGCGAGGGCCGGCCGAGAAGGTAACCTTGGGCCGCGGTCATCCCGAGCTTGGTGACCGCAGCCAGCTCGGCCTCGGTCTCGATCCCTTCGGCTACCAGGGCGGCTCCGATTTCGGAGGAAAAACCGACCATCGCAGCTCCCAGGGCCCGCTGTCCCGGATCTGTGTCGATGCCGGCGATGATCTCGCGATCGAGTTTGATGAGGTCCGGCTTGAGTTGCAGGATGTGGCGCATGGAAGCAAAGCCGGCGCCGGCGTCGTCGACGGCTATTCTCAGGCCGGCGCGCCGCAACGGCGCCAGCGCTTCGGCGAGCGGTTCATAGTTGGCGACCTCATGGCGTTCGGTGACCTCGAGCACGACGCGTCGTGGAGGGATGGTCGACTCGACAATCGCGGCTGCCAGCCGAGGGTCAAGGCACGCGCGCGGTGAGAGGTTTGCCGCGATGTACAGTTCCGGCGGGAGCCCCGCAGCGGTGGTCAGCGCGGTCCGGAGAGCAAGGATCTCGAGCTCGATATCCAGGCCGACCGAGGCGGCCTCCATGAAACGCACCTCCGGGGACAACTCCTGGGAGCCGCTGAACCGTGTCAACGATTCCACTCCAACTACGTTGCCGGTTTCCAGGCACCGGATCGGCTGGAATGCTGTGATGAGTGAGCCGTCATTGAGCAATGCCTGGATGCGGACGGTGACTTCCGCACGCGAACGTGCTGTCTCTGGATTCAAGACGCGGCAGGTGCCCTCGAAACCGCAGTCCCTGCCCTCCCTGTCGCGGATCGGCCTTCCGGCAACATCAATCAAGACGCGGCTGCCGTCCCGGTGGCGGCACACGGTGACCACCCGTGACCACGAGGAGTCACCGCTTTCCCTGGCTTTCCAGTCCACCCGTGCGTCTGCCAGGTCCCCGGGGTCGATGACGCGGGTGATGTGCCTCCCCAGCAGCTCGGAAGGTTCGTACCCCGTGATGTCCTTGCAAGCCGGGCTGCAGAACGTAAATCGCCCATCGGGCCCCGTGGCCCACAGCCAGTCCAGGCTTGTATGCAGCACGGTGTCCATCAAGCGCGACGTCCGGAACGCCTGGCTTCGTTCCCGCTGCTGCTGCCGCATGAGACGCCACGCCGCCAGCACCATCAGGGGCACGATCAGCAATGCCAGAAGAGCCGGGAACCCGGTCATTTCATCGATGCCGCCCCACAGCGGAAACCCGAAAGCCAATGGCAGGCGGATAGACAAGGCGACTGCAGCCTCGATGAATACGACAACCAGCAGCAACCATCCGGTAGAAACCGACGCCAGCCGGTTTGCTGGGCGTCCGTCCCGGGAAGACGCCCTCTTAAGCCTGGGAACGCGCATAAAGGGCATCACCCAATAGTGCCACCAAGCCGGGCTCGGGGGATTACGCCGTAACCGCCAGCGCGTCGATTTCCACGAGCATGACTTCGTGCGGGAGGTCGACGAACACCGTGGTGCGGCTGGGCAGTTGGCCACTGGGGACGTTCTCGGTGATGAATTCGCCGTAGACCTCGTTCATGGCGGCGAAGTCGTCGCGGGTAGTGAGGTAGACGCGGAACATGATGACATCTTCTACCGAAGAACCGCCGGCTTCGAGGATCGCCTTCACGTTCTCCAGTGTGCGGCGGGTCTGGACGCGGACGTCGCCCTCGCCGATGTACTGGTTGGTGGCGGGATCCATGGGGCCCTGGCCGGATACCTGGAACAGGCCGCCCTTCTGGATGCCTTGGGAGAATACGTGCGCCGGGGCCGGAGCATTTTCGGTCAGTACTACAGTCTTTTCACTCATGCCGAGTTCCTTTCGTGGCTGATCCAGCCGAGGTCGCGGGAGATGGCCTCGGTGCTGGCTTTGAGGTCGGGCAGCAGCTCAAGCAGTCCTTCATAGCTGAGCATCACCACCGGTACCGAACAAGAGGCTGCGGCCACGACGGCGCCACTCGCGTCGCGAATTGGGGTCGCGATGCAGTGCACGAAGGATTCGTGCTCGGCGTTGTCGTGGGCCCAGCCCTGGATCCTGACCTGCTCCAGTTCGGCCAAAAGGGCCTGCGGCGAGGTCAGGGTGGTGTCGGTAATTCTTGTGTAGTCGAGTCCCGCCGCGATCTTTTCCTGCCGGCTGCGTGGCATGTCGGCAAGCAGGACTTTTGCGACGGCAGCCGAATGCAGGGACGCGGTCAGGCCGATCCGGGAGTACATCCGCACGGGATGGTGCGACTCGAATTTGTCGATGTACACCACGTCGTTTCCCTCGAACGCGGCAAGGTGCACGGTGTGCCCGGTCTTTCCGTTCAGTTCGGCCAAGTACGGGTGCGCCACTTTGCGGATGTCGCGCTGTTCCAGGGCGAGCGAGGACAGCTCGAACAGCTTGGAGCCAAGCATGAACCGCTGGTCCTCATCGCGGACAACGAATCGCTTTTCCTCCATCGCGTGCAGGAGGCGCATCACGGTGGTCTTGTGCACCGAAGCCTTGGAGGCAAGCTCATCCAGGGTGGCCGGTTTGGAAGCAAGCTCGGCGAGCAGGTCGATGGCCCGCATCAGGCTTTGACTCATAGTGCTGTTCTCCGATCTTGGGGGCTCCGATTCTGGCTGCTGAAGTGTCCCCCGGCAACGTGGATCCCGGCCCACTCGGCGTCTGTGGAATCGAGGATGGCCGAAAGCAGCGCTGAGCCGGGAAGGGGGCCGCGATCGCCATGCACGGTGAGGGTGCAGGCTGCGGCGACGTGACCGCGGCGGAGGCTCGCCTTCTGCTCGAGGCCGAACAGCACGCCGCTCAGGTAGCCGGCAGCGAAGGAATCACCCGCGCCCACCGGCTCAAGCACGTCCACGGACAATGCCGACACCTCGGACCGCGTCCCGTCCCGTTCCAGCGCGATGGCGCTGATGGCCTCGTTCTTGATGACGACGACGGCGGGATCCGGCATGAGACGCCGTAGTTCAGTCTCGTCCGTGGTGCCGAAGGCGTGCTCGGCCTCGTCCTTGCCCACCAGCACGATGTCGGCAAGGTTGGCAAGACGGCGCAGCACGGAACGGTCCTGTCCGGCCCAGAGTGCCGCCCGCCAATTGACGTCGAAGCTGATGATGCGGCCCTGCCTCGGTGCGGCGAGGATGGCCTCGGTCAGCTCGAGGCATTCCGCTGAGAGCGCCGCTGTGATGCCGCTCAGGTGGATGAGCGATGCTTCGTTAAGCAAACGCTCGACGGCGGGATTCGCCAAGGTGCCCAGGCCCATGGCCGACGCGGCGGAACCCTGCCGATAATACAAAACTGAACTGCCGCCGTCGGGATCTGATTCCTGGGCTGGGACCTTGACGTAAAGCCCGGTGGGCCGTACGGGATCAACCTCGACGCCGGAAATGCCTACTCCGTGGCCGCTGAGCTCCTCCAGGATCCGGGTGCCGAATCCATCCCGGCCCACCCGGCCTACCCAGTGGGAGTCCAGGCCCATGGCGGCCAGGCCCATGGCAACGTTCGATTCCGCGCCGCCGATGCCGCAGTGCAGCTCCGTGGCTTGGTGCAGCGGGACGGGCTTCACCGGAGTGAGCATGGCCATCGTCTCGCCCACACATACAGCTGAAAGCATGAAACTCCCGCGCTCCCTCTGCCGCGTCCAGCGGCACTCGACACCCCAATGAAGAAGGGATTTCCGTGGCCTGATCAGGGGGTGCCGGGCCATGCCGCGGCCTTGACTCCCAATCCTGCACCATGTTAGACATATCACCAACAGCTTTGCAACCTGCGTTGCAAAATACGCAACGCAAGGAAATTGCGAGCAGAATGCGCACAGTGAATCGCGCACCGTGAAGGGATCGAACTGGTGAACACTTCCACGTCCGGGGCCGGAGCAGAGGCCGGGGCAATTGCGACCGACGCCGTGGCCCGCCTGGCAGATGTCCGGCTCGACTGGCGGCACAAAGCCGTGCCCGCCACAGCCAACGGCACCAGCCACCGCGAGTTCCTCTCCACAACCCCGAAACTCAAGGACCTCCAGACACCGTTGTTGACGCTTGATGCCGGGGCGATGCGCGGCAATGCCGATCGGCTGGCTTCGTGGTGCGCGGAGCATGGCGTCTTGCTGGCTCCGCATGGAAAGACCACCATGGCGCCAAAGCTCTGGGCCGAACAGCTGAGCCGCGGCGCCTGGGGGATCACCGTAGCGAACTTCGCCCAGCTCCGCGTGGCCCGCGAATTCGGCGTGCGGCGCCTACAACTGGCCAACAGCCTGAGCGATCCGCACGCGATCGAATGGGTCGCCAAGACCGCAAATCCGGACCGGCCGATCCTGTCCTGGGTGGACTCCGCCGTCACCGTGGAGGTCATTGGCCGCACCTTGGAAGCTGCTGGAAGCAATGCCGTCCTGGATGTCCTTGTTGAGCTTGGCGGGACCGGCGGCCGCACCGGCGCACGAGGCGTGGCGGCTGCACTCGACGTCGCGCGCGCCATCTCTGCCTCCCCGCACCTGCGGCTGGTGGGGGTGAGCGGCTACGAAGGATCGCTGGCCCACACGGCAGACGCCGACAGTCTCGCCGCCGTCCGCGGGTTCTTGGGCCAGATGGGTGAGCTGCATCAGCGGCTCCTCGAGGAAGGTCTCTACGGGGCCGACGCCGTCATCCTCACGGCAGGCGGCAGCGCCTACTTCGACGACGTCGTCGACGTCCTTTCGCCGCACGTCACCGCTGGCTCCGAGGCGGGCACCCGGGTGGAACTCATGATCCGCAGCGGGGCCTACATCATCCACGACGATGGCTTCTACCGCGGCATCTCGCCGTTTTCCCGCGACGGCGGCCAGCCGTTCAGGGCAGCTATGCACGGCTGGGCGCGCGTCGTGTCCCAGCCCGAGCCCGGCCTCGCCATCCTCGACGCCGGCAAGCGGGACTTGCCCGTTGACGAAGGCCTGCCACGTCCGCAGCTGATCGGGCCTGACCTCGGCAGTCCCATGCTGCCCCTCGCCGGTGCCGAGATCACTGCCGTCAACGACCAGCACTGCTTCATGACGTTCGACGCCGGCACCACCACTGTGCGGCCCGGAGACGTCGTGCGACTGGGGCTTTCGCATCCGTGCACGGCCTTCGACAAGTGGACGCTCATCCCAGTGCTGGCGGATACCGACGGCGACCAAACCGTCGTCGACCTCATCCATACCTTCTTCTAGGACACACGCCATGAAGACTCTCATCAGCAACGCCATCCTGGTGGACGGAACCGGGGCGGACCGCCGTCCCGCGGACGTCCTGCTGGACGGCGGAGTGATCGCCGTCGTCGCCGACGCCGGATCCCTCACCGCAAGCGGAACCGGCGCCGAGCGGACCATCGATGCCACGGGACTCGTCCTGAGCCCCGGATTCATCGACATGCACGCTCATTCGGACCTGCAGTTGCTGGTCAACAAGGACCACTACGCCAAGCTCAGCCAGGGCGTCACCACCGAACTTCTGGGCCAGGACGGGCTGTCCTACGCTCCGGTGGACGACGCCACCCTGACCGGGGTCCGCGAGAAGATCGCCGGTTGGAACGACAACCCGCAGGATTTCGACTGGAATTGGCGGACGGTAGGTGAGTACCTGGAGCGCCTCGACGCGGAAGAAGACGGGGGCCGGATCGCCACCAACGCCGCCTACCTCGTGCCACAGGGAACCGTACGGGCCCTCGTGATGGGCTTCGCCAAAGGGGACCCGACGCCGGAGCAGCAGGAGCGGATGCAGGACCTGGTCCGCACCGCCATGGAGGAAGGCGCCGTGGGGATGTCCTCCGGGCTGACCTACACCCCCGGCATGTACGCCGGCACCGAGGAACTGGCGGGACTTTGCCGCACGGTGGGGGAGCTGGGTGGTTTCTACGCCCCGCACCACCGCTCCTACGGAAAGGGCTCGCTCGGCGCCTACGCTGAGATGATCGGACTGAGCCGGGACACCGGCTGCGCGCTGCACCTTTCCCACGCCACCATGAACTTCGCCGAAAACAAGGGCCGGGCGGGCGAGTTGCTTGAGCTCATCGATGCAGCGCTCGACGACGGCGCCGACATCACGCTCGACACCTACCCTTACCTCCCCGGCGCCACCACGCTCGCGGCCATTTTGCCTAGCTGGTCATCCTCCGGCGGCACCGAGGCCACACTCGCGCGCTTGGCCGACCCGGCCACGCTGGCGAGAATCCGCGAAAGCGTGGAGATTTACGGCTCCGACGGGTGCCACGGCGTCGTCGCCGAGTGGGACACCCTGGAGGTCAGCGGCGTCCAGAACCCGGCGCTCGCCGGCCATGTGGGCAAGACCATCGCCGCAATCGCCGCCGAAACCAACGCAGAGCCGTTCGACGTGTTCGCACAGATCCTCCAGGCGGACCGCCTGGGCACCGGGATCCTGCAGCACGTTGGCCACGAGGAAAACGTGCAGGCCATCATGGTCCACCGTACGCACACCGGCGGCAGCGACGGCCTCTTGGTCGGAGCCAAGCCGCACCCGCGTGCCTGGGGAACATTCCCCCGCTATTTGGGCCACTACAGCCGCGACTTGGGCTTGCTGACGCTGGAAGATATGGTCCACCACTTGAGCGGCCGCCCCGCCGAGCGGCTCAAGCTCGATCGCCGCGGGCTGGTCCGCGAAGGCTACGCGGCCGACGTCGTCCTCTTCGAACCGCGCACCGTCCGTGACGAAGCCACCTTTGAAAACCCCCGCAAGCCAGCCACTGGCATCCATTACGTGTTCGTCAACGGGACGGCAGCGATCGACGGCGGGAAGCCCACCGGGGCCCGTGCCGGCCGCGCCCTGCGCCGCAGCCCCGACGGACGCACCCGAGCAGGAAGTACGGAAATCGCATGACTCCTGAAGAATTCGTCGAACAGCTTGAAGCCGACCGCACCCTCGCCGTCGTCCGTGCGCCGTTTATCCCCGACGCCGCCGAGCTGTGCCGCGCACTGGCCGACGGCGGCATCCGCAGCGTCGAATTGACGTTCACCACCCCGGACGTGCTGAAGTATGTGCGTCGGGCGGCGGACACCGCCGCGCAGCACGGCGCCGCCGTCGGAATCGGTACCGTGATGACGGCCGAGCAGGCAAGGGCAGCAATCGACGCCGGTGCCCAGTTCCTGGTGACGCCCGGCCTTCGCCCCGAGGTTGCGGCGGTGGCCGTCGCAGCCGGCGTTCCCTTCAGTTTGGGCGCCATGACACCCACCGAGGTGGCGCAGGCCCTTGACCTCGGTTCCGCCGCAGTCAAGATCTTCCCGGCCAGGCAGCTCGGCCCGGCCTACCTCAAGGATCTTCAGGGTCCCTACCCTGGCATCCGGCTTCTGCCCTCCGGCGGGATCGACGCCTCGAACGCCAAGAGCTACCTCGACGCCGGGGCCGCAGCGGTCTGCTGTGGAACCAGCGTGGTCCCTCCGTCCGCCGTGGCCGCAGGCGACTGGGCTGACATTTCGGCCAGGGCCGCCGCCTTCACCGCCACCCTCGCGTAGGAATCCCAAGAAAGTAACCTCCATGAATGAATTCCTGAACTGGCTACGGCACGATACGGCCGGCCTGCTTCTCCTGGCAGGTGCCGGCATTGCCCTCCTGTTGTTTCTGATCATCAAAGTCAAGGTAGAACCGTTCATTGCCTTGGTGGGTACCAGCGTGCTCGTCGCGCTGGCGGGCGGCGTGAGCATCGATGCCCTTGTAGGCTCGCCCATCAAGAGCGGGGACGCCCTTATCGAGAAGGGCTTCGCCGGGATCCTCGGACACATCACCCTGATCATCGGCCTGGGCACCGTCCTGGGCGCCATCCTGGAACGATCCGGCGGCGCGGAGGTCCTGCTGGGCAGGCTCGTGAAGATCTTCGGCGAAAAGGGAACGCCGCTGGCCATGGGCGTCACCGGGTTTGTCCTCGGCATTCCGGTCTTCTTCGACATCGGCATTTTCGTGCTCGCACCCCTCGTCTACGTGGCGGCGGTGCGCGGCGGGAAATCCCTCATTTTGTACGCCTTGCCGCTTCTCGCCGGCCTCTCCGTGACCCACGCCTTCCTGCCGCCGCACCCAGGTCCCGTAGCCGCGGCCGGACTGTTCCACGTTGAACTGGGGTGGATCATCATCATGGGTCTGGCCTGCGGCATCCCTGCCTGGTTCGCTTCCGGCATTCTCTGGGGCCAGTGGATCGGCAAGCGCGTGCAAGTTGCCGTTCCGGAGGACCGCGTGATCCCGGAGGCGGAGGAAGCCGTGGGCCACGAGCCGCCCATGAGCGTCGTTGCCCTTGCCATCGGCCTGCCGATGCTCCTGATCCTTGGCGCCACTTTCGGCAACGTCTTCCTCCCCGCGGGCGGATTCCGGGATGCGCTCGTGTTCTTCGGCAACCCGGCCATTGCGCTCACGGTCGCCGTCGCACTGTCGATGTGGCTCCTGGGCACGCGTCGAGGCATGAGCGCCAAGGACCTCTCCGAACTGAGCTCGGCCTCGCTGAAGCCGGTCGGCATGATCCTGCTTGTTGTTGGAGCCGGTGCATTCTTCGGCGCGGTGCTCTCGGCAACCGGGGTGGGCAACGCCGTGGCGGACACCTTGGCCAAGGCCGGGCTTCCTGTCATTGTGTCCGCTTACGTGATCGCCTGCGGTATGCGCCTCGCCCAGGGCTCGGCCACGGTCGCGATCGTGACCACCGGCGGCATCCTGGCCCCGGCGCTCACGGCCGGACACTATTCGCAGCCGCAATTGGCCCTGATCGTCATGGCCATCTCTTCCGGCTCCATCATCGCCAGCCACGTGAACGACGGCGGATTCTGGATCATCTCCAAGTACTTCAACATGTCAGTCAAGGACACCCTGAAGACGTGGACGGTGCTGGAGACAGTGCTCTCGGTAGTGGGCTTCGGTATGGCGGCCCTGCTGTACCAGTTCGTCTAGGAGCTGAGCGACACGGAAAATCCCTGGCGCCTCCGGAATTCCGTGGGCGCCAGGGATTTTGCGTGTCGCGAGGCTTAAACAAAGAGCTCCGGAGTGCGTTATTGGGGGATACGCACTCCGGAGCGGACTTTGGAGCAGGTTCTTTGGGTTCCTGCTGACAATTAGCTTACGTGCCACGACAGCGCTCCGCTACCAATCTGAATAACTACTTTCACTTTACTTTTTCCAGCCCCGAATTTAGGGCCGGACCCGGCATTTGATCAAGGTCCTCGTCCCCTTGTAGTGCACCCGGCGCAGGCCTAGCGTTAACTTGCACAGGAAGGGGTGGTCCACGTGGAGATCTTCATGTGGTGGCTGGACATAGACCTCAAGAGCAAGGAATGGCTGCGGGAGAACCTCCGCGCCACAGAGCTTCCGCTGGAAGTCCTGCAACGCATTGCCGACGTTGGCGGCCCGCGCCTTGAGGAACTGGCCGGCGGGCTAAGCGACGCCGACTGGGACTTCATTGAGACGCAATCCGAGTTCGTGGACTGAGGCGGTTTCCTAGAAGCGGTTCATAAAACCGTTGCGGCCCCCGCGATGGGATGGTTGCATGGGGTTCATGGCTACCGCAGAGAGTTATGTCTTGGCGATCGGGACCAAAAAAGGATTGTGGCTGGCACGCAGCACAGACCGCAAGGAATGGTCCCTCTCCGGTCCGCACTTCCTCATGAGTGAAATCCCAAGCATCGGGATCGATACGCGCGGGGACAATCCCCGGATCATGGTGGGCGTGCGCTCCGAACACTGGGGTCCCACCGTGGCCCACTCCGATGACCTGGGCGCCACATGGACCGAGCCCGAACAAGGCGCCATCAAATTCCCGGAAGGCACCGATGCCGCTCTGGAACGGATCTGGCAGATCTATCCTGACTCGGCCTCCCGGCCCGGGGTGGTCTGGGCAGGTTGCGAACCGATCTCCGTCTGGAAATCGACCGACGGCGGCGAGCACTTCGAGTTGAACCGCGGCCTATGGGACCACCCGCATCGCAGCGAATGGGGAGCCGGTTACGGCGGCGCTGCCGCCCACTCGATCGTGGTCAACCCTTCCGGGGAGAACGTCCACGTCGCCATGAGCACGGGCGGCGTCTACCGCTCGCTCGACGGCGGAGCCTCCTGGGAGGCCCGCAATAAGGGGATCTCGGCGTACTTCATGCCCGATCCCAATCCAGAGTTCGGGCAGTGCGTGCACAAGATCGCCGCGGATGCCGCCGTCGAAGGCAGGTTGTATGCGCAGAACCACCACGGCGTGTACCGCACGGACGACAACGGCGAAAACTGGGTTTCAATCGCCGACGGCCTTCCCGCTGATTTCGGCTTCGTGATGCTCACCCACCCCCGCCGCGAAGGGACGGCCTGGGTGGTCCCGATCAAGGCCGATAGTGAGCGGATTCCGCCGGACGGCCATCTCGCGGTGCACCGCACGGATGACGCCGGTCAGTCCTGGAAGCGCTTGGATGTGGGCCTCCCGGACCATGAATACAACGCCGTGCTCCGTGACGCAGCCGCGGTGGATTCTGCTGAACCTGCCGGGGTGTACTTCGGAACACGCGGCGGTTCGGTCTACGCCAGCGCCGACGAGGGCGAGTCCTTCATCGAAGTCGCCTCGCACCTGCCTGATGTTTTGTGTGTGCGGGCTGCCGTTGTCTTTACTGATGTGGCCGCCGAATTGGCTGCTGCCGTCGCAACATCCGGCCTGCCGGCCTAGGACGGACCTTGCCTGACATCACGGTGCTTTTGCCCAGCGTTCTCCAGCCACTCGCCGGCGGGCAGTCCTACCTGACTACGCCCGCCGACGGAGCTGTGACCGTGGAAAGTTTGCTTGATGCTGTGACCGGGGACTACCCGGTGCTGGCCCGGAGGATCCGGGATGAAACCGGTTCGCTCCGCCGCTACGTGAATATTTACGTGAACGGCGAGGAGGTCCGGCGTCTGAAGGGTCTGGATACTGAGGTTGCTGCCGGCCAGGAGGTCTTGATCATCCAGTCCGTGGCTGGCGGCTGAGCGGTTCGGGGCCAGGTCAGGCCACTCGCCAGACTGTGCATTCGTCGGTATTGATGGCCTTGCGCAGGCCCGTCAGCTGATCCATGATCCAGACGACGCCGATGCCCGGGGCCGTTTCCTGGACGCTGCCCCTGCGGATGACGACGTCATCGTAGGAGGGTCCGACGGAGAGGCGGGCTTCGATCTGGTCGCCGCGGTGCAACTGGTCAAGTGCGCGGATTCTTGTGGGGTGGGTCGATACTTCCTTCAACATGGTGGCCTCCCTGGCTGGAGCTGCCAGCGTTTGCCGGCTATTCCAGTGTGGCGGCCCAATGTTGCGGTGTGGTTTCGTATGGGTTAGCCGTGGGTAAGACTTCAGGGACAAAGAAAATCCGTGGTTCCACACGGGCCCAGAGGGCGGCCGGTGTGGAACCACGGATTTGTTTGAGGCAGCGTCCTACTTCAGGCCGAGCTCCGCCGTCGGGGTCTTGAAGGATTCGCGGGCGGTCATCGCGGAGACCGCTGCGATGACGCAGATGACGCCGGTGAAGATGCTGATCTGGACCCAGCCACCGGCCTTGGTGCCGCCCATTGCGGTGACGATCGTCGGGGCGAACCCAGCCATGAGGAAGCCGATCTGGGTACCGATGGCCAAGCCGGAGAAACGGACCTTGGTGCTGAACATTTCGCCGTAGAAGGAGGGCCACACGGCGTTTGCAGCGGCGTATCCGAGGGAGAAGTACACCACGGAGACCAGGAACATGAGCGGCACGTTTCCGGATTCGAGCGTCAAGAGGAACACCGGCGTCATGATGGCGCTGGCTACGGCGCCGTAGATGAAGACGGGCTTGCGGCCGATCCGGTCGGCCATCCTGCCGAACACCGGCTGCGTGCCGAGCGCGACGACGTTTGCCGCCACGACGAGCCACAGGGTGATGGTGCTGTTCACGTGGGCCACGTCCTTGGCATAGGCAATGGCCAAGGTGCCGAAGACAGTGCTCACTGCGGAGATAAAGGCGCAGCAGATAACACGCAGGACGTCGGCCCAGTGCAGCCGGAGGAGGTCGGCCACGGGAAGCTTGGCGATCTGGTTGTTCTTCTTGGCCTCGGCGAACGCCGGCGGTTCATGCAGTGTGCGACGGATGAAGAACGCTACGAGGACCACCACGGCGCTGAGCCAGAACGGGATGCGCCAGCCGATACCGTACTTGATCTCGTCGGGAAGGGCGACGACGGGGATGAAGACCAATGCTGCGAGGATCTGGCCACCCTGGGTTCCCGTGAGGGTCCAGGAGGTAAAGAACGAGCGACGGTTGTCCGGAGCGTGTTCCAGGGTCATGGACGAAGCCCCGGCTTGTTCACCGGCGGCCGAGAGGCCCTGGCAGAGGCGTGCGAAGACCAGCAGCGCCGGAGCCCACCAGCCGATGGACTTGAAATCGGGGAGGCAGCCGATGATGAAGGTCGCACCGCCCATGAGTACCAAGGTAAACATCAGCACGCGCTGGCGGCCGATGCGGTCGCCGAAGTGCCCCAGGATGATGGCTCCAACGGGCCTTGCTACATAGGCGAAGCCGAATGTCGCGAACGACATGATGGCAGCGTTGGCGTCGGCGCTGGGGAAGAAGACATGCGGGAAAATCAAGGCCGCGGCCGAACCGAAGATGAAGAAGTCGTAGTACTCGACGGCGCTGCCGAGGAAGCTGGCGAGGGCTGCCTTCTTCGGCGTTCCCGCCGTGGCAGTGCCCGGCGTCGTAGACGGGATCGTGTGACTCATGGTGTTCCTTTGTGTGACGGCGATGTCGCATCTGGCTGAAATTTGCTTGCCTGGAACGTCGTTGTGGGTCCGGCAGCGGCCTCACACTGTAGCCACATTGTGAGAGCTACTTGTGCGATATAGCAATGATGACTGTGAGCACCGTCACTTGTCAAGATATTTACTCACCATCTAGATATAGCTCTCACGATGTGGCAATCTTTAGTTATGGATGTGAAGGAAGACACAAAAACCGACATGATCGGCAAGGCCCTGGGCCTCCTCGTATTGCTGGGCAATGAGCCGAAGGGGGCCAGCGCCTCGGAGCTCGCCCGCCAGGCGGAGCTGCCATTCAGTACCACCTACCGGCTGCTCGGATCCCTGACCCGCGACGGATTCGTCGACTACGAGGCCGACGGTCGCCGCTACCATCTGGGACTTCGTGTCTTCCAGCTCGGTCAGCGGGTATCAAACCACCACGGCTTTGCGGGTACCGCACGGCCCATCCTGCAGCGCGTGACGGAAGGGACCGGCGAAGCCACCATCCTTTCGGTCCGGGATGGCCACCACCATCTCACGGTCAACAAGGTGGACGGCCCCCAAATGTTCCGGGTCACGAGTGATCCGGGGCATCTTGGAATGCTGCACACCACGGCCGTGGGCAAGGCGCTTGTTGCCTTCGCGGACGACGACGAGCGCAAGCAGTTGGTGGAAGAGCTCGAACTGGAGCCGCTGACGGAGTTCTCCATTACCGACCGCGACGCTTTCCGCCTGGAAATCGAGAAGGTCCGGCGCCAGGGCTACGCGATCATGGACGAGGAAAACGAGGTGGGCATGCGCGCCGTCGCCGTCCCGGTCCTCAATTCCCAGGGCGTTGCGTTCGCCTCGCTTGCCACTGCGGTCCCCGTTTTCCGGATGAGCGTGGAGCAACTGGTGGCGGTGGTCCCCTTGCTGAAAAGCGCTGCATCCGAGCTTGCCGACCGCCTGCCGCAGCGCTAAGCGGCACTCACTTTTGTTCGCGATAAGAACACTGGTGCAATATATGAACATTTTGTGTAGTCTGATTCATACCGCCCGGCGGAGCGGCAGGCTCTGGACGTCCCGAGGGAATCCAGAGAGGGCCGATCCGCGGGTGCAGTTGTCAAAGGAGCAATGAGCATGAGCAACCGAGCCGAATCCTTCCTGGTGGGCCTTATCGGCGAAGGCGTATCGCCTTCGCTGACGCCGCCCATGCATGAGAGGGAGGCCGACGTCCAGGGGCTGCGCTACCTGTACCGGCCCATCGACCTGCTGGAGCTCTCCCTGCCCGGCTCCGCCGTCGGCGATCTGCTGACCGCAGCTTCCAGGCTTGGCTACAACGGCCTCAACATCACGCATCCATGCAAGCAACTGGTGCTGCCGTTCCTGGACGAGGTTTCCGAGGACGCCCGGCGGCTCGGTGCGGTGAACACCGTGCTGATCGAGGACGGCCGCTTCATCGGCCACAACACAGACTTCTCCGGCTTCGGCTCAGCTCTGGCCAGCGGCCTCCCCGACGCCGGACTGCAGCGCGTCGTTCAGCTCGGCGCCGGTGGTGCCGGCTCCGCCGTCGCATACGCCCTCCTTTCCGCGGGGGTCAAGTCACTGGACCTTGTGGACGTCGATCCGGCGCGCTGCGCCGAACGGGCGGCGGAACTCGCCGCGCTGTTCCCGGGCAGCACCGTCACGGCGCGCACGACGGCGGAGCTGCCGCAACTCATGCCGCTGGCCGACGGTTTGGTGCACTGCACGCCGGTGGGCATGGCCGCACATCCAGGCCTACCACTCGACATGTCCCTCGTTGACTCCCGCCACTGGGTGGCTGACATCGTCTACCGGCCGATCGAAACGCAGCTGGTGCTTGAGGCCCGCGCCAAGGGTTGCCGCGTGCTCGACGGCGGTCGCATGGCCGTGGGACAGGCCGCCGACGCTTTCCGCATCTTCACCGGCCGAGAGGCCGATCCGGAACGGATGCGGGCACATTTCCTGGAGCTGGTGAGCGCCGAAGAATCCAAGGCTGAAGAGTCGAAGGCCGACAAGGCACTCGCCGGAGCGGGGCACTGATGCGCACGGGAATCGCCACGGTCTGCCTTTCCGGCACGCTCAAGGAAAAGATGCAGGCCTGCGCGATCGCGGGCTTCGACGGCATCGAGATCTTCGAGCAGGACCTCGTCACCTCCCCGCTTAGTCCTGAGGACGTGCGGAAAATGGCGGCGGACCTTGGACTCGGACTGGACCTCTACCAACCGTTCCGCGACTTCGACAGCGTCTCCGAAGACACCCTGCTGGAAAACCTGCGCCGGGCGGACGCCAAGTTCAAGCTCATGTCCCGCCTCGGCATGGACACCATCCTGGTGTGCACCAACGTGGGAACCGCCACGATTGACGACGACGATCTCCGGGCCGAGCAGCTCTCCCGCCTCGCGGAATTGGCCGGGGACCACGGCGTCAAAGTAGCGTACGAGGCCCTGGCCTGGGGCAAGTACGTCAGCGACTACGAGCACGCGCACCGTTTGGTGGATACCGTGGACCACCCCAACCTGGGCACGTGCCTGGACTCCTTCCACATCCTTTCCCGCGACTGGGACACCGCACCCATCGAGGCAATCAAGCCCGAAAAGATCTTCTTCGTCCAGGTGGCCGACGCTCCGAAGCTCTCCATGGATGTCTTGTCCTGGAGCCGCCACTATCGCGTGTTCCCGGGGGAAGGACAGTTCGAGCTGGCCAAGTTCATGGGCCACGTGGCCCGTGCGGGATACTCCGGCCCGGTCTCGCTGGAGGTCTTCAACGACGTCTTCCGCCAATCCGATGTGGACCGCACTGCCGTCGACGCGATGCGCTCGCTGATCTGGCTTGAGGAACAGAGCGCCAAGTGGCTCGACGCGAACGCGACGTCCCCGACGCCGGGAGATGCCAGCGGTGACTCGCTCGCCAAGGCTGCCGGCCGCCGTCGTTATCCCATGGAACTGGCCACGCTGCCCAAGGTGGCTGAACCGGGCGGATTCAACTTCGCCGAAGTCAAAACCGATGACCCTGCACAGCTCGAGACGCTTCTGGGCCACCTCGGCTTCGAATTCGACGGCCGGCACCGCACCAAGGACGTGCAGTTATGGTCGATGGGCCACGCGCGCGTCATCATCAACGAACAAGCGCCGTCGCACAGTGAACCCGCCATCGCGGCGTTGGGGTTCGACGTCGACTCTCCCGTGATTGCCTCGGCCCGCGCCCAGCAACTCAAGGCCCCCGTGGTGCCGCGCAAGGTGCAGGCGGACGAGGAAGTGTTCCAAGGCATCGCCGCTCCGGACTCGACGGAGATCTTCCTCTGTCAGGGCAGCCCCGACGGCACCGCCGCCTGGACCCGCGAATTCGGCGAGGGCCTCGAGCATCCTGCCGCTGGAGCGCGAGCCGTCATCGACCACGTGAACCTGGCCCAGCCCTGGCAGCACTTCGACGAAGCCGTCCTCTTCTACACGAGTGCCCTCGCGCTGGAACCTCAGCCGTTCGCCGAAGTGCCGAGCCCCAGCGGCCTGGTGCGCTCGCAGGTCATGCAAACGTCTGACCGCGCCGTGCGTCTGGTGCTGAACCTTGCTCCGGTGCTTCAGCAGGAACCCGGGCAGCAGGGACCAGGCCAGCATGGCAACGGCGCCCGCAAGAGCTACCAGGAACACATCGCGTTCGCGGTGGAAGATCTCGTGGCCACGGCGCGGGCGGCTCATGCCCGTGGACTCGACTTCCTCCAAATACCGGCCAATTACTACGAGGACCTGGATGCCCGCTTCGCCTTGGATCCTGCCTTCCTTGCCACCCTCAAGGAACTGAACCTTCTCTACGACAGGGACGCCAACGGTGAATTCCTCCACTTCTATACCGCCACGGTGGGCAGCGTGTTCTTCGAAATGGTGGAACGCCGCGGCAACTACGACGGCTACGGCGCCCCCAACGCCCCCGTGCGGCACGCCGTCCAATACGACTCGCTTCACGCCCATCACGTGCATCGCTAAGCAGAAACACCAGCAGAAACCAGGAAAGCAACCACCCGAAAGGAGCCGGCCGTGCTGCTAGACGCAAATGCCGGGCACTACCAAGACGACGAGCTCGTACCGGCGGCCGAACCGCATGCCGGGCACGCGCCGTTGGACGCCGCAGCCGAAACCCAAGCGGATCTCAGCGCCGAGATCAAGGCCATCGGCGAAGCGTACGCCCGGGCGCTCAAGGACGGCGCCGCGCCGGAGACCCAGCCCCGACTGGACTTCGCGCCGTACCGCAGCAGCATCCTGCGCCACCCCACCAAGAGCCTGCACCACGCGGACCCGGAGACCATCGAGCTGTACTCGCCGGCGTTCGGGCACCAGGACGTGCACGCCTTGGAATCGGACCTCACCATCCAGCACAACGGCGAACCCCAGGGCGAGCGGATCATCGTGCAAGGCAAAGTGCTCGACGGCGACGGCCGCCCGGTTGCCGGCCAGCTCGTGGAGATCTGGCAGGCCAACGCTGCCGGCCGCTACATCCACAAGCGCGACCAGCACCCCGCCCCGCTCGACCCCGACTTCACCGGCGTCGGACGCTGCATCACCGGACCGGACGGCTCCTACCGCTTCACCACCATCAAGCCCGGCGCCTACCCGTGGAAGAACCACCTCAACGCTTGGCGGCCTGCGCACATCCACTTCTCGCTGTTCGGCACGGATTTCACGCAGCGCATCGTCACCCAGATGTACTTCCCGGGCGACCAGTTGTTCCCCTTGGACCCGATCTACCAATCGATCGTGGACCAGGACGCCCGCGACCGCCTCGTTGCCAAATACGACCACGAGCTGACGAGCCCCGAATGGGCCCTCGGCTACAACTGGGACATCGTCCTCAGTGGCTCGAAGCGGACCTGGACCGAAAACGAAGCCTTTGGCGACGCCGGGGATGAGGAGTAGAACATGAGCAAGCTGACACCTACACCAGGCCAGACCGTTGGCCCGTTCTACGGTTACGCCCTCCCTTTTAATAAGGACAACGAGCTCCTCGCCCCGGGCAGCGCCGGAAGCATCCGTCTGCAAGGCACTGTGTACGACGGCGCCGGAGAAGCCATCCCGGACGCCATCCTGGAGATCTGGCAGCCGGACTCCGAAGGCAACGTGGTCCAGCGCACGGGCTCACTTGTCCGCGATGGCTACACCTTCACCGGCTGGGGCCGCGCCGCGGTAGGAAACTCCGGTGTGTACACCTTCACCACGGTCAACCCCGGCCCCACTGAACCGGGAGCGGCTCCGTTCATTTCCGTCGCCGTTTTTGCGCGTGGCCTCATGAACCGCCTGTTCACCCGCATCTACTTGCCGGAAAACGAGGAAGCGCTCGCCGCCGATCCGCTGCTCAGCTCCCTCGATCCCGAGCGCCGCAGCACCCTGATCGCGCGCCGCGACGCGGATGGTGGCCTCACGTGGGATCTGCGCCTCCAGGGCGAGAACGAGACCGTTTTTCTCGACTTCGAAGGTGCCTCCCAGTGAGTGGCGACGGCGATTTCGGGCTGCTCAGCCCGGTTTCGGCGTCGCCCGCCGTGGTGGCGCTGACGGGTGACCGTGCAGTGATCGCGGCCATCCTCGACGTCGAGGCCGCCTGGGCATCCGTGCTCGAAGAGGCCGGCTTCGCGCCCCCCGGTTCTGCCGCCGTCGTCACCGAGGCCGCGGAATCCTGGGCCTACGACGCCGCATCCATCGCCGAACGCGCACAAGGTGGCGCCAACCCGGTCATTCCGCTGCTGGCCGATCTCCGGGGCAGGGTCAAAGGGCTGGACGCTAGCGCGCTTGCCGCCGTGCACACCTCGTTGACCAGCCAGGACGTCCTGGATTCGGCCCTGATGCTGCTCGCGCACCGCGTGGTTTCCGCCCTTCTCGCCGAGGTAAAGGGCACGACGACGGCGCTCGCCGGCCTTGCGGAACAGCATGCGGACACGCTGTGCGTGGGTAGGAGCCTGACGCAGCATGCGCTTCCGTTCACCTTCGGTCTCAAGGCGGCGCAATGGTTTCACGGAGTGGCCGCCGCGGCCCGTCGCCTCGAAGCCCTGGAGTTCCCTGTCCAGTTCGGCGGCGCCAGTGGGACCCTGGCTGCCGGTACCGTGCTCGCGGAGGGCTCGTCGTCGAGCCCCTTTATTCTGGCCGATGCCTTGGCCGGGAAACTGGGCCTCGCTCCCGTTCCGGCTCCATGGCACACGAACCGGCTGGCCGTCACGGGACTCGGCGACGCCTTGGCTTCCCTCACGGACTCCTTTGGCAAGATCGCCTCGGATCTGCTGTTCCTCAGCCGCCCCGAAGTTGCCGAGCTGGGTGAACCCCTTGCCGCGGGCCGCGGCGTCTCATCGGCCATGCCGCAAAAGCAGAATCCGGTGCTGTCCGTGCTGATCCGCAGCGCGGCGCTCCAGGCTCCTGGCTTGGCCGCGCAGCTGCACGTCGCAGCCACGAACTTCAACGACGAACGCCCGGACGGTGCCTGGCACAGCGAGTGGCCTGCCCTGCGGGGCTTGCTTCGGCTCACACTCGGCGCAGCCACCCAGCTGCGCGAGCTCGCCGAAGGCCTCCGCGTCTTCCCAGAGGCGATGCGCCGCAACCTGGAAATCTCCGGGCCGTTGCTCCTCAGCGAAGCCGTCGCATCCTCCGTTGCTCCGCTCCTCGGCGCGGACAGGGGCGATGCGAAGGCCAAGCTGCAGGCCGTCGTCGACGAGACCCTGCAGGCACCCGCAGCGGAGCAAGCCCGGATCTACACCAAGCTCCTCCGCGAGGCCGTCCCGGCCGGCAAGCTGTCCGACGAGGAACTGAAGGCACTTCTGGATCCTGCGAACTATGTCGGCGAGGCAGCCGAGATCAGCCGCCGCATCCTCGCCGCTTACCCCGAATTCGCACACACCAATCCGAAGGGAGCCGATCGTGGCTAAACCCATCGTCAAGGCGGTGTTGCTGTCCCCGCAGCGCACCCTGGGGGAGAAGCCGCTCCTGGTGGTGGGGCCCTCGCTCGGAACGTCCACGGTGCTCTGGACCGAGACGGCAGCGCTGCTCGGCGGTGAGTTCGACGTGATCGGCTGGGACCTGCCCGGTCACGGCGTCTCGCCCGCAGCCTCCGAAACGTTCAGCGTCGCCGAACTGGCCGACGCGGTGGTTGACTTGGTGGACTCGATCGCGCCCGGCGCCGTGTTCCACTACGCCGGGGACTCCCTGGGCGGCGCCACCGGTCTGCAATTGGCCATCAAGCACGGAGAACGCCTCAAGTCCCTGTCCGTGCAATGCTCCGGAGCGAAGCTCGGTACGCCCGAGGGGTGGCTGGAACGGGCTGAAACCGTTCGCGGACAAGGTACCGCGGTGATGATCCAGGGTTCGGCGCAGCGATGGTTCGCTCCCGGTTTCATGGATCGCCAGCCCGTGGTCAGCAGTCGCCTTCTGCATGCCCTGCGGGACGCCGACCGCTTCAGCTACGCCTTCTGCTGCGAGGCCCTCGCCGGCTTCGATGTCCGCTCCGAGCTCGGCAGCATCACCGTCCCCACGCAAGCATTGGCGGGTGTCGAGGACACTGTTGCACCGCCGTCGTTCGCTGAAGAAATTGCCGCGGGCATCAACTCCAGATTCAACACAGGTGGCGGCAGCGCTGTTGCCGTAGCGCTCGACGGCGTCGGGCACCTAGCGCCCGCGGAGGCGCCTGCCGTCGTCGCGGACCTCATGCGGACGTTCATGACGGAGGCCGGAAAATGAGCACTGATCCTTCGCAAGGCGCCGTTCAGCGCGACGCTAGCTCGCAGGAAATCTACGACGCCGGGATGGTGGTCCGCCGCGAAGTGCTCGGCGATGCGCACGTGGACCGCGCCAACGCCAAGAAGGACGAATTCACCGAAGACTTCCAGGACATGATCACCCGCATCGCCTGGGGGGGCATCTGGACCCGTCCCGGCCTGACCCGCCAGATGCGCTCCGCCGTCACCATCACCGCGATGGTGGCGCATGGGCACTGGGAAGAACTGGCCATGCACATCCGCGCGGCCGTCACGAACGGGCTGAGCAGGGACGAAATCAAGGAAATCCTGCTGCAGACCGCCATCTACTGCGGAGTCCCCTCCGCCAACACCGCATTCAAGACCGCGCAAGGCGTTTTCGCGGAACTCGACGAGACCCCCGAATCCCCCACCCCACCCAACTGACTCGCATTAGATGTCGTTTTGAGCCCTCATAACGACATTAACTGCGAGGTAGTTGGGACTACAGAAACTTAGAGGAGACCCCATGAACCAGGCGTATGTGTACGACGCCGTGCGCACACCTTTTGGAAAATTCGGCTCGGGCCTTGCCGGGGTCCGGCCGGACGACCTCGCTGCCCACGTGGTGCGCGAAGCCGTCAAGCGCGCCCCTGCCCTGGATGTTGAGCGCATCGACGAAGTGGTGTTCGGCAACGCCAACGGCGCCGGCGAGGAGAACCGGAACGTCGCCCGCATGGCCACCCTCCTGGCCGGGCTCCCGACGTCGATTCCGGGCACCACGGTCAACCGCCTGTGCGGTTCCTCCCTGGACGCCGCCATCATCGCCTCCCGCCAGATCAATGCCGGCGACGCCGAGCTGATGCTCGTGGGCGGGGCCGAGTCGATGTCCCGCGCTCCGTGGGTGTTGCCCAAGACCTCCAAGCCGTACCCTGCCGGGGACATGACCCTGGCTTCGACCACGCTGGGCTGGCGGCTGGTCAACCCGGCCATGCCGAAAGACTGGACCATCTCCCTGGGCGAGGCCACCGAGCGGCTGCGTGAGAAGTACGGGATCACCCGGGAGCGGCAGGACGAGTTTGCCGCGGCCTCGCACAACCTCGCGGCAGCCGCCTGGGACGAGGGCTTCTATGACCAGTTGGTGACCCCGGTACCGGGCACCGAGTTGGTCCGTGACGAAGGCATCCGGGCGGGCTCGACGGCGGAGAAGCTCGCCGGACTCAAGACCGTTTTCCGTCCCGAAGCCAGCGCCCCGGAAGGGGGAACGGTCACCGCGGGCAACGCTTCGCCGCTGTCCGACGGCGCGTCCGCGGCTTGGATCGGCAGCGAAAGCGCCGCCGGGCTGCTGGGGCTCGAGCCGCTCGCCCGCATCGCCGGACGCGGGGCGCACGGAAACGATCCCCAGTTCTTCGGCTACGCGCCGGTGGAGGCCGCCAACAAGGCACTCGCGAAGGCGGGCATCGGCTGGGAGCAGGTGGGCGCCGTCGAACTTAACGAAGCTTTTGCCGCGCAGTCCCTGGCCTGCATCGACGCATGGGGAATCGACCCGTCCATCGTGAACCGGCACGGCGGCGCGATCGCGATGGGCCACCCGCTGGGCGCGTCGGGCACGCGCATCCTGGGGACCTTGGCCCGCAGCCTGCAGGCTTCCGGTGAGCGCTGGGGCGTCGCGGCGATTTGCATCGGCGTTGGGCAGGGCCTGGCCGTGGTGCTGGAGAACGTCACCTCCGGCGTAGCCGGAAAAGGAGCCTAGGGCCATGCTGAAATTCATTGACACTGTTGGCGAGGCTGTCGCCGGCATCAAAGACGGTTCCACCGTCATGATCGGCGGCTTCGGAAACGCTGGCCAGCCGTTCGAACTCATCGACGCGTTGCTCGATTCCGGCGCCACCGACCTTACCGTGGTGAACAACAACGCGGGCCAGGGCGACCAGGGCCTCGCACTGCTCATCAAGGAAGGGCGGGTCCGGAAGATGATCTGCTCCTTCCCGCGCCAGTCCGATTCCTGGCACTTCGACGCTAAGTACAAGGCCGGGGAAATCGAACTGGAACTCGTCCCGCAAGGAAACCTGGCCGAGCGCATCCGGGCGGCTGGCGCGGGGATCGGCGGGTTCTTCACACCCACCGGCTACGGCACCATGCTCGCGGAAGGCAAGCACACGCGCTTCCTCGACGGCAAATGGCAAGTGTTCGAGACGCCCATCCACGCCGACGTCGCGCTCATCAAGGCGCTCAAGGCCGACGGCAAGGGCAACCTCGTCTACCGCAAGACCGCCCGGAATTTCGGCCCCATCATGGCCGCCGCAGCCAAGCACACCATCGTCCAGGTGTCCGAGATCGTCCCGACCGGCGCCCTGGACCCGGAGAACGTGGTGACCCCCGGAATCTACGTCAACAGCATCGTGAAGGTGGCCTGACATGAGCATCCAAACCTCAACAACACCCCTCGGCCGCGACGACCTCGCGCGCCTCGTGGCGCGGGATATCGCCCCGGGCTCGTTCGTGAACCTCGGCATCGGCCAGCCCACGCTCGTCTCCAACTACCTCACGGAAGAGCAGAACATCACGCTCCACACGGAGAACGGGATGCTCGGTATGGGCCCGGAGGCCAAGGGCGAGGAGATCGACGGCGACCTCATCAACGCCGGCAAGATCCCCGTCACCGAACTCCCCGGTGCTTCGTACTTCCACCATGCCGATTCCTTCGCGATCATGCGCGGCGGCCATCTCGATATCTGCGTCCTTGGCGCTTTCCAGGTGTCGGCCACGGGTGACCTCGCTAACTGGCACACCGGAGCCCCGGACGCCATCCCGGCCGTCGGCGGGGCGATGGACCTGGCCACCGGCGCGAAGGACGTGTTCGTCATGATGACTCTCCTGACCCGTGAGGGCGTGTCCAAGCTTGTGGACACCTGCAGCTACCCGCTCACCGGCGTGGGCTGCGTGACGCGCGTGTACACGGACAAAGCGGTTTTCCTGATAGGGCCCGACGGCGTGACCGTGCGTGAGACGTTTGGCTGCACCTTCGAAGAACTCCAAGCGCTGGTGCCCGTCCCTCTGAAGGCGGCGGGCGCCGTCGTTGGCGTCTAAAGGGCAGCGCGAGCTGGCAGCAGATGCCCCTTGGATCGACTTTTGAGGGAATCTGGTGCCAGCTCGCGCCAATAAGATTGGTAACCATGACCGATGCAGCAGTAGCCGGAGCGCCTCAGGCCGGTGCTCCCCAGGCGAGTGACCAGTACGTGCAATCGCTGGCACGCGGCTTGTCCGTGATCCGTGCTTTCGACGCGGCCAACCCCGTCATGACGCTCAGCGAGGTGGCGGCGCGCACCAACCTGACGCGTGCCACGGCCCGTCGGTTCCTGCACACACTGGTGGAGCTGGGCTATGTCCGCACGGACGGCAAGACCTTCGCGCTCACGGCCATGGTGCTGCAGCTTGGCTACTCGTATTTGTCGGCGTTGTCCTTGCCCCAGCTCGCGCAGCCGCACCTTGAGGAGCTGTCGCTGAAACTGGGGGAGTCGACGTCGGCCGCGGTGCTGGATGGCGCGGACATCTTCTATGTGGCCCGCGTGACCACTCGCCGGATCATGACGGTCGGCATCTCGGTGGGCACCCGCTTCCCCGCCTACGCCACGTCCATGGGTAGGGTGCTTCTGGCCGGCCTGCCGCAGCAGAAGCTGGACGAGTACCTTTCCTCGGTGGAGTTCGAGGCCCTGACACCGCGGACCATCACGTCCCGCGAGGAACTGCTGGCTGAGCTGAACCGAGTGCGCAGGCAGGGCTGGTGCCTGCTGGACCAGGAGCTGGAACTCGGGCTCATGTCCATCGCTGCGCCGGTATGGAACCACAATGCTGGCCATGTGGCTGCCGCGGTCAACGTCTCGCTTCAAGCCCAAAACGTCGCTGCCCAACCGGACCCGGAGGCCTACCTCGAATCGGTCAAGGAGCAGATTGTTGAAACCGCCCGGGCGATATCGCAGGACGTTTCGGCGAAGCACTAGCCTCGTTGCGACGGCGCGTTGCCACCGCGCGTTGCAGCGCGTAGGCTCACGGCCCATGACCGACGTGGACGAGCAAGGACGACCGGAACCTCCCCTCGCGGCCGACGAGGCCGCAACCCTGCTGGGCTTCCTGGATTACCAACGAGCCACCTTGGCATGGAAGTGCGCGGGGCTCGACGCATCCGGCTTGGGAGCGAGCGTGGCTCCGACGTCGATGACCCTCGGCGGCCTGCTCAAGCACATGGCCTATGTTGAGGAGCACTGGTTTTCCCAATGCCTGCACGGCTGGGACCGCCAGCCTCCTTGGGACGCCGTGGACTGGAAAGCCGACCCGGACTGGGAATGGCACTCGGCCGCCGAGGACTCACCTGAGCAGCTCCGGGCGCTATGGCAGGACACGGTGACCCGCTCCCGCTTGTTAGTCGCTGAAGCAATGGACGACGGCGGCCTGGATCGGCTTGCCGCACGCACCTGGTCCGATGGCCGGGCACCCAGCCTGCGGTGGATCGTGCTCCACATGATCGAGGAGTACGCGCGACACAACGGCCACGCCGACCTCCTCCGGGAATCGGTGGATGGGGTTGTCGGGGAGTAGCCCCCGCTACCGCGTCAGCTTGGCGCCGTCCGGGTGTTCGTCGCCGATGTGCCCGGGAGCGTTGGCGGCCAGGACGCGTTGAACGAACGCGCTGAATTCCTCCATGTAGTGGCGCAAGAGGGCCGCGGTTCCTTCGTCCCGGACGGATCCGTCCTCGTTGTAGGACGCCGGATCGAACTTGATGTAGGCCTCCGGGGCGTTCAGTTGCGGTGCGTCGAGGAAGCTCAGGACGCTGCGCATGGAGGACTGCATCACCGCCGTGCCGATGCTGCCCGGAGATGTGCCGATGATGCCAGTGGGCTTGCGCGCGAAGGAGTTGGTTCCCCAAGGCCGCGATCCCCAGTCGATGGCGTTCTTCAAGGCGCCGGGGATGGAGCGGTTGTACTCGGGGGAGACGAAAAGGATGCCGTCCGACGCCGCAATCGCGTCTTTCAACGCCCGGCCTGCGGGCGGGAAATCGGCGTCGTAGTCGGAGCTGTAGAGGGGCAGGTCCTTGATGGGGATCTCGGTGAATTCGAGTTCCTCCGGCGCTACGCTAATGAGCGCCTTGGACAGGACCCGGTTGATGGAGTGGCTTGAAAGGCTGCCGACGAAGTATCCGATCTTGTACGTGGCCATGGCAATGTTCCTTCCCGACGGCGCGGCCGGAACCGGCTCATCGACGGTGCGGTAACTGGAGGCTCCCAGCCCACAGCGAGCTTAGTAGAGCGGCTCGAAGATGGGAATGGCCGGTCGGCGTTGGGCGCCTACTCCCGCCCGGGCCTTCCGCGTCCTAGACTCAAGCCAACAACGGCTCGGGGCAATGGGGTTTCGGGAAGGGAGCGCAGGTGAAGCTTGGCATAGCGCGGGAACGCCTGGACGGTGAAAGGCGCGTGGCCGCGACGCCCGAGACCGTCACGCAATTGGCCGGACTCGGTCTTGAAGTCGTCGTCGAAAGCGGTGCTGGAACCGCTGCGGGCCACAGCGACGACGACTATCGCCAGGCAGGGGCCCTCATCGTCCTCGCCTTGGATCTCGCCCGATTGGACGTGTACGCGCACGTTCGCCCCCTCGAACCCACGACGGCGGCCGCGCTGCGCCGGGGCGCGGTCACCGTGGGCCTGGCCTCGCCGTCGTCGGAACTTCCCACCGTCCGCGCGCTCGCGGAAGCGGGTGTGACCTCCTTTGCGCTTGAGCTGGTGCCGCGCATTTCCCGCGCACAATCCATGGATGCGCTCACCTCCCAGGCCCTCGTGGCCGGGTATCGCTGCGTGCTTGAGGCCGCGATGCGCCTGCCCCGCTTCTTCCCGCTCTACATGACCGCCGCCGGAACCATTCCGCCGGCCCGCGTGCTGGTGCTGGGCGCCGGGGTGGCGGGCCTGCAGGCCATCGGCACCGCGAAGAGGTTGGGCGCGCGCGTCTCCGCCAACGACATCCGGCCGGCGTCGGCGGACGAGGTCGCCTCGATGGGCGGCACGTTCATCAAGCTCGACGTGGAGACGGCGGAGGCATCCGGCGGCTATGCCCGCGAGCTCAGCGCCGATCGCGGTGCCTTGCAGCGCGAACTGCTCGCGCCGCACGTGGCCCAGGCCGACGTGCTCATCACGACGGCGGCGGTCCCCGGACGGCGGGCCCCGCTCCTGGTGAGCCGCGAAATGGTTCAGCACATGCGCCCAGGCTCGGTGGTCATCGACCTCGCCGCCGAATCCGGCGGCAACGTGGAAGGCTCCGTACCCGGCATGGATCTCCAGATCCCGACGGCTGACGGCCAAGGTACGGTCACCTTGGTGGGGATGAAGGATGTCGCCTCTGCGATGCCGGCTGACGCCTCACGCCTCTACGCGAAGAACGTCGCCAACCTGCTTGCCCTCATGACTTGTGATGGAGCCGTTGTCCCGGACTTCGGCGATGAAGTGGTGGCGGGCGCGTGCCTGACGCACGACGGCGAGGTGCGGCACGGCCCGACGGCTGAGGCGCTTGCGGCACTCTCGGCCGAGGCGGCGGAATCCATAAGCTCCGCCAACGAAGGAGTCTCCTGATGGACGGCATCGCCCTGCTCACCATCACCGTCTTGGCGGTCTTCGTGGGCTTCGAAGTGGTCTCCAAGGTCTCAAGCACGCTGCACACGCCCTTGATGTCCGGGGCCAACGCCATCCACGGAATCATCCTGGTGGGCGCCATCATCGTTGCCGGGCAGGCCTCGGACCCGTGGGTGCTCGCAGTGGCGTTGCTCGCCGTCGTCCTCGCCACCGCCAACCTGGTGGGCGGCTTCGTGGTGACCGACCGCATGCTGGAGATGTTCCGCGGCCGTAAACGCGTAGCGCCGCCAGCCGGGAAGCCCGACGCCATAAAGGCCGAGTCCAGAGCATCAGGGTCCAAGGAGGGCATGCGATGACCCTCATCGATCCGGTGTGGACCTCGCTCCTCTACCTCGCTGCCGCCGTGTGCTTAATCCTCGCGCTCAAGGGACTGAACTCTCCCCGCACCGCCCGGCGAGGCAACCTGGTGGGCGCCTTCGGTGCGGCGCTCGCCGTCGCCACGGTCTTCTTCTCGGTCAAGATGGACAACGTTCCCTGGATCCTGGGCGCAATGGTGGTCGGTTCGGGCGTGGCCGCACCGGTCGCACGCCAGGTCAAGATGACCCAGATGCCGCAGCTCGTGGCGCTGTTCAATGGCGTTGGCGGTGGTGCCGCGGCGCTTGTGGCACTCCTGGAACTCGCGCACTCGGAGGACCACTGGGTGCGCGTGGCCATTGTCTTCACCCTGTTGGTGGGGGCTGTCTCGTTCGCAGGTTCCGCCATCACGTTCTCCAAACTGCAGGAGCTCATGACCACCCGTCCGGTGGTGTTTCCCGGCCTGCCGACCCTCATGGGAGCGGTGCTGATCGCGGCGGTGGGTGCCGCCGTCGCCGTCGTCTTCAGCGGTTCCCTCGCGCTCGCGCTGCTGCTCCTGGTGCTCGGACTGGCGGCGGGCGTTCTGCTGGTGCTGCCGGTAGGCGGCGCGGACGTGCCGATCGTCATCTCACTCCTGAACGCCTTCACGGGCCTGGCCGTCGCCGCCTCCGGCCTGGTGCTTGGCAATGTGCTCTTGGTGGTGGCCGGTACGTTGGTGGGCGCCTCGGGCACCATCCTCACGCGCGCCATGGCTGCGGCCATGGGCCGCAGCGTTGCGGGTATCCTCTTCGGCGCCTTCAAGGGAGGCTCGACGGCGGGGTCGACGGCGGTGAGCGACCGCCCCGTCCGCTCCTCCAGCCCGGAGGACGTGGCCGTGCTCCTTGGCTACGCGCAGCGGGTCATCATCGTTCCTGGTTATGGGCTCGCTGTGGCCCAGGGGCAGCACACGGCGGCGGAACTGGCCCTTGCCTTGGAGGCGAGGGGCATCGACGTGGATTTCGCGATCCACCCGGTGGCGGGGCGCATGCCGGGGCACATGAATGTCCTGCTCGCCGAAGCCAATGTGCCCTATGAGTCCCTCAAGGAAATGGGCGAGATCAACTCGGAATTCCGGACGGCCGACGTCGCGCTGGTGGTCGGCGCGAACGACGTCGTCAATCCAGCTGCGAAAACCACCGCTGGCTCGCCGATCTACGGCATGCCCATCCTCGAAGTGGCCGACGCGCGCCAAGTAGTCTTCCTAAAGCGCTCCATGCGGCCTGGATTCGCGGGAATCGAGAACGAACTCATGTACGAACCGCAGACCACGCTGCTGTTCGGCGACGCCAAGGAGTCCCTGGCCAAGGTGTTGAGCGCAGTCAAAGCGCTCTGATTTCGTTAACCAGCCCTAGGGTGCCCGTCTGCTTCCATGCTGCCCAATCGGGTGAGCACACTCAGGATCGGGAGCCGCTGCTGCTGTCCAGCCGAGTGAGCTCACTCAAGACGCAGCCGGATTCAACGCCCTATCATCGGCCGAAGGCCTAGGGAGGAATGCTCCCATCCTTGACGGTTGCCATGGCTTCGAATGGACGGTGAGTGGAGTGGCTAGACTCTCGACGCGGGAGCAGAAGGTGCCGCGGCGCTTCGGGGTCCGGTGGGGTGCCATTGGTGCGTGTGCCGCCATGGTCCTGGCAATCCTGAGCGGTTTTGCTTTGCCGGCGCATGCGGCTGCAAACACCATCATCACGCTGACCTTCGATGACGGCAACGCCGACCAAATGACCGCCGCAGCCACGCTGAAGAACCTCGGGCTTCACGGCACGTATTTCGTCCCCTCCGGATGGATAGATCAGCCGAGCTATTTCACGTCGGCGAACTTGCAGCAACTCTACGCGGACGGCAACGAGATTGCCGGGCACACGGTCACCCACCCCGATTTGGTCACCTTGACGTCGGATGAAGTAACGCGCCAGGTGTGCAACGGCAGGGTGGCCCTGGCCAATATGGGTTTCAAGGTCACAAGTTTCGCCTATCCCTTCGCTTCTTTGGACCCTGCCGTGCAGACCATCGTCAAGAATTGCGGTTTCAACAGCGCACGCGGGCTCGGGGACCTCTACAGCAAGGACGATCCCGGGCTCCCGGCCGCGGAGACCATCCCGCCAGCCAATCCCTACGACACCGCGGCACCCGAAGAAGTGGACAGCACCTGGACACTGCAGAACCTGGAAAATTCTGTGACCAGGGCCCAGGCAGCTGGGGGTGGCTGGGTTCAATTGACCTTCCACCACATCGCAGTCGGGACCGATCCGACGCTCACCATCAGCCCCACCTTGTTCAACCAATTCGCGTCCTGGCTAGCGCAACAACAGACGGCGGGCAGCGTTGCCGTCAAGACCGTTGACCAAGTAATTGGTGGCGCGGTCCAGCCCCTCGTCTCCGGCCCGCCGGTGCCACCGCCGCCCGCGCAGGGGACCAACATGATCCAGAACCCGAGCCTGGAAACGCTTACCAGCGGAATTCCGCTGTGCTGGGCCGCGGGTGGATACGGGACCAACACGCCCAGCTATTCAGTGGTCTCGCCTGGCCACACGGGCAACAACGCAGAACGGTTGACCATGAGCGGCTACGTCAGCGGTGACGCGAAGCTCCTGCCGGCCCTGGACCTTGGCGGCTGCTCACCCACGGGCACGCCAGGCCATATCTATCAGCTCAGCGCTTGGTACAAATCCAATGTCATCACCCAATTCGAGGTCTACTACCGAACGGGAACGGGGTACTGGACGTACTGGACCGCGAGCCCGCTGTTCAACGCAAGTAGCAACTGGACCCAGATCACTTGGACCACGCCGGCCCTCCCGGCAGGCGCCTCCGGTATCAGCTACGGACTGAACATCCAATCCAACGGATCGATCACCACGGACGACTACTCGATGATCGACGTCAGCCCGGCTACCGCGACGGCGCCTGCGGCTCCGGCCGGTGTGGCCGCGACGGCGGGCAACGCCTCCGCGGTGGTGTCGTGGACGGCTCCGGCCAACGGCGGCTCGGCGATCACGTCGTACGCCGTGACCCCGCATGCGGGGGCCACGGCCCTGGCTCCGGTGACGGTTACCGGAAATCCGCCCTCGACGACGGCGACCGTCACCGGATTGACTAACGGCACGGCCTACACCTTCACGGTCACG
>NZ_JBHVTT010000009.1:0-176955 GCF_042884555.1 Arthrobacter sp. NPDC058127 | reverse complement strand
ATTCCTCCCGGAACGCGGCGTCGTATGTCTTTCTGCGGGTGGTCATCTGAAACTGAGGCTCCCATCAAGCTGTCTCACAAAACCATACGGCCGCAGCGTTTCCGGGGGGAGCGCCACAGGTGAGCGAGCGTTTAGGGTGGAGGGGTGCCGTCGTTCCAGACCAAGTTGAAGATCACCGGGCTCAAGCCGGGCAATCCGCCGGAGTCGGTTATGGCCGCAGCCCTTGAGGCCCTGGAAACGCGTCATCATGTCGAATCCAATCAGCTCGACATTGTTGGTGGCGTCGCCCAAATCAGCCTCCGCTTCCTGGTGGAGCCGCGCGACTACCCGGGCGAGAACAACGAGGCCCGCGCGTCGGCAGCCATGATGCGCGACGCCGTCGAACGCGTAGCGCTCACAGGGAACCTTTACGTGCTGCGCCGCAAACGGGGGAAATGGTCGCCGGTTTGAGCCCGACGCCGGGACGCGCCTAAAGGTGCGGCGGCTCGCCCGGCTCGTCCACCGGCGAACGGTCGCCCCGGCGACGCGTGACGATCACGCCCACCACGACGCCGATCACCAACCCCACGCCGACGCCGATCAGTGAGCTCGCCCAGAACGGAAGCTTCGTCGTCGAGCCCGCAAAGTAACCCAACCCGGCTTGCCACGTGGCCCACAACAGGCCGCCCAAGCCGGCGCAGAGACTGAAGCCGCGGGAGGAAACCTCGGCGATCCCGGAAGCGGCCGACGCAGCAAGCCGCCCACCAGGGATGAACCGGGCACCGATAATCGCGCCGTAGGTGGAGGAGCGCCCGGCCCTGGCGATGGCCCGGTGGATGCCCTGATGGACTTTGCGGCCCCAGGCCCAGCGGTCAAGGACGTGGCCCAAGCGGCGCTTGAAGAGCTGGAAAACTATCATGTCGCCCAACCACGACCCGCCGGCGGCCAACAGACCCACCAGCAACAGGTTGACCCGACCCTCAGCGGCCAGCGCGCCACCCGTGATCACCAGCATCTCGGACGGGATGGGCGGGAAGATCGCGTCGCCGACCACCATGGGGATGATCCAGGCGTAGATCGCGGCTCCCCAACCATCGGCGGTGGTGATGTCCATGGGCACAAATTACCCCACTTTGGTGCATCCGACGGAGTGTCGTGCAAGACTGGCGCCATGCGGCTCGAAATCCTGCAGGGTGACATCACCACGCGCGACGTCGACGCGATCGTCAACGCTGCCAACTCGTCTTTGATGGGCGGCGGCGGAGTGGACGGCGCGATCCACCGCGCGGCCGGCCGGGAGCTCCTGAACGCGTGCATGGAGGTGCGAGAGCGATACCCGCACGGACTGCCGGTGGGCCAAGCCGTGGCCACCCCCGGCTTCAAATTGCCTGCCCGATGGGTGATCCACACCGTTGGCCCCAACCGGCATGCAGGCCAGAACGATCCGGAACTGCTGGCTTCGTGTTTCCGCCAGAGCTTGAAGGTGGCCGCTTCCCTCGGGGCGCGTTCTGTTGCGTTCCCCGCAATCAGTGCGGGGGTCTACGGCTGGGACGCGCGCGAGGTCGCCACAGTAGCGCTCGACGTCGTCAGCGGGTTCGACGCCGAACACTCCAGTGGTCTGGAACTCGTCGAATTTGTTCTGTTCAGTGCGGAGACGACGGACGTGTTCCGGAGCGTGTTCGGGGCTTAGGAACAGTGGCGCGCACTTTCGCCCGCGGGGTTAGGCGGACTGCGCCTCAAGCACGGACTTCAGCTGTCCGAGATGTCCGACTTCCGACTCCATGGTCTTGGTGATCATCGACCCCATGAGCTTCATGAAGCCCTTGGGTTGGAGATCCAAGGTAAAGCGTACGGTTGTGCCGCCGTCGTTGTCGTTCAGCGTGAAGGATCCTGTTGGGCGGGCGGGGCCGGCGATGACCTGGAAATCGAGCCGCTTGCCTGGCTCGGCTGCGGTGATCTCGTAATCGCCGGCGATCGTGCGGCCCCCGGGGCCAGCCATCGTTTGCGAGTACACGGCACCCTTGTTGCCTGCTTCTCCGCTTGCGAGGGCGACGGTCTTCACGCCCGGACGCCACAGCTTATTGTTCAGCCCGTCCGCGAGGAAGGCGTAGACGTCGTTTGCGGGGCGGTTGATCGAGACTTCGTTTTCAGCGTGGGCCATGTGGTTCCTTTTCGCGAGACCGAACTCCGCCCGCGGTCATCGGGCCGGCAAGACTGAGCATATACGCCCGATCCGGCGGGCAACGTGGAACCGAGCCGCTGTTTCCCCGCCCCGCGCTGGATACCGACGCTCGCTCACGTATATGGGTGTTTGGCCGGACGCTCGCTCAGATGTGACCCCAAGCTGAACATGTTCCTCATTTTGGTGAGCGAGGGTTTCGGGAAAGGGCGCCACAGGTGAGCGAGGGTTTCGGGAAAGGGCGCATAGGTGAGCAAGCGTCCCGGGAAAGGGCGCCACAGGTGAGCGAGGGTTTGGAGGGGGCGTCAGGCGGGGTGGGCTTCGCTTAGCTCGAGGCGGCTCCGATACTCCACGGACTGTTTGCTGATGGGGTCAACGAATCGGATGCCGCGAGCGAGCAATTGCAGCGGCTTGGAGTAGTCGTCCGGGGCCTTGTCCAGGAGTTCGGGGTAGAACGCGTCGTTCACGATTCCCAGCCCGAGCGAAGCCATGTGCACGCGAAGCTGGTGGGTCTTGCCGGTGTGGGGCTCAAGCCGGTACAGCGCTCGGCGGGCGGCGCCGCCGTCGTGAGCGCCGCCGTCGAACGTTCTCAGCAGCTCAATGCGGGTTTCTGCGTTGGGTTCGCCGTCGATCACCTCGGCGAGGAGGTAGCTGCGGGATTTTGTCATGCGATTGCGCACGACGGCGGGGAATTCGACGGCGGGAAAGCCTGCGGCGGGTGCCGCCGCGGAGACGCACTCGTACTCCTTTTGCACCTGCCGTTTTTCGAAAAGCACCTGGTACTTGCCGCGGGTCTCGGGGTTGGTGGAGAGCAGCAATACGCCGGCGGTCATGCGGTCGAGCCGGTGCATCGGGATGAGGTCCGGCAGGTCCAGCTGGTTCCGGAGCCGGACGAGCGCGGATTCCTGGATGTAGGTTCCGCCCGGAGTGGTGGGCAGGAAGTGGGGCTTGTCGACGACCAGGAGGTGCTCGTCCTGGTGAAGGATTTTGATCTCCACCGGCAGCCGGGTCTCAGGTGGGAGGGTGCGGTAGTACCAAATGAAGGTGTGTTCTTCGAGGGGGGTGCGGCGGTCAAGGGGCGCCCCGCCCTCGCCGACGATTTCACCGGCATCGAACCTGTCCTCGATGCCCTGGGGGTCGATATGGCCCCAGCGGTGCATCATGTAGTCCATCGCGGTATCCCACGGCCCCTCGTCCGGAAGGCGCAGACGGGTGGCGTTGACGCCGTCGCGCACGGGAAGGGGGGATTGCATCACCGGTCCATTCTACCGGGGGCTGCCTCAAGGCCCGCCGTGTCTGGCCCCTGCGCCTGTAGGTGGCACCCCCGCACGCTCAGTACGTTGTGCCGCCTGGCAAAATGACGGGCTTGATGGGTTGTTGGTTGAAGTTGAAGTCGTTCACCAAGTTGCCAAGTTGGGGGTTGTTCTCCCGGACATCCGGCCGGGGATCTGGCCGCCCGTCGGTGGCCGGGTCGAGGCGTTGGCCGTGGAGGAAGTCGTCTTCGATGAACTTGGCGTATGCGTCGTGGCTGAGGATCTGGTGGTCGATGTTGCCCTGTTTGGCGTAGGGGCTGATTACGATTCCAGGGACACGGAGTCCGTAGCCGTTTTGGTCCACGGTGGGCGGGGTGACGTGGTCGTAGAAACCGCCCCAGTCATCCCACGAGAGGAAAATGGCGGTGCTATTCCAGTCCGGGCCCGACATGACGGCATTGATGAGGCCCGTGACGTAGGCCTGCCTGGTGCTGATCAACGCCGGGGGGTGCTCGCTCACGGATCCGGTGGGGTCGATCCAGCTCACGGCAGGCAGCGTGCCCTTCTTGGCGGCGGTATAGAAGTTGGTGAGGGACTGGATGTTGCCTAGCTGGCCGTCCTGCTTCACGGTGTCGAAGTACGGTAGCGGATTCCAAATGCCCGGTGTCTTCGCGTTCTGGGCTACGGGAGCGCAGGATATGGCCGCGTCATCTTGGCAGTCGGGCTCGGTGCCGTTGAAGACGTAGTACGCCCAGGGCACGTTCTGTTTGTGCAACAGGTAGGTCAGATCGGTCCAAGCGTAGTCAGGCGGAGCAAGCAGATTGGCGGCGGCCAGCAGCTTTTGCTTGAGCGCTTCGGGGAAGGTTGCTTTGTCGATCGCGGCCTGGCAAGTCGTGTAGGAATCGGAGCCGGCACAGTTTTGCGTGATGAGTGTGTGCAGTTGCATGGCAATGTCCGGTGTGATCCCGGCAGCAGCGAGTGCATCCTGGCAGGCCTTGTTCTGCAGGCCGGCCCGGCATTTGCCGATGAGGGTGGACTGGATCGAGGTGGTAAAGTCCGGCGGACTGCCCGGATTCTGGAGGGCGTTTACGCAGGATTGTGGATCGCCCGCGCGGCTGCATTTGGCCGACCATTCCGAGACCATGTATAGGTGCTCGGGCAGGCTCCAGGAGGCGTTGGGTTCGAACATGTGGTCCTGCAAGGTGAAGTCCCTGGCATACGCCCAGTAGTTGGGCAGATCACGCGCGTCGTGGTAGCCCATCACGTCGCTTTGGTTACCGCCCGCGCAGGCTGGGGCGTTCGGTGCGCAGTTGTTCGAGGCTTTCTCGGCCTGGGCGATGAAGCCGTCCATTTTCCCGCCGTCGATGTCCGCCGTGGCATTGCTCTGGCTGTGCGGGCCACCGGAGTTCCGGTCGGAGGGGTCGTAGTACGGTTTCACGCAGGATCCGCTGGCCGGATCGGGAACGCACACCGCGGGGGCACCGTTCTGCACAGGCATGCCGTCCGCTCCGGGGAAGGTGCCAAAGTAGCTGTCGAACGAGCGGTTCTCCTGCATGATGACGATGACATGTTGGATCTTCGAAATCCCTGTATCCACCGCGGACGTGCCGGCCCCAGCCGAGGCTGCAGCGGCGCCGGCGCCGGCGCCGGCCCCAGTGCCGGCCGCCACCAACGTCCGGGACCAAAAGGCGCCGAAAAAGACGGCAGCACCCACAAGTGCGATGACCGCGACGATGGACAAGGCAGCGAGGGCCGGACGCCGCAACGCCCAAGCCCGGATCCGCCCTTTGCGACGCCTGAGTGGCCGATCGGCTCCGGACTCAGCGGGCGGACTATTGAACCTCATCTTGCACCTCGCGGACAGTGATACCCGCAGGGTACTCCTTGGTTGACCGCTGCGGTACAGGCCGGTACGGCGTCCCGCAAGACGGCGCCAGCAACTTTCCGACGAGAAAAAAGTTATTGACAATAAAAGTTGTCGGTAGGCAGAATAGAGGCATGTTGGACATCGAAGTGATCGAGGATCCCGCCGCGGCGGAAGCGTCGCTGGACCCGATCCGCACCCGCATCCTGCAGGAACTGGCCGAGCCCGGTTCCGCCACGCAGCTGGCCGTTAAGGTGGGCCTGCCACGTCAGAAGGTCAACTACCACCTCAAGGCCCTCGAACGGCATGGACTCGTCGAGCTCGTGGAGGAACGGAAGAAGGGCAACGTCACCGAACGCGTTTTGCGCGCGACGGCGGCGTCGTACCTGATCTCGCCGGTGGCACTTGCGTCCGTGGCGCCGGATCCCCGACGCTTCTCGGACCGCTTTTCCGCCTTCTGGCTCCTGGCCCTCGCGGCCCGGACGGTCCAGGAGATGGGCAAACTGATAGCGGGCGCGGCCGCGGCCAAGAAAAAGCTTGCGAGCTTCGCGATCGACGGCGAAATCACCTTCCGATCGGCGTCGGACCGCGCCGCTTTTGCCGAGGAGCTCGGCGTCGCGGTGACGCGGCTTGTGGACAAATACCACGACGGCGGAACCGGTGCTTCGACCGAAACAGCGAGCGGCGCACGCAAGCACCGGCTCGTCGTCGTACTCCATCCCGCACTCAAGACAAACACGCAGCACTTTCCAGAAAAGGAACAGGACAATGACTGACAACCGTGAATTCGAAATCGTGGCCGACACCGAACTGCCCGGCACTCCTGAACGGGTCTGGCAGGCTGTCACCCAGGACACCTCGGCGTGGATGTTTCCCACGGATCAGTGGCCGGCCGTGAAAACCGTGGACGAGTACCCCAGCCACCTTGTGACCCGGATGGACGGGCCGGACGGCTGGTTCAACCAGCTGGAGCACGTGCTCGAACCGCTCGACGGCGGCCGGGCCAAGCTGCACTATGTCCACAGCGGCATCTTCGCGGACAACTGGGAGGGGCAGTACGACGGCGCCAGCAAGCACACCGAGTTCTACCTGCACACCCTGGGCCAGTACCTTCAGTACTTTGACGGCAAGCCCGTGGTCTTCACGGATATCCAGGGCCCTGCGGCCTCGCAGACACCCGACGGTTTCGTGCAACTGAAGAAGGCCCTCGGCGTGGACGGCGTTGCGCAGGGTTCGACGGTTGAGGTGGACGTCGACGGCGTGGGCCGGCTGAGCGGAGAGCTCGACTTCTCCAACCAGCACTTCCTGGGCCTACGGACGGCCGACACGCTCTACCGCTTCTTCGGCCGCAACTCCTTCGGAGCACCCGTGGGCATGACGGTGCACGATTTCAGCGGCAGCAGCGATTCCGAATTGACCGCGAAGGCCTGGGGTGGGTTCCTGGAGAAGGTGTACGCCTAGAACTGCGACTCGCAAAAAGCTGGCCGACACGCAGATGGTCTGACGACTACGGAATTCCGGAGTCCTCAGGCCGTCTGCGCGTCGCACGGCAATTCGGGCGTCATTGCCAGCCTCGCGCCACGGCATCCAACGCCGCGTCGTAGATCCCTTCCCAATCGGTTCCGGGTTCTTCCATGTTCGCCAACTCCAGGCTGACCAGTCCGTGGACCTGTCCCCAGATGGACATGGCGATCATCGTGGCCTCGGCGGCGCGGACGGTCCCCGCTTTCTGCGCGGCGGTCACCGCCTCCATGAGGGGAAGCATGGCTTCCGAGGCGACTGCCGGCGTCGGGCTGCAGTCCACATAGCTGGCAAGTGCGCCACCAAACATGAGCCGGTACAAGGCCGGGTGTTCCAGTGCCCAGGAACGGTAGGCGAGCCCCAAGCCTCGGAGCCCACCGCTTTCGGCGAGCCGTTGCGAGTCGCCGAACGAGCGGAATCCGTCGTCGACGGCGGCCGTCAGCAATTGCGCCTTGCCGCCGAAAAGTGAGTAGACCGCCGTGGTTGAGGTCTGGGCGGCCGCGGCAACGTCGCGGAGAGTGACCCGCGCGGGGCCATCCCGGTCAACGAGTTCGGCCGTCACCTGAAGAAGCCGCTGCCGGACGAGCTGGTCATGAACGATGGGTCTTGCCATGCCTCCAAGTGTTTCATAACATTGTTTCGTAACAGCGTTATTAAACTCAATGAGCGGAACTTGAGCTATCGTTCCCAGACCGAAGGATTCACATGGCACAGGAAATCTTCCCGGGACGCTTCACGGCGGACACTGGGCGCGAGTCGGTGACCGTTTTCCTCATCGGAATGCGGGCCAACCGTTGGTGGAAGATCGGCAAAGTGGCGCGCGTGGCATCGGCAATGCCCACCATGCTCCGCCATCTCGCAGCACATCCCGAGTCCGGAATGCTCGGCTGCGAACAGTGGTTCGGGCGTACCACCATGCTCCTCAGCTATTGGGAGAGCCCCGAGCATCTGAGGCGATTTGCGGCGGACAGGGACTCGCCGCATTTGGGGCCGTGGCGACGTTTCATGAAAGAAGTCTCGGGAAGCGGTGACATTGGCGTGTGGCACGAAACCTATCAGGTGCCGGCGTCGGGAATTGAGGCGGTCTACAACGGCATGCCGCAGTTTGGCCTGGCCAAAGCAACCTCGCATGTCCCGGTCGGTCCGGGCACCAACACTGCCAAGCAGCGCATGGGTGCCGGGCAACCCAACTGACTCGCAGTTAATGTCGTTCTGAGGTCTCAAAACGACAACAAATGCGAGCCAGTTGGGTGGGGGAGGGGCGACGGCGACGGCGGGACTTAGGCGACCGCGGCTGGCTCCTTGGGCGCTTTCAAGGTCCTCCGGAGTTGCGGCGATGCGTCGATCCGGGCTTGGGCATCTCGCAGTGCCAGCACCGCCGTCTCAAGCTGGGCCGGCGCGAGCGTGTACGGGACGCGCATGAAGTGCTCGAAAGCCCCGCCGACGCCGAAGCGCGGCCCTGCCGCCAAGCGCACGCCGAAGTCCGGGGCGACGACGGTGAGCGCCGTACTCGACGGCGTGGGCAACCTGCACCATGCCGTCAGCCCGCCGCGCGGACGTTCCACGTGCCAATCTGGCAGGTGCTCGGCCAGTAGTCCGAGGAGCGCTTCCCGGTTCCGCCGCAGCTCGGCAAGCCTGGCGTCCAGCGGTTCGGTGAAGGCCCGGAGCAGCCGAGCCGCCGCCAATTGCTCGACGACGGGCCCGCCCAGGTCCATCGTCGTCCGGGTCTGCACGAAGCGGCTGATCAGGTCCTCTTCAGCACGGATCCACCCGGTCCGGAGCCCCGCCCAGTGTGACTTGCTGAGCGAACCGATGGTCACCACCGCCGGACTGAACGCCGCGAGCGGCGAGGTGCTGACGGCGTCGAGGTTTAGCTCCCGCAGCGTCTCGTCCACCACGATGACAGTGCCCGTCCCTGCCGCCTCGCGGACCAGGCGGCGGCGCTGGAGGTTGGACATGATCCGCCCTGTGGGGTTGTGGAAGTCCGGCACGAGGTAGGCCATGGCCGGGCGTTGATGGCGCATCGCCGCCACCATGCCGTCGATATCCCAGCCGCCCGACGTCGGCTCCACTCCACCGCCCGACGTCGGCTCCGCGGCAGGCGGCATCGGCACCGGAACCGTGCGGGAGCCCGAAGCGCGGATTGCGTCGAGCGCGTTGGGGTAGCTGGGATGCTCCACGAGGACCTTCTGTTGCCGCCCGGCGAGGGTCCTCAGGATGATGTTCAGCGCGTGCTGGGCCCCGGAAGTCACCAGTATCTGCGCGGCCGTGGTGGGGATGCCGGCTGCCGTGTAGCGGTCCGCGATGGCTTCCCGGAGCGGCGGGAGGCCTACCGCGTCGTAGCCAAAACCGGGCAACAATGCCGGGAGGTCAATCAACGCATCGGCGAAAGCCCGGTGCACCACCTCACCCGTGGCCGGCAACGAAGCATAGGCGAGATCAAGAATCCCATCCGGAACGGCCAGTCCCGGTCCGCTGACGGGAACTGTCCGGTGCGGAATGCCCGTTCGGCCCCGGCTGCCCTGGCCACCGCTCAGGAATCCTTGCTCGCGCAAGCTGGCGTACGCGGCGGTGACAGTGGTCCGGCTGACGCCCAGGGTGACGGCAAGCGCGCGCTCACTGGGCAGCGCGACATCGAGCGGGATACGCCCGTCCATGACCAAAAGGCGCACGACGTCGGCAAGCTCGCGATAGGCGGGAGCGGCGCCGGTGTTCCACGGACCGAGGAGACGCGCCATGGCTGTGGGGTTCAGGGATCCGGGCATAAGACCAGTATTGCAAACTGGCTATGGAAAGCAATGCCAGTTTTCGGGAGCATTGTTTCATGATGACCCGCAGAATCACCCAGCTCCTGATCGGCCTCGCGATGTATGGGATCTCCCTAGCCATGTTTATCCGGGCCGGCCTTGGCCTGGATCCCTGGGATGTGTTCCACCAGGGCGTCTCGGGGAAGATCGGGTGGAGCATCGGCACCGTCGTGGTGGTTGTCAGCTTCCTGGTCCTTCTCCTCTGGATCCCGCTGCGGCAGATGCCCGGCTTCGGAACCCTCGCCAACGCCGTGCTGGTGGGTGTCTTCGCGGACATCGGCCTGGCCCTTATCCCTGCGTTCTCGCACCTGGGTGGCCAGATCGCCATGCTCGCCGGCGCCGTGGTCCTCAACGGCATCGCCTCAGCTTGCTACATAGGCGCACGCCTCGGCCCGGGCGCCCGCGACGGACTCATGACGGGACTTGCCCGCCGCACTGGCTGGTCGGTGCGCTTGTCCCGGACGTTGATCGAGGTTGTTGTGCTTGGCGTGGGCTGGCTGCTTGGCGGATCCGTCGGCGCGGGAACTGTTGTCTATGCCTTGGCCATCGGACCCCTGGTGCAGTTGTTGTTGCCTCTGTTCACGGTTCCGGAAAAGGCCCGTCAGACTGCCCCTGAAGCGGTTCCGGCCGTTCCGTGACGCGGGTTCTTCCTGGCGACTCGCTGATTTCCTGACGCCCTCGGAATTCCGGGGGCGTCAGGAAATTTCCGCAGCGTCAGCCGGGCGATTTGGGCTGGCACTCCGGGCAGAAGTAGATGGTCCGGTCTTCCAACCCCGACGCCGGTCCCAGCACTCCACGACGGATGGGCGTACGGCAGCGAAGGCATGGCTGGTTCTCCCGCCCGTACACCCAGTATCCGGAGCGGGGCGTTCCCCGGACTCCAGGGAACGCGGTGCCGCGCGTGATCCTTGGTCCCGGACCCAGATTGGCTTCGAGCAGGACCTTGGCGTCCGCGAGCATCCCCGCCAGATCCTTCACAGCAGATACCGGAGCGGCTGGATGCACCCCGGCCAGGAAACACGCCTCGCAACGGTAGATATTGCCGATACCGGCAAGGTTCCGCTGGTCCAACAGCGCGACGCCGACCGGTGTGTCCGGCGCGGCCCGGAGCCGACGAACGGCCTCTTCCGCGTCCCAGTCGGGCCCGAGCAGGTCCGGGCCGAGGTGCCCTACCACCCGGGACTCGTCCGGGGTCGGGATCACTTCCAGGATTCCCAAGGAGAAGCCGACGACGTCGGCCGTCGCCGTGCGGAGGACGCACCTGGCCGTGTGGCCGGGTTTCCTCCACCGGCCACCGGGGGCATAGACCTGCCAGCTTCCCTCCATTTTCAAGTGCGAATGGATGGTCAGGGCGCGGCGGGGTCGTCCGGCCTCCGCAGGCCCGGGCCCCGCGGAGCCACCCGCCGCCGAGCCGGCCGCGTCCGGGGAGCCACCGTCCGCCGGCTCCAACAAGCGCATAAGTAAGTGCTTTCCCCGCGGCACCACCTCGGACACGGTCCATCCGGCCAAGTTAAGCGTGGCAAACCTGGGTACCCGGAAGTCCGAGGAGACAAGTTTCTGTCCAGCGAGGGCCTTGTGCAACTCCGCGGCGGCCCGCCAGACCGAGTCACCTTCAGGCACGGATCCTCAAACCCTTCGGCGTGGAGTACGCCCCGGCAGCCGCAAGGGCAGAAGCCACGGGGGTGTCCAAGAGGTCATGGCCATTGACTTTCTCCATGATCAATTTGTCCACTGCCCCCCGGCGCACGACTCCCACAAGCGCCGCAGCGGCAGCCGCCAGGACGGCGTCGTCATGGCTGAAGGTCAGCAAGGTCTTCCCGCCGCGTTCGACGTACAAAACCAAAGCGCCGTCGACCATCACCACCAGGGCTCCTGCTTTCCGCCCCGGACGGTGACCCGATCCGGCGTCGACGGCCAGCGCGGGCCACGGGAGGGCCGCACCGTACGGGTTGGCGGGATCCGTTGCGGCAAGGGCCAAAGCGAAAGGCTCGGCTTTGGCGAGTTGGGCATCTTCGGTGAAGGAACGCAAACGGTCCACAGTCGCCGGCACTGCAAACTGGGCGGCTCCGAGGTGCTCGATGAAGTAGCCGCGGCGGCAGCGTCCGGCTTCTTCGAGGCGCGCAAGGACTTTGTACATCAGCCCGAACCCGCCCACGATGTTCTCCACCATGACGGAGCCGCGGGTCACTACGCCGTACCTGTCGAGGAGGAGTTCGGCGGTGCCACGCGCATGGATAGTGGGGTCTAGCTCAGGAGCCGGCAACGCCGACCAGCGGCCAACGGCCAGCGGGGGAGTCGGAGCTGTTCCGGTGACCGAGCCGTAGCGGCCGCCCGTGAGTCCCGGCGACCCCATCAAGCCCGTGCCATGCGAGCGGCCGAGCCTGCTCATGCGCAGGGATCTTGCCCGCGGCGGCCGGGCTGGCTGCTTGTGCGCCGTGCGGCCGCCGGCAATCATCGCGCGGACAGGGGCGAAGGTATCGCCAGTGATGCGGCCAGCCCAGACAAGATCCCACAGGGCAGCCATCACGGCGTCGTCGCTGAGGACAGCATCCATGCCGCCCGCAACCTCGGTGAGTTGCCGGAAGAAATAGGCGCCCCCACCGCTCTGCAGGTACTCCAGAAGGCGGAGCTGGGCATCGCCGGGCTCGAAATCAGGGTCCGGGTTGAGCGTCAGTTCCGCGGCTTCGGCCACATGGAGGCTGATCCACCCGTCGTTGCCCGGCAACGAGCCGGCCCCGGACCACAAGACTTCGCCAGCGGCCATGAGCTCGTCCAACATGGCCGGCTGGTAGTCCGAGATCCGGCTGGCCAGCACCAAAGGCTCCCACGCCGACGCCGGAACAGGCACGCCGGAGAGCTGATCGACGGCAGTCATGATGCCGTCGAGCCCTCGCAGTGCCGGGGCGCCGCTGCCTCCAGAAGAACCAGGGCGGCCGGCAGAGGGCGCGGACACGTTTTGCCAAGAGGGCAGGAACCTGCCGTACGCGGCAGCATCCACCGGCTCCACTTCGGCGCGCAGAGCGGCCAGCGAACGACGCCGGAGCTTGCGCAGCACTTCGGAATCGCACCATTCGCTGCTCGGCGGAACAGCCTGGAGTTCCGGTTCCGCAAAGGGTTCGATCCCCTCATCGGGAACGGTGTCCGGCACACTCGGGTGCGGTCGGAACTCGCCCTCCACCACGCGGCCGTCCGCCGCCAGGCGTTTGAGCGCAGTGCTTACGACGGCGACACCCAGTCCCAGCCTCGCAGCGGCTTCCTCGGCCGTGAAGGGTCCGTGGGTTCGTGCGTAACGGGAGACGAGGTCCCCGAGTGGATCGTGGACGGGTTCGATGAAGGCGAGCGGCACCCCCATGGGCAGCGGAACGCCGATGGCGTCCCGGAGCCGGGCGGCGTCCTCGATGGCGGCGAATCGTTCCACACCGCTGAGGGTCACCGTGAGGGCGCGGTTGGCCTTGCGCAGCGCAGCCAGATGCCGGGCAGCCAGATGCGATGCGGCCAGATGCGCTCCGGAGGCTCGATGCGACTCGACCACCAGTTGCGATGCCGTCGGATCCGGGGAACCATCCGTGGAAGGCTCCACTCCTTCGGGCTGCAATCGGGCAGCCACTTCTTCGACGCTCAAGGGGCCCAGCAGGCGCAGCAAGTCCGCGACTCCCTCCATGCCGCGGACTTGCCGATCCGGCGCCAGCCGCTGGAGTTCGAGCTCGGTGGCCTCAATGACCTTGGCGTCCAGGAGTTCGCGCAGTTCCACCCTGCCCAGGAGCTCGTTCAGGAGCGTGGAGTCGAGGGCCAAAGCAGCGGCCCTGCGTTCGGCGAGCGGGGAATCGCCTTCGTACAGGTACTGGGCCACGTACCCAAAGAGCAGCGACTTGGCGAACGGGGATGGCTGCTGCGTGGTGGTCTGTACCAAGCGCAGTTCCCGGCGTTCGATCGAGGCGGCAATGTCTTTCAACGCGGGGAGGTCGTAGACATCCTGCAAACATTCGCGCACGGTTTCGAGGACGATGGGGAATGAAGGGTATTTCTTGGCAACATCCAGCAATTGCGCCGAGCGTTGCCGTTGCTGCCAGAGCGGCTGCCTTTTCGCAGGATTCTGCCGCGGCAACAACAAAGCGCGCGCGGCACACTCGCGGAAGCGGGAGGCGAACAAGGCACTTCCGCCAACCTCCGCCGTCACGATCTGCTCAAGTTCCTCCGGATCGAACAGGAAAAGCTCAGCCCCCGGAGGCTCGTCTTCCATCATCGGCACCCGCAGCACGATGCCGTCGTCGGCGGCCATAGCGGAACCGTCCAGGCCGTAGCGCTGCTGAAGGCGCTGCCCGACGGCGAGTGCCCACGGTGCGTGGACCGGCATGCCGAAGGGGCTGTGCAGCACCACGCGCCAGTCGCCGAGTTCGTCATGGAACCGTTCGACCACGAGCGTCCGGTCATTGGGGACCACTTCCGTGGCCTGCTTCTGTTCGCCCAGATACTGGAGCAGGTTGCCGGCGGCGTAGTCGTCCAGCCCGCTGGCCTTGCAGCGTTCCAGCGCGGGACCTTGATCGGAAGCGGAGAGCTCGCGCACGAATGCTCCGAGGGCGCGGCCGAGATCCACCGGCCGGCCCAAGGAATCGCCCTTCCAGAAGGGGAGTTTTCCGGGCTGCCCGAAGGCGGGCGAGACGAGGACACGGTCGTGGGTGATGTCTTCGATTTTCCAGCTGGTGGCACCCAGGGCAAAGATGTCCCCGACGCGTGATTCGTAGACCATTTCTTCGTCGAGCTCGCCGACGCGCCGGCCGCCTTTGGCAGCGCGCGACGCCGGACTGGGCTGCTGCGCGGACGCCGCACCGGCCTGGCCGGAGGCGGAACCGGAGCCGGAACCGGAGCCGGAACCGGAGCCGGAACCGGAGCCGGAACCCTCCGTCTCCGTGCCGATGATGTACACGCCGAAGAGCCCGCGGTCCGGGATGGTGCCGCCTGAGGTCACGGCAAGGCGCTGTGCTCCCGGCCGGCCTTCGATGGTGCCCGCGTTCCGGTCCCAGATGATGCGCGGCCGGAGTTCGGCGAATTCGTCCGAAGGATACCGTCCGGCCAGGAGGTCCAGGGTGGCTTCGAAAGCCGAGCGGGGCAAAGTGGCGAAAGGAGCGGAGCGGCGCACGGTGGCGAACCACTCCTCGACATCGATGCTTCCCAGCGCGGTGGCGGCGACCGTTTGTTGGGCCAGGATGTCCAAGGGATTGGCTGGAACATGGAGGCGTTCGATCTTGCCGCTCAGCATGCGCTCCACGGTGATCGCCGTGTGGACGAGGTCTGCCCGATGCTTGGGGAAGAGTACGCCTTCGGAAATCTCACCCACTTGGTGTCCCGCGCGGCCAACCCGTTGCAGCCCGCTCGCCACCGACGGCGGCGACTCGACCTGGACAACAAGGTCCACCGCGCCCATATCGATGCCCAGTTCCAGGGAAGACGTGGCTACAACGCACCGCAGCCGGCCAGACTTGAGGTCGTCCTCGATGAGTGCCCGCTGGTCCTTGGATACGGAACCGTGATGCGCGCGGGCCAGGACCGGATCGGCGCCGCTGGTGCTTCCAGCTTGCGCCATCATGTGCACGGGGGTCGCCGTCGAGGACGGCAGCCCCGAGAACGGCCCCGAGTCCACCACTGAATCCGCCGGGACAGAGAACACATCCACCGCCATGAGTTGGCGTTCCGCGTAGATCTCGTTCAGCCGGGCTGTGAGTCGCTCCGCGAGGCGCCGGGAGTTGGCGAACACAATGGTGGATTGCTTCGACAGGACAAGATCAACGATCTTCTCCTCAACATGCGGCCAAATGGACGCTTGAGGTTGCAATCCGGAGGCGGGCCCGGAGTCGAAGGCACCCGCAGCTCCCGCCAGGTCGGACATGTCCTCCACAGGAACGCTGACGCTGAGGTTCCAGTTCTTGCGCGACGGCGGTGCGACGATTTCCACGGGTGCCGAACCGGCGAGGAACTGTGCGACGAGCTCGCGCGGCTCCACGGTGGCCGAAAGGCCGATCCGTTGGGCGGGTTTCGGCAGCAACGCATCAAGCCGTTCCAATGACACCGCGAGGTGCGCGCCACGCTTGGTGCCTGCAACTGCGTGGACCTCGTCGACGATTACGGTGTCCACCTCGCTGAGCGTCTCCCGGGCTTTGGACGTCAGCATGAGGAACAAGGACTCGGGCGTGGTGATGAGGATGTCGGGCGGGTGGCTGAGCAGCGCGCGGCGGTCCGCCGTCGTCGTATCTCCGGAGCGGACACCGACGCTCACCAAGGGGGCCGGCAGCCCGAGCCGTTTGGCGGTCTGCGTGATGCCGATCAGCGGCGAGCGGAGGTTCCGTTCAACGTCCACGCCGAGTGCCTTGAGGGGTGAGATGTACAGGACGCGGGTCTTGCGCTTGGGAGCTTTGGCACGTGCGGGTGGGTCCTCAAGACCCGGAAGGGCGTCCGCGGAAGCAACCGGGGACACGGACAAGAGCCGGTCCAGCGCCCACAGGAATGCCGCGAGAGTCTTGCCGGAACCCGTGGGTGCCACCACGAGGGCGTGCGATCCCGAAGAAATGGCCTTCCATGCACCGTCCTGGGCAGGTGTGGGCGCGGAGAAAGCACCGAGGAACCACTCGCGCGTGGCACGGCTGAAGCGGTCCATGGCCGTACGGCCAGGACCGCCCGGTAGCTTCTGCTCCTGCATTCCTCCATCATGCCTCACCGCACCGACACAATAAGGTTCAGGGCTAGACCGCCTACCCCGCCTGGAACGCCTGGACGCTCAGGAGGTTGATATTGGTGTTGCTGCAGGCCGTGCGTTGCTGCGGGATGAACAGCGAGGCAGTGTCCTCCGGTGGGTAGACCCGGAAGCCCGCGGCAGGTGCCTGGGTGCATTCGGGGTAGTTGCCGGCCTGGGTGTAGCGGAGTTGGGCGAAACCGGCCTTCCCCGGAGCAAGGACCACTTCCGTCACAGGCTGGGTGTCGTCGCGCGCGGCGGCCGCGCCGATCGGATCGCCCGTGGGTCCGGACGTGAGTGAGACGCCCGGGAAGCCATTGAGGACACAGGGTTGCGTACCGGAGTTGGTGAGGATGAGTTTCATGTAGACGCTGCCTGCCGCTCCACCCCCGGTGGAGTCGACAGAAGCCGTCAGCGAGCCCGCTTTGCAGAGGGCGACGCCGGATGCCGTCGTCCCGGAGCTCGATGGTGTGGCGCTACCGCTTGAAGTCGGAGTACTCGAGGCCGAGGGTGACGACGAGGCCGAAGCCGTGTCGCTGGGCGTGGCTGTGCCCGAGGGCTGGACTTGGCTTTGGGCGCAGCTGGAGAGCAGGAATAACGAGGTTGCTGCCATTGTGAGCAGGAGACCGTTCTTGACTCGCATATTCGTCATGCGCACAGCATTTCGTCGTCATTTGCCGGAGTCAACTACGGCGCGGCAGCGTCGCCGGATTGGCGTCCGGATCGTAATGTTCCGGACGCCGACCCAGCGGACTCGTTACTTGGACACTGAAGCCTTGGCGGAACGGCTGCGGAAGAAGGCCGCGCCGCCCAGCCCCAGCCCGGCCACCCCTGCGATCAGACCGGCCCAGCTGCGTGCCTGCGAGCCGTCGTCGGTAACGGAAGCTGCTTGCTCTGTGGAGATTGAAGCAGCCATATGACCGCCAGCCGCGGCCGCATCCGCGCCTGTGACGGCCACCGACGGAGCCGGAGCCTTCAGCGAGTGCGGGTCCTGGCCGTCCTTCGGGATTTCAGCCCAGTTTGTTTGCCCTTGCTCGCAGTTCTGGAGCGTCGGGAAGTAGAGGGTCTTGCCGGCGGCGTCGGGCAGCTTCACGGACAGGACCAGAGCGTCGCGCAAGTGCGGGTCCAGCGGGGCCTTGGCCGTGTAGACGATCTGGCTGGTGCGCTTGGTGATGGATGTGCCGTCGGCCAGTTTCTTGGGTTCGGGCAGGGTCTGCGTCACCTTCTCGACCGTCCAGTTGGGGTTCACCGTGGGCGTGGCGTCCGTCAGTTCCTCGGGGAGGTTGATGGTCAGCTTGGTGGTGCCCGAGGTGTCGCAGCCGTGCGGGACGCCGAAGGTCAGTAGCGCGTACGAGTTGGCGGTGGTCTTGTCCGGGTTGATGGAGACGTGGGCGGATGCGCCTGCGAGCCCGGCCATCATCAGTGCGGCGGTGCCGCCCGCGATTGCGGTAGCGGAGAGGGCACGGCGGAGTGAGGACTTGTTCATGGTTGTTGCCTTTCAACGGGCGCGCGAAAGCGCGCCAAAGTGCGGGGGATGTGCCCGTCACCAGTTGAAGGCGGTGCCGGGCGGAGTCAGGAGGGTACGACGACGGCGGGCGGGCCGCGTCTGCTGTCTTGCCTGAGGTTCCGCCACGGGCGGGGGATGAATACCGGAGGTGCGCTGAACGCAACAGCTCCGCTACCGGCATCGGGCCTGAAGATCAGTCGGAGGAGCTGTAGGAGGGGACGAAGCCAAGCCTCGAGCTGCCACAGTGCCTGCTCGCCCTTGGCCAGGAGCAATGCCGAAGCGGCAGTGGCGAGGGCGTGCCCGGTCAGCATCAACCAGCTGAGGGGAGTGTCGACCTCGTGAAAATGTACTGTTTCAGCGCCCAGCGGCGGGGAGAGGTGTTCGGCCGCCAAGTGGTGTGCCGGTGAACCCGGAGCCGGAACGGTAAGCGGGCCGAACGCCGTGAAGGCTTCGTGCAGGACCAGCTGGCCGGCTCCCAGAAGCGCGGCGATGGCCGGGAATCCGAGCTTGAACCGGGTGGCAAGAGTCGTGACGAGCCCGGTCAATGCGAGGACGGCCAGCAATACCGGTGCCACTGGAAGCGCGCCGCCGGAGAGGACGTGGGCCCCTGCCGCGAGGGCCACAATGGCGATAGCCAGAGCGCCCGAACGCATGGCATGGAAGGGTGTCCGGGCATGCGATGCGCGCACGGGTTCCTCCCTCGGTAGCGTTCAAGCGGATGGTTGACCGTCCAGTTCCGGCTGGTCAACCTGGATATTCTATCGGTGGTTCGTGACCGGGCCGCTGTCGGATGGGTCAGGTGACGGGCCCGGTTCGAAATTGTCTTCCATCGTAAGAACCAGGGCGAGCGCCGGGATCACACACTGGATGACCGCCGGGGGAACGGTGTAGTGGGTGTCCACGTCGACGAGGCCAAGATCGGCGAGGGTGGCGAGCTCGCGGAGCGCCCGGATCGCCTCGAAAGTGGGCAACGCGCTGCCCACCGTTTCGTTCGCTGCCGCACTCTTGAGTTCGTCCACGCTGACGGGCTCCCCACTGGCTCCCTTCAAGAGGACCCTGGCCAGGGTTGCATTATCCCGGGGACCTTTTTCCCCCATGCTGCCGGAATCCATCACTGCACTTGCAAGGAATACCGTGAGGAACTCACGCCGGATCTGAAGCCTCGAGTCGAGGTCCTGGGAGTGCCACGATTCGGCGCCAGCGCCAGGTACCGCACGCGTCGAACCGATCGACAGGATACGGGTGCCGACCATGGCAGCCCAGATATCGCTTAGTACGGGAACTTCGTGCATGGAGCCGGCTTCAAATGACTCAGGATCGACTTCGCCCTCGACTTCGGCCGCGCCCTGGCCCTCCGGGAGAGGCCGTTTCCCGGTCTTTTTCCCTCTGGCTTTCACTCCTACCGCTCCGGCCGCACCTTCAATGTCTTTCAGCCGGAGCACGCCCGTGCTGGTGACGTCCTTTCCGGATCCCAGCCACTCCAGCAAACGTCCGGTCAACTGGAGGACCGGGAGTTCCTGGAACGCCCGGTCCTGCTCTTCGTCGGAGAGCTCCGGGATATCGCCTGGAAGATCCAATTCCCCGTCAGCTTCTTCGTTGAGGAGCATATGGAGGACGAAGTAGTCCTCCTCGGTTCCCGACCAGCGGCCCGTTTCAAAGAGGAATTCAGCATAAAGGTGCAAGTAATCGAAGATCTCGACAAGCGCCTCATCGCTGTCAGCCACGTCAAGCATCCCGGCAAGGGCAAGGGCTGCATCGTCCAAGCTGTCAGGGTCGAACCTGGTTGCGGAGCTTTCCTCGCTGATCGCGTGGCTCGCCGAGATGAAGAGTTTGACGATGTGCAGACACCTTAAGGCGTCTTCGGCGTCACTGAATCCTTCGTACCAATGAACGAATTCCGGGGTGAGGGAGTCGACTACGCGATGGTTGAGGACCAACTGCAAAGGCATTTTGGGGGCCGAAGGCACTGCCTTGAGGTGCCCGCCGCGGGCCTTTGGCTTTTTCGTCTTCCGGCTCATGGCTGCTCCTTCGCTTCCCGGGCGCACAACTACCGCACTGACGTTACCCGAATCAATACGCGGGTTTGGAAATCAGGCAGTTATTGCTGGACCGCCCTCCGACGGCTTGCCGGCTTGGCCTTTGTCGGACGGACCCTCGCTCTTTGGCCCCTTGCCCGCGGATTCCGGCGCGGATTCCGGCGCGGCTTCCGAATATCTGCGTGCCGCCCGCGAGCCGGCGATGGTGCTTGCCCCGATGCTGATGAGGGCGCCAAGGATCATGGCGGCCGCTTCTCCCGGTTCCAGCAGGTGCAATTGGGAGCCGATGGTGGCGGCTGCAACCGGTACTCCCAATTGGGACGAGGCCAGTACTGCGAGCGGCAGGGGCTGGCCGAGGGCCCGGATGCTTCCGTGCACCAGCAATGTTCCAAAGCCAAGGCAGATCCCGAGGAGGATCATTCTCGGGCTGCCCGCGAGGGTCCGCAGGTCGAGCGATGCGCCCAGCCAGACGAAGAACACCGGCCCCAGGAAACCATCGCTCACGGCGAAGAGCTGGTGCGCCAGGCGACGGGGTTCGCCCACCGCGGAGACCACCAGACCGAAGGAGAACCCGGCCAGCATGATGGAGACGTGGCCAAGGACCGCGAGCCCTGAAAGCGCGAACAGCAAGGCCAGCTGGATCCGTAGTTCTAAGGCGAACTTCCGGTCTTCGGACAGGTCATGCAGCCGTCCGCGGTTGCCGCTGTTCTCCAGCCAGCGAAGCACAAAAAACAGGACCAGCGCGCAAGCCGCGACGACGGCTGCCCCGACCGCCGCCCGGCCGGCGTTCGGCGGGTCAACGGCTAACGGAAGCGCCACAATGCAAGCGATATCAGCGATCGCCACTTGCGCCGTCGTCGTCAGGACCTTCGGCCCTGTCAGCCGAAGGGAGTCGACGATCGGCAAGACCAACGCTGCTGAGGAGGACGCGAGCAGAACGATGTAGAGGGGAGCATGTCCGGTGCCGAAGGCTAAAGCGATGACGACTCCGACGACGGCGGCCAGCACCGCCGCGATGCCGGCGCGCAGTGCGCCGCTACCCAGTGCGGGACGGATGGCCTTGTCCCGTACGGGGACATGCGTCCCGGCGACGAACATGATGAGGGCGAATCCGACGTCGGCCACGAACGTGAACGTCGGATCCGAGGAGTCCACCAGGCCGAGACCCGTGCGTCCGATGACGATGCCCGCCAGCAACTGTCCCAGCACAACCGGAAGGTGCCATTTCCGGGGGAGCGCGAGCAACGGTCCGAGGAGCGCGACCGCGGCGATCAGCGAAAGCTGAAAGAACGACACACGTTCCTCCTTCTACCGGCGTTGCGGTTGGTTAGCGGCGGTCACCGGGGCGCATCAGCCAGTTTCAGGGGAATGTCGGTGTTTTCGTTCGTGTAGTAGCTTGCGCACACCCGGTGATAGCCATCGGCCACTTGCGCAGGAATGCCCCGGGCAAGGTCGCCCTTGACCATGAGGATAGGCGAGAGCCTCTTGCCCTCCTTGATCTTCTTCAAGTCCGAGGCGACGTGGGCGTTGTCCTCGGGCAACAGCGCCAGCCGCGCGGCACGGAGGATGTCCTTGGCCTTGCGGTGCTGGATGGGCGCATCCTTGAGCGCCGCGACCACGGAGGCAACGACGTCGTCTGATTCCAACAGGGACAAATAGTCCGCCGCGCTCGGATAGTCCTGGTCCTCGGGCTGCGCCAACCAGCGGACTTCGTCTTTGTTGTCATCAGGCATGCGTTGTGCTCCTTGGCCAGCGGTAACGGCTTGCAAACGTAGGGGGCGCCGGACGCGGGACCTTGGAGAGGTCCGTGCCGGGACGTCGTCGTCGTAATTCAAGGGCGAGACTCTCCTGACCGCGCGCCATCGCCCAATGGTGATTCGCGGCAAAAGCGGGCTTGAGCAGCCAGCTTAGCCGCCGGAGCAGCGGTTTCGAGGTGCTGACCCGCCAATCATAGGTGACCACCGTTTCCGGTCCGTCCTGTTCGAAAGTCCAGCGCCCGGTACCGCTCAGGTCACCGCTCGCTGCGATCGCGAAACCTCTCTCGGTGATGGGTTCGGTGACAGTGAACCTCCAGCGAAGCGTGTACGGCAGCCAGCCTTTCGAGTGCAGCGAGAAGGCTTTTCCGGTCCCGTCCGCATTTCCCGGATCCAGCGGAACAACCCTCAAATACACCGAAGGCCACCAGTGGGGCAGTGTTCCGGCGTCGCCCAAAATATTCACGACTTCGCGCGGGGTCCCCGCGACGCGCCACACTGTGAGGAACTCGTAGTCGGCGTTGCTCTTGGAAATGCCGCCCATTGCTGCCTCCACGGCGCGGATGGATAGTGGACTCACAGTACTCATGCCGTTGCACACGGTCAACGGCCCGGCTTCGGCGTGCCCGCGGGCTGGTTACTCCCGGACGGTCACCGTCAGCCGTTGGATGTCATTGTTTCCCATGCCTTGATAGTTCCACTCCGGCGCCTCCGGCTGGGTCTGCCCGGTGGAATCCGTCGCGCGGCATGCCAGCTCGTGGGAACCGGGCGTTGCGATCCACGTGAACGTCCATCCACGCCACGCATGCCGGCCGGTCGGAGCTTGAAGTTGGGCCTCCTCCCAGGCCCCGTCCACACAGACTTCAACGCTATCTACGGTTCCTTTCCCGGACCAGGCCCGGCCGCTCAGCTGGACAGGTCCGGCGTCGACAGTGCGTTGCCTCGTGAAGAAATCGGGGACGCCTGGGGGAGCCATGAGGGAGCGGACTTTGATCCGCTGAACGGGTTCGCCCGGATCGTCTGCGTCTTGGGTGTAGCGGTAGGAGTCGAGCTGTTGGTAACCGTCGAAGCTGTGGTCTATTGCCTCGATGGATTGCAGCCATTTGACGCTCGTCATCCCGTACCAGCCCGGAACGAGCAGCCGGACAGGGTAGCCATGCTGCGGTGGCAGGGCTTGGCCGTTCACCTCATAGGCGAGCAGGACGTCGTCGGACATTGCTTCCGCGAGCGTCAGGCTGCGCGCGTATTGATGCTCCACACCGCCTTGGATCCCGCGGTCCGCGCCCGTGAAGACGAGTTCGACGGCGTCGGGGGAGACGCCCGCGTCGAGCAGCAACGGAGCGAGCGGGGTACCGGTCCATTCGGCGGTGCCCACTCCACCCTGGTCCCATGGTTGACTCACAGGCCGCGGTTCCAGCCGCGAGCGGCCGTTGCCGGCGCACTCCATCGTGACGGCTTGAGTGCGGCGCTCGCGGTGCTGGAGGTCAGGCAGGGTGTATTCGTGCGGATGGTCTACGAGTCCGCCGATATTCAGCCGCCACGAGACGGGATCGATCTGGGGGACGTCGAAATGGACCAGGAGATAGTGCATGCCCAGCGGTGTGACGGGCCATCGGAGCATCTCCAACGGCATGGCGTGGTTGCGCGAAGCCAGTTGCAGTTCTTCGCGGGTGATGGGACCGGTTGTTGGAGTGGCCGGTGTGGTTGGTTCTGTCGGAGCAGCAGGGGCGGTGGGGGCCGGGGTGGCAACAGCGGCGCCTTCCGCTGTGCGGCGGGTGTTGACGCTCATGATCCCAGTATGGCCGCCCGTGGCGGTGGTGTCACTGATAGTTTGAGTCCTAAACAACCTCAGGAGTCCGTTGATGGCGCGCCCGCTCAAACCCTTGATCTCCATCGATGCCGTGGTCACGGCCGCCCTGGAACTCATTGATGAGACCGGCGATTTTAGCCTCCCCAAACTCGCCGCGCGGATCGGTGTCAGCCAGTCCTCCATCTACAACCACGTGTCGGGACGGGAAGAGATCCTGGAACTGGTCCGGGGCCGCATTACCGAAGGCGAGCCGTTGCCTCTCGACGTGGCTCCCGGTGCCGAGGCCAGTTGGGAGGATGTGCTGCGGTCCGAGATCCGCACCTACCGGGAAAACTTCGCCCGGCATCCGCGTGCGGCCCCGCTCATGGTGATGCAGACCGTCCGGAACCCCCACGTCATCGCCCTTTATGAGCGCATGGCTTCTGCCCTGGAGGATGCTGGCTTTCGGGGCCCTGAGGTTGCCTCGACCCTCGCCATGATTGACAGTTTCGCCATTGGCGCGGCGCTCGACCTGGCCGCTCCGGGCAGTGTTTGGGATGTGGCACCGGGCACCGACTCCGCGCTGGGACGTGCCGTAGAGGGAGCATCGGAACTCACCGACCGGGCCGAAACGGCTTTCGAGTTCGGGCTTGAGGTCCTCATGGACGGCCTGCGCTTGCGGGCAAGGCCGGATGGGGCGTTGACCAGGCAGGATCCCGCGTAGTCAAGGGAAGTTTCCGCCCGGGCTTGTGCTCGACGAGGTTGCTCGCCATACTAAACGAAAGCCTTTCGTTTAGTGATTAAGGAACCCCCAGTGACCACCTTGCCGCGCACCCTGTACCGAAACGCCAAGATCTTCACCGCAGCCGGGCCTGCTGCTGCCGAGGCCATGATTGTTGAGGGAGAGCGACTGGCTTTTGTTGGCAGCGAGCCCGAGGCGCTTCGGATGGCGGTTCCGGCCGCCGTCGTGGATTTGGGTGGTGCCTTTGTGCTCCCGGGCTTCATCGACGCGCACACGCACATCGTGATGATGGGCCAGACCATGCAGAAGGTTGCCTTGCGCGACGCCGCCAACCTCGAGGAGATCCAGCTCCGCCTCAAGGAAGCCGCCGCCGCAAATCCGGAGGCTCCGCGCATCCTGGGCACCAGCTGGCTGTTCTCGGCCATCCCGGGCGGTGCGCCGACCGCGGCGATGATTGACGCCGTCGTGCCCGACCGCCCGGTGTACCTGGACGCGAACGATCTCCACTCCATGTGGGTCAACACCGCTGCGCTGGCGGAGATGGGCATCGACAAGGACACACCGGACACGCTGGGCGGCAGGATCCTGCGCGATCCGGAAACGGGCGAGGCAACCGGGCTGTTGGAAGAAACCGCGATGCATGAGTACGCGTGGCCGAAATTGGCTTCCATGACAACCGATGAGCAGCGCGACGAGCACTTGGCTGCGGCATTCGAGCACTACTTGTCCACAGGTGTGACGAGCGGAATCGACATGGCGCTGGTCGAAGACGAGCTTGGCGCGATGCGTCGTGCGCTGGCGAGGGGAAACGGAACGCTGCCCCTACGTGTCAACGCCCACTGGCTGGTTGCTCCTACCGGAAACCATGAAGAAAACCTTGCCCAGGTGGCTCGCGCGGCGGAGCTGGCCCGCGAGGTGAATTCGCCGTGGCTGAGGGTGATCGGCATCAAGATCATCGCGGATGGAGTTATTGACGGCTGTACCGCAGCCATGAAGGAACCGTATGCGGACGGCAGCAACGCGGAGCTGATCTGGCAGCCCGAGTTCCTCAATCCGGTGGTAGCCGCCGCCGATGCCGAGGGTCTCCAGGTAGCCATTCACGCGATCGGCGACCTCGCATCCGAAGTAGCCCTTGACGCCTTGGAATACGCCAACGAGGTGAACGGGCCCAGGGATCGACGGCACAGGATTGAACACATGGAAACCGTGACGGCGGAGAGCATCCAACGCCTGGCAAGGCTGGGTGTGGTGGCTTCCATGCAGCCCGTCCACGCGGATCCGGCTGTGCAGGAGAACTGGCGTGCCATGCTGGGCGACGATCGCGTCGACCGCGCCTACCCGTGGACGGAATTCACCGACGCCGGCGCCACCCTGGCGCTGGGCTCGGATGCTCCCACCGCCCCGCACCAGCCGCTGCCCAACATGTTCGTCGCGACCACCCGGAAGTCCGCCTTGGACGCGAGCCTGCCGGCGAACCTGCCGAAATACGCCCTGGACCTCGCCGACGCACTCAGCCATGCCACCCGCGATGCGGCCTACTCCTGCCGCCGGGAGGCTGAGCTGGGTACGCTCGCCACCGGAATGCTGGCGGACTTTGTGGTACTGGACACGGACCCGTTCGACGCCGGACTGGACTCGCTGCTGACGGCGTCAGTCGCGCTCACGGTGGTGGGCGGGGAAGTGCGGTACCGGGGGTAGGGGGCCGGGGCTCCGGGTCCGACGGCGGGCCGTGCGGCCGTCGGGCTGTGGGGCCGTCGGCCTGCGGGCCGTTGGGAAAGTATTCTTCATTGAGTTGGTCTTTGGTGCTCGCGCTCCTGGACTGAGACAAATGAAAGAAGGAGAGCCTCCGTGAAGATCCGTGCCCCACGACTCGACGTGAGTGGCGTTCTCCTAGTTTGGGCCTAGATATTCGGGCTGTGGCAGCCTTTTGTATGGTGGCGGGGGATTGTCGCTGCCGTATGTTTGATCGTCGCGCTGTGGGGTTTTGTTGCTTGGTACCGGCGTCGTCCTGCGCGGGGACGTTAGGGCACTCTTTTCCAGGGCGGCTGGCGGTTATCTGTTTTTGAGGAAGATTGCCATGACGACGATGCCGCCGATGATATCCAGCACGGCAAGGACCTTTCCGGCAGTTGCCTTGACCCCGGCCGCTTCGGCCCGCCGGGCCATAGTGAACGCTACGGCCCCCGCAGCAATGCCGAACAGGAACAGCCCGACGATGCCGATGATGATGGATGCACGGCGGTACTTCTGTCCCTGCCGAAGGTGGAACTCGGCCATGTCCGGCTCCGCCTGGCCATTTTGCTGCGGCATCGTTTCGTATTGAAGCTTGTTCGAGTCGGTCACGTATTCCCCCTGAAGATTTTGGGCACTGTTCAGTGCAAATGAATGAAGCTTACGCTGCGGATCGGGTTCTTTCGCGCATTCTTGTGGTGGTCTTCCGTCCGTCACAATCAGACCCCTTGATCGGCCTCTTGCCGATCTAATCAATTAGCATGTAGCTTTCTCTCAGCATTCCGTGCTTTGGGGGAACGGTCTATTTTTTTGGGGATCCCACGCACTTCCTTCTCGTGAAAGTGGTCCCGTGGGATCTCGCCGTTCATTGCTGTTGCGCGCTTTTTGCGGTTTGTCGGTCGTTGCGGGTCTTCTGACGGCGCCTGGCGCGGCCTGGGCCGGTTCGGCTTCGCCGGCCGCTGTCGGCGCCGGAATCACTGGCCAGGTCACGGAGAGCGTGGCCAGGACGCAGGCGGCCCAGAGCGGGTCCGACGTGGTGGTTGATTCCCTGACCACGCCGACCGAGCAGACCGTGGCTCATCCTGACGGGACGTTAACGCGGACGGTGACTGCGGAGCCGGTCCGGATGCAGTCCGGCGGTGGCTGGCAGGATATTTCCACTGACTTGGTCCAGGCCACCGTCAACGGGCTGCCGGTCCTCAAGCCCAAGATGACACCCGTTGATGTCACCTTGGCCCGGGGCGGCAGCACGCAGATGTCGAGCGTGGATGACCGGGCCGGTCACTCCATCCACCAGTCCTGGCCTTTCGGGAACCTGCCAGAACCGGTGGTTCAGGGCGACACGGCGACCTACCCTTCGGTGCTGCCGGGGGTGGACCTGATCCAGGTCGCACACAAGACAGGCGTCTCCCAGGTCCTGAAAATCGCCACGGCAGACGCCGCCAAGGACCCGCGCGTGGTGCAGATGCGCATCCTCCTGGACGCGCAGAACGCCACCGTCCAGACCGACGCCAACGGCGGTCTCGACGCAACAGGCAAGGACACCGGCAACACGGCACTGCGCACGGCCGCGGGCCAGTGGTGGGATTCCTCCCAGACCGGGGCATCGGCCTCGGACCCGGGAGGCCCCGGGATCACCCGGCCCTTTTCCCTAAGCCTGGGGACCGAGAACGGGAAGCAGACCCAGGTCTTCGGGATGGACAAAATCCTGAACACCCCGAACCTGCAGTACCCGCTGTACGTGGACCCTGACTGGTCGGTGGTCCGGGCTTCGTACCTGTACGTGGACAGCGCCTACCCGGGTACGTCCTATTGGAACGGCCAATACACGGATTCCACGGTACACGTGGGGTACCTTCCGGCGTCGTGGGCGCCGGACGGGCTGCAGCATACGACGCGCGGGTTCTACCAGTTCGCGACCCAGCCCATGGTGGGCAAGGTCATTCTCGCGGCCCGGATGAACGCCACGGAGACGTGGGCGTCCTCGTGCACGGCCACCCCGGTGGATGCGTGGGTGACCGGGGGAGTCGGCCCGGGGACCACGTGGAACGCCCAGCCCGGGCTGGTGGGGAAGGTCGACTCGAAGACCGTGGCGATGGGTTACTCGGCGGGCTGCCCGGCCGGGACTGTCGGGTTCGACCTGATGGCGCTGAAGAGCACCCTGAACCAGGTCGGTCAATGGACGGTCTCATTGCGCGCCGGCAACGAGGGTGATCCGCTGGGCTGGAAGCGGTTCAACAACGACGCCTCGGTCATCGTCACCTACGACACACCCCCGACGACCCCGAATATCTGGACGATCACTAACGGTCGCTGGACGGGGACCCCGTTCGCGTCGACCTATGTGACGAGGATGAACACCCCGGCCTACATGGTTCACGCCAGCGATCCCGACGGTGACGCGGGCGGAACCATCCAGGTGTGGATGAGCGTCTTCCATCGTGTCAGCGGATCCCTAACGCTCATGTTCAGCACGCCCACCCCGGTATCCACGCCGGGATCCGGCGGGTACCCGTCCTGGCAGGGCGGGTTCCTGGGCGACGGAGATTACCAGTTGCAGGCCCAGGCCGTGGATCAGCAAGGCCAGTCCTCCGGGATCATGCAGTTCAATTTCACGGTGAAAACGTCACAGCCGGCAGCGCCGGTCATCACCCCTCCCTCGTCCATCACGACCGTCCCCGGGACCAACACCGGCAACGACAACACCCCTGCCCCGAACCAAGGCACGGTTGGTGTCAGTCAGTATGCCTTCGGGATCGATGAGCCGGGCGACTACCCGGTCCAGGGATTCGTCTATGCGGTCACCAACACCGCGACACCAACCCAAGTGCCGGCAAATGTCACGTGCGCCACGAGGCTTCAGGAGTTCGTGGTGGTTTGCCCGGGGGACGGACGGCACGTAACAGCGACGGTCGCGCCGATTGATTACTCCTCTCTTCTCAGCGTGTGGTCCTTCGACTATGCAGGCAACGTCTCCAGCCAGGTCAAAAGCTCCCCGGTCTCTTACCAGTTCAAGGTGCCTATACCGGCTGACGGCCCCACGAACGTGCTGACTATCGCGCCACAACCCGGGGCGAGCTGGGTGCCGGTGGCCATGCAAACCAACGGCACGCCGTACGACACCGGTTCATGCCAGGGTGACGCGAGCTCGGGGTATCCCACCAGCACAAAGATCAACGCCCTTCAACTCAACGGCCCCGGCCAGTATGGTGCCACATCGTCGCCTGCCGTGGACACCTCCCAGAGTTTCAGCGTCTCAGGATGGTTCTGCCCCACGACGGCCGCGGGCGGAACAACCATCCAGTCGCTAATCTCGCAGATCGCCGATACCACCGGGGCCGTGGGCGGGGCACTCCAGCTGAGCCCGACCGGGGTCCCCGAGCTGGATACCTGGACCACGGGCAATGCCCTCGAACAGGTCCAAGGACTATCACCCCAGTCGAACAATAAATGGTTCTTCCTGTCCGCGGTCTATGACAAGGTCAACCAACAGTTGCGGATCACCGTAAGCACCGAAGGCTCTACTGCGAAGTGGATCACGGCCACGTCCACGCAGAGCCACCTTGCCTCCACGACAAAGCCGGTGCGCCTCGGTGAGAACTTCACCGGCCAGATCCTCAATCCCGTCATGACCAAGGGCGTCCTCACCACGGACCAATTCACCAGCGCCCAAGCCAAATTCACCACCACCACGCAAGGAGTTCTGTATTGAGCAAGGTCCGGAACCGGCTGGGCCTCCGCAAGGCCGCTATCCTCGCAGTGTCCGCAGCCGCGGTGACCGCTTCGGCCGGTTTGTTCGCCATCACCGTGGACCCCTCAGCCGGTTGGACCCCGCAGCTGCCGGCGCCCGTGGCAGCTGTCCCTGTCACCCCTTGGAGCGCAACCGCCCAAGCGCCGTCCGCCGCGCCGCCGTTCGTGGACGGGCTCAACCCGGCAGCCGTCCGCGCGGCCAGCACCGGGCCGAGCGTGAAGCCTGCCAGCTTCACGGGCACCATCCCGATGACGACGCCGGGGACGGTCCCCAATGCCGACGGCTCCGGGAACTTCGCAGCACCACCCGGGGCTTCCTCCGGTGCATGGGGTGTTACAGGCCAGACCGGCGGCTTCACCTGGAGCTACCCCTTCACCACCCGGAAGGCACCCGCCGGTCCGACGCCTTCGCTGGGCTTGGCTTATGACTCAGCGATGGTCGACGGGCTGACGAGTGCGACAAACAACCAGGCCTCCGTGATCGGGGATGGCTGGTCCTTGGCCGGGGTCGGGTCCATCCGGCAGAAGTTCGCCTCATGTATGGACCAGGGCGTGTCCGGTTCCTATGACCTGTGCGGGGCCGTCGGAGGCCAGCAGTTCAGCATCTCCTTCGGCGGACGTTCCGGCCAGGTCATCAAGGACGCCGTCACCGGCACGTACCGGCTTCAGAACGATGACAACACCCGCATCGAATACCTGACCGCCGCCGGTTCCAACGGCACCTTTGACGGCGGCTACTGGAAACTCACCGACACCTCCGGCACCCAGTACTTCTTCGGCCGCAACCACCTCCCGAACTGGGACGGCACCAAAGCAAGCACGAATTCCGCAGACACCGTCCCGGTCGGGGCAGCAACCCCGTCCCAGCCCTGCGCGGCCGGGAGCTTCGCCCAGTCGCTGTGCCAGCAGGCCTACGCCTGGAACCTGGACTACGTCGTGGACATTCACAACAACTCCGAGGCGTTCTACTACACCCAGGACACCAACAACTACACGACCCAGGCCGGGACGGGTCCGCTGAAGAGCTACGTGCGTTCCAGCCGCCTGGCCCGCGTCGATTACGGCATGCGCGCCGGCACCGAACTGGGTTCTTCCTCCCCGCTGCGCATCGAGCTGGCCTACACGCCCCGCTGCACCGGTGTGGCCTGCTCCGCAGGCGACGACGTCCCCACCACCTTCGGCTGCGGACCGACCGGAACCTGCGCAACCTACTCACCGACCTTTTACGGCGACCAGCGCCTGCTGAAGGTCACCACCCGCACTAACACAGGCCCGACCACCTACCAGGACGTGGACGCCTGGAACCTGCACCACTCCATGCCGGCCCCCGGCGACGGAACAAAACCGGCCCTGTGGCTGGATTCGGTGGACCATCAGGGTGTCAACACCGCCACCGGCGTCGGCGGGGCAGTCTCGGAACCGGGCGTGGCCTTCGCGCACCAGGCCCTGCAGAACAGGGTCTACGTCGTCGACGGCCTCGCACCGCTGGACCGGAACCGGATCTCCAAGATCACGACCGTGACCGGCGCCTCGATCGCAGTGACCTATCTGGGGGCCGAATGCACCCCGACCAATCTCCCGGCTTTGCCTGAGACGAACACGAAGCGCTGCTTCCCGCAATGGTGGACCCCGACCGAGCCGATCATCCAAACGGCCCGGATGGACTACTTCCACATCTACCCGGTCGCGTCCGTGTCCACCAGTGCCGGGCCCGGCGCCACCACCGGCAGTGTGGACATGCCCACCCGCTATGAATACCAAGGCACCCCGGCCTGGAAATACGCCGGACCGGCCTACGTCCCTGGGGCCGGCGGCTCCCAGCTGACCTGGTCGGTGAACGCCGGCTGGTCCAAGGTCAAAACCATCAGCGGCAACGCCGCCGTCGCCGGTCAGAACCCCTCCAGCATCACCACCTACATGCGGGGCCTGGACGGAACACCTTCGAACAGCTCCGGCGGAAAGGTATCCGCGTCCGTGACCGCCTCGGACGGCACGACCATCACCGACTCGCCATGGTTTGTCGGCACGGCAGTTGAAACCCAAAAATTCCTGGGCGAGACCGGCCCGCAGCTGAGCACCACCATCACCATCCCCTGGGCCGCAGGCAGCGCGACCGCCACCGGATCAGGGACCGGTTCTCCGACAGCCCGGCACACCGGTACAGCCTCGGTGAAGAAGATCATTGCCAGCAGCACCGGAAACGGCACCCGCACCACCACCACGTCCAACACCATCGACGGCCTCGGCCGGGTTACCTCCGTGTCCGATTCGGGGGAGACCGGCGTAACCCCCGGCAGTTGCACAGTGACCGCTTACGCGGACAGCACCGGCGCAGAAAGCACCGGCGCGAACCTGCTGTCCCTGCCTGCCACCACCACGACCTACGCAGGGCCCTGCGCCGCGAACGGCGCACCAGCCGGGAACATCCTCACCGCCGCGCAGACACTCTATGACTCTTCCATGGCCGCCACCCCCGGCGCACCCGGCTACCAGGCCCCGACCCTGGGCAACCCGGCCCGCACCGACACGGCCACCGCCGTCAACGGCACGACCGTCATGACCTGGAAAACCGGACCCACCCAGACCTATGACCCTCTGGGCCGGACCGTGACTTCCACGGACAACACCACCGGGACGGCCCGCACCACCTCCACTGCCTACAACCCGGCGACCGGTCTGCCCGCCTCGGTGACGACGACCAACCCGCTGGGCTGGACCACCACCACCGCCTTCGAAGCCATCCGCGGCAACAAAACCACCGCTACGGATGAGAACGGAAACGTCACCAGCTACCAGTACGACGCCTCCGGCCGCGTCACCGGCGTCTGGGACCCCATGCGCCCGCAGGCCACCAACGCCGCCCCGACCCAGGCCATTGCTTACACGATCTCCCAGTCCGCACCGTCATCGATCCAGCACACCAATATCAACGGCAACGGCCAACCGATCTCCAGCTACGAGATCTACGACGGGCTCGGCAGGATCCGCCAGACCCAGAAACTCTCACCCGGCGGGGGCACGATCGCCACCGACACCTTCTACAACTCCTTCGGCGCCAAGCAACTCGTCAACAACGACTACTACTACACCACCAGCCCCGGCTCCACCCTCATGATCCCAAACGTGGGCGTATCATCCTCGGACCAGTACGACTACGACGCCGCCGGGCGCCTCATCACCGACACCGCCCTCACCAACGGCAACCAGACGCTCTGGACCACCAACACCAGCTACGCCGGCGCTGACACCACCACGACAACCGGGCCGGGAAGCGAATCCGCGGCCACCACTATCGTGAACGCCAGCGGCAAGACCGTCTCCCGGCTGCTCTACCACGGCACCGCACCCACCGGCACCCCGGACACCACCAGCTACAGCTACGACGCCCTGGCCCAGATGACCTCCATGACGGACACCGCCGGCAACCAATGGACCTGGACCCTGGACGCCGCCGGCCGCCAAATATCGGCCACCGACCCCGACACCGGAACCACAACCACCAGCTACGACCCGACCGGGCGCATAGCCTCGACCACGGATGCTGCAGGCAGCCTGATCAGCTACAGCTATGACGCCCTGGACAGGACCATCAGCACCAGCATCACCCCGCAAGGCGGCACCGCCCATCCCCTCACCACGAGTACCTTCGACGCGGAGAAGAAGGGCCAGCCCAGCACCACCACCCGGTACAACGGTCCCAACTACGACCAGCCCGTCACCACGGCCGTGTCCGGATACAACGCCGCCTACAAGCCCGGCACGACCACCACGACCCTGCCCGGCGCCCTGACCGGGTACGCCGGGGACTACACAACCACCCGCACCTACACCACGACCGGTCAGGTGAAGAACCAGACCACGCCCGCGCTGGGCGGTCTAGCAGCCGAAACAACGTTCAACGGCTACGACGAGTTCGAAAACCCGTCTTCCGTCTCCGCCGGCACTGACACCATTGCCGGCGGGACCCAGTACAACAATCTGAACCAGATCGCCGCCTACCAGCAATACGACCCCAACTACGCCAGCCCCACGGCCGACACCACCGGGCTGAACCAGCTCACCTTCACCTGGGACGCGACCACCGGGCGCCTGGCCAACCAGTCCGCGTCCAACCGTGCCAAAGGTGTCCTCGCCGACATGGGCACCACCAACTACAGCTACACGCCCTCCGGCAAGCTCAGCGCCCGGGAACAGTGGTACCCGTCCCGGCCCGGTCAACCGGATGACTACCAGTGCTACAACTACGACTACGCCTCCCGGCTCGCCGCTGTCTGGACCTCGGCCGCGAAGAACTGCACCACCGCCCCCACGCCGGACTCCACGTCGGCCGCAGGGCTTGGCGGACCTGCTCCCTATGCCCAGGCCTACAGCTACACCCCTGCCGGGGACCGCTCCCAGGTCAAACGCTTCGACGCCACCGGCAAACTCGCCACCACCGAAAACTACAACTACCCCGGCAACCCCACCGATCCGGGTGTCTTCTCACCCAAGACCCCGTTCCGGCAGCTGGACACCCGTAACGGCACCGGCGGCACCACCGGTCCCGTCGGCGCCGGGCAGACCGTGAACCTGAAAGTCACCGGCCGCGGCGGCATCCCCGCCAGCGGCGTCTCCGCCGTAGCCCTGAACATCACGGTCACCTCCACGACCTCGTTCGGGAACATCACCGCCTACGCCGGAGGAACACCGCAACCGGGCACCTCGAACGTGAACTACGGCGCGAACCAGACCGTGGCGAACTTCGCCATCGTCCCGGTCGGGGCCGACGGAACAGTCTCCTTCACCAACAACTCTGCCGGAACCGTCCAGCTCATCGCGGACACCTCCGGCTACTACCTCGGTGGCACCCCCACCGCCCCCGGGGCGTTCTCGGCCCAGACTCCGACCCGGCAACTGGACACCCGTAACGGCACCGGCGGCACCAACGGCCCCGTCGGGGCCGGACAGACCGTGAACCTGAAAGTCACCGGCCACGGCGGCATCCCCGCCAGCGGCGTCTCCGCCGTCGCCCTGAACATCACGGTCACCTCCACGACCGCCGTCGGGAACATCACCGCCTACGCCGGAGGAACCCCGGAACCGGGCACCTCCAACGTGAACTACGTTGCGGGACAGACCGTGCCCAACTTCGCCATCGTCCCGGTCGGGGCCGACGGAACAGTCTCCTTCACCAACAACTCCACCGGAACCGTCCAGCTCATCGCAGACACCTCCGGCTACTACCTCGCCGGCACCCCCACCGCAACCGGGGCGTTCTCGGCCCAGACCCCGACCCGGCAACTGGATACCCGCAACGGCACCGGCGGCACCACCGGTCCCGTCGGGGCCGGCCAGACCGTGAACCTGAAAGTCACCGGCCGCGGCGGCATCCCCGCCAGCGGCGTCTCCGCCGTAGCCCTGAATCTGACCGTGACGTCCCCGACTTCGTTCGGGAATATCACCGCCTACGCCGGACGGACCCCGGAACCGGGCACGTCCAACGTGAACTTCGACGTGGGCCAGACCGTGCCGAACTTGGTCATCGTCCCGGTCGGGGCCGACGGGACGGTGTCCTTTAAGAACAACTCTTCCGGTACCGTCCAGCTCATCGCCGACACCTCCGGCTACTCCACGGCTCCGGCCACGGGGCAACCCGGCCCGCACCGGCTCCAGTCCATGACCAGCACCCCCGCCACCGGGACACCCACAACCAACACCTTCACCTGGGACGCGGCCGGGCGGATGACCGGCCGCGCCGGGGAAACCCTGTCCTACGCCCCCGACGGGAAACTCGCCACCACCACCGGCACAGCCACCCTGCCCGTGAACCCGAACCCTTCCGCCTCGGCCGGCACCCCACCGGCCCCCGTCACAGGGACAGCGGGAAGCACCGGAACCAGGTACTACGACGCCGGAGGGAACCTTGTCGGGCTCACCGACGGCACCGGCACCACCGTCACCCTCGGGACCATCACCGCACACATGACCCCCGGCGGGGTCAAAACCGCGACCAAGTCCTATAGCTTCGCCGGCAAAACCGTCGCCCAGCGCGCCGCCACCGGCGGGACTATCAAACTCGCTTTCATCATCAGCGACGGCGTCGACACGGCACAGACCATCGTCCAAGCCAGCAGCGGGGCAACCCCGGTCACTGCACAAACCCGCTACACCGACCCGATCGGCCTGGCCCGCGGCCCCACCCAGACCGCGGCCGGAACCGGCGCGTACGCCACCGCCCCGGCTGGGACCACCGGTGTCGGGTCCAACGACGCCAACCCGACCGGGTACGGCGCTGTGAACGGGTACATCGGGGGGCTCGCCGACACGATCAGCACCCTGACGCATCTCGGAGCCCGCGACCTCGACCCCGTACTAGGCGCCTTCACCAGCCCTGACCCCGTCCTGAAACCGGACGTCGCAAAGAACTTCTCCCCGTACGTCTACGGCGAAGCCGACGCCATCAACAACACCGACCCCTCCGGACTCATGATCTTGGGACCAAAGCTCACAGATGGTGACGGGGGATGGTACGGATACGGGGCCGTTGATTCCCGATGGGAGGACGCTCACCCATTCAATGACTATTTCCTTCCCTGGAAGCCAATCGCATACCAACGCTTCTATGCGTCCGTGGTACCTGTGTACCACCCCGTCGTCACCGCCGCTCCGGAACCGGAAGTCATCGATGCCGACGAAACGATGGCATACATACGCAAAAACGGCAATAAGGCCGCCTCCGCAACAGCGCTGAGGTACCTCAGCTTTGACGCGTCGTTCGTGCCCGGTCTCGGCGGGCTCTCGGCGGTCGGGCTCGATATGTGGGCAAACAGTCTCGAAGGCAAACCCGCCATCGACGAAGGCGATGGGCTCTACATGGCGATGACTGTGGGTGCTGGGCCTCTCGGTAAACTTGCCAAGATCGGGAAACTCGGCGCCGAGGCCGCGAAGGCTGCGGACGATGGCGTGGACCTCTATCGCCACGTCAGTCCGGGTGAACTCGCCGACATTGAAAAGAGCGGCTTTCAACCTGGAAAGAACTCACTCGGCGGCAAGTGGTTCGCCGAATCCGGAGAGCACGCAGCGCAATGGGGAAGTCTCCTGAATTATGGCGAAGGATCGGTGGTCAAGGTCCGAGTCTCCGGGTCGTTCGCCGATCAACTAATGCGGCTCGCGAAGCTCGACGGTATCGGTCCAGCACGCTACGTTGGGGAGCACCAACTTGACCAGCTCAACCGATTCGGATGGAAACTGCAATGACCACTTGGACCGGCCTCCTACGATTTCGTTCCGCGGCCGAGGGGGGGCGGCGATCTGGCCCTCCGCCTGGCCCGACCTATACAACTACAGCGGTCCCCTACTTAGGTGGCGAGGCCGAAGTGCTTCCGGGCTGGCCAGCAACCGGTCCGCAGTTCAGCATTGTGCTGGAATTGCTTAGCCGCCCGGACGAAAACGGATGGATGAAAGCATCCGTCAGGGCCCTCGTCGAAGATGCCCCAGGCTCGGAGGCGCTTTATCCTGGCGCGCAATTAGTCGTCCTCGAAGGGCCAAAAGAGGTTGGTCGAATGTTGATCGACCCCAATGAGGCGGGCGGCGAGTGATTCGTCGGTCGCCATCTGCTTGGCCTGCCGCGCGGCGATGGCCTGTCCGTGACTAACAGGCACGTCCGGTACATGCTTAGGCACCTAAACAGACGCAGCGGCCCTCGCTCTGTTCCACCATGCGGGTTGGTTTGCCTTTCGTTTCTTGCCCTGGGCCTTCTGCGAGGATGTCTTGACCGTCTTCGCGATCTCCCGCCTGCCAGCGGGAGCATGGGCAGGGGGGTGCTTGTGCTGTATTTTCGATTGCCGGTCCTCCACCGTGGGAGCTTGCCAGTGTGCGGTTTAACCCACTTGCCCGATCGCTGGCCCGCGAGTGTGGATACCAGAATGACCGTTCCTAGATCGAGACATCGCACACCCCCTTTGATCCGTCGCGAAGGAACGCCTGCATCGTGGTTCGCCCGATCAATGCCGAACACCACACCCCGCCACCTAGCTCAGTGGTAGTTTGCGGTTATGGCAAATGCCCTCGCGTGGTTCTCGCAGTCCGGTGTGGTGCAAGGATTGATTCTCGGTGCCGTGTTGGCCTTCTTGACGGCGATCCTCGTGATGAATGCCGTGGGCCGGGCCGTCACAACGACTGTCAACGGGTGGAGTGCTATCCGCAAGTGCGGCCAGCCCGGCAACGGAGTCCTCGTTCGGGCCGCTTGCGCCAAAGCCTTGCCAACGTGTTTGAAGAGGCCGCGTACTGGACCGCCACTGTGGATGGCTCAGGGCAAACGCTGAGCGGCGGGAATGGATATACCCTGCATTTTCCTCCCGGGAAACTCCCGCCGCATGACGCTTTCTGGTCGCTCACTCCGACCGACACCGTCGGGTACATGGTGGACAATCCCGCTAACCGCTACAGCGTTGGTGACCGTTCCGCTCTGGCACATGATGCCGACGGTTCGGTCGATATTTATCTCCAGCGTCAGGCTCCGAGCGGCCACGAGCAGAACTGGCTGCCCATTCCGCCGGGGAACTTCAAGCTGATGTTCCGCGTGTATATGCCTGGCGCGGCAATTCTCGACGGCACGTACCAATTGCCGCGCATCGTCAGGGCGCAGTGAGATGAACCGACTCATCCTGAAGTACGGACGGCCCCTTACCGCCGTCATACTGGCCGTCTTCGCCTGGGTCATCTACCGGCGGATCGCCAACGGGGACGGAATCGTTCCACTCGTCATCGCGGCGGTCATAGTATGGGGGCTTGGCGCGCCCGCTTTCATCTACCTCTGGCCGCGACTCACAGTCAACGGATACAAGAGGGCGATACTCAAGCACGGATTCGGTGAGGGCCCGATCCCCGTCAACAAGCTGTACGCCGTGCCCGGCACGTCGTCCCCGTCAACGGCGACGTCCCGCGGGAGCCTTATGGCAACCGGGGCCGACGACTTGCTCTACATCGGCGGCTGGCTCGACTTGAGCAAAGGACCGCAAATCCTGCACGTACCGACATGGCCGGGCGCTATTTCAGCATGCAGTTCACCGACCCGTCGAAAAGCACAAATTTTGCCTACGTCGGCAAACGCACCACGGGAACCAAAGCCGGCGACTATGTCCTCAGCGGGCCCGGCTGGAAGGGAACCGTATCGAATGGGATGACGCAGATTTCCCCGCCATCCCATTCCGCGCTCGTCGTTGGCCGAGTGTTCGTCGAAGGCGACAGCGATCTTCCAACCGCTTACGCGCTCGCGAAGCAAATCCAGCTCGCGCCGCTAAAGCAGTAGCGGTCGACGGGACCAGCCCAGATGTACGACGGCGAACGGCTCGCCGCGTGCCGCACTCGGGGCTTTGACGAACTTAAAGCTCTGCGGACCCCTGTCGAAAAAATAGTAAGTCGGCTAACTTTATGGTGGGGAGGGGATTTAGAGAGCGAGGACGCCATGAAGGCAGTGCAGTTCGATCAATACGGCGGTATCGAAGTTCTCGAGGTGCGCGACGTGCCACGGCCTACACCCGGCGAGGGGGAAGTCCTGGTCAGGATAAAGGCTGCTGGCATCGTTATCAGTGAGTCCGCGCTTCGAAGCGGTTCCGTGAAGGACATCTTTCCTCTGAGCTTTCCCTCGGGTCAGGGGAGCGACTTCGCGGGTGTGGTGGCCGGGCTCGGCTCCGGGGTTACTGAGTTCGCGGTCGGTGATGAGGTGATCGGGTTCTCGACCCGACGGTCCAGCCATGCCGAGTACGTCTCCGTGCCAGCGGATCAGTTGACGCCGAAGCCACTCGCGGTGACGTGGGACGTGGCCGGTTCTCTCTATGTTGCAGGCGTCACAGCCTACGCCGCCGTGCGTGCGGTGCATCTCACCTCGAAAGATACGGTGGCCATTGCGGGGGCGGCCGGCGGCGTCGGTTCAATCGCGGTTCAACTCGCTAAGCGAGCGGGCGCCACGGTGCTCGGAATCGCTGGGCCGTCCAACGACTCCTGGCTCTCTGACCACGGCGCCATCCCGGTCAACTATGGCGACGATCTCCCGCGTCGGCTGCGTGCCGTGGCACCGTTCGGACATATCGATGCACTGTTGGACTTCTTCGGCGGTGGATACGTTTCGATGGCTGTAGAGGACCTCGGAATTCCAACTGACCGGATCGACACGATCACCGATTTCGGTGCCGTTGAGCGTTTCGGGGTCCAGTCGGCAGGCGGTGCGGACGCGTCAAATGTCTCGGTGGTCGCCGAACTTGCAGAGTTCATCGCGCATGGCGAGTTGGAAGTGCCAATCGCTGGAGTCTTCCCCCTCGACGACGTGCAGGACGCCTACCGGGAACTCGAAAAACGACACACCCACGGAAAACTGGTACTACGGCCGTAACGAGCAGTCCTGCTAACCACGCGCAGTCGGGCCGCGGCGCACTCCTCCCCCGATTGCGAAACATTCAGGGACTAGGACAATCGTCTTCGGTGGATGCCTTGCGGTCGGTGAGGAGGTTCGAGATCAGACGACGCAGGAGGCGCTCCAGTTCCTGTATCTCCGCATCCGTGAGATCAGCCGTTGTGACCTTTTCGAGGTCTTCCCAGACCGTTGAGACCCGTCGATGAAGGGCACGTCCCGCCGAAGTCAGTGTGACCAGGGTGACGCGGCGATCGGTTACGGACCGTGCCCGCTCCACGAAGCCTGCTTTCTCCATGCGGGCGAGCATCTTCGCCGTCGTCGGCGGCTCCACGCCCAACCATCGGGTGAGGCTGGCCTGTGATTGCGCAGGCTGATCAAAGAGGCGCATGACAAGCAATTCCTGGCCGGCGCTAAGGCCCGTGCCCCGGAGCAGCTCCTGCGACATCGCCCGATGCGCACGCGCGAGAGTCGGAATCAGTGGGCCAATAACGCCGTCGACCTCCGCGGTGAAGTCGGCGGGTCTTCCGTTTGTGGGCGCCTTCGGAATATTCATTAGCCGGCTTCCGTTTCTATTGATTGTCCGACTAGTCCAGAGGAGAACATCATGTCCACAAGTTTTCCACTATCCACAGGCGCACCTTTGATCGCCGTTGTCGGCGGGACGGGTAAGCAGGGCGGCTCGGTCATCGACGCGCTGCTGGCGAAGGGTGCGCGGGTGCGTGCCCTCGTCCGTGATCCGGACAAACCGGCCGCGCGGACGCTGGCGGATCGGGGAGTCGAGCTGATGGTCGGCGACCTCACCGACCCCGCGTCGCTCGGCGCCCTATTTGAGGGGGTGGATGCCGCGTTCGCGATGACGACCCCGCTCCCGAACGGCACCGAGCAGGAGGCGGCGACCGGGATCGCGATAGCCGACGCCGCGGCTCGCGCGGGTGTGCCCCACCTCGTGTTCAGCTCCGTCGGTGGCGCCGAGCGCGAATCGGGCGTGCCGCACTTCGAAAGCAAACGCCGCGCCGAAGAGCACATCGAAGCTCTGGGCATCCACCACACCTTCCTCCGCCCTGTCCTCTTCATGGATAACCTGTCCGGATTCACGACGAGCGTCGAGAACGGCCAGGTGGTCGTCCGGATGGCCCTTCCTGACGGCATTCCGCTGCAGATGGTCGCCGTGCGCGACATCGGCCGGGCCGCCGCGGCCATTTTGCTCGGCGGAACCGCGGTCGAGGGCAGCAGTGTGGAGATCGCCGGCGACATGCTCACCGGCTCGCAGATCGCCGACGCCATTGGCGCGTACGCGGGCCTTCCTGCGCGGTACGAGGCCCTGCCGCTCGAGGCCATCGCCGCATTCGGCGACACCGCCGAAATGTTCCGTTGGTTCGCCGAAACGCCCGCGTTCCAGGCCGATTTCGAGGCGACCCGCGCACTCGTACCCGATGCTCTTGACCTCTGCGCTTGGCTTGCCTCGTCAGACTGGCATCCGGGCCCGTGACCGGCTATCGGTTTATCGGCGAAACGTGACGTGGATGATGCCGCTTTCGGCGGTCTCTGACGTGACGGTGTAGTCGTTTTCCAGCCCGCGGAGATCTTCCCAAAGCCGTATTCCGCTACCGAGCAGGATGGGTGTGATCGCGACGTGCAGCCGATCGACAAGTCCGGCACTGAGGTAATCGCGCACAACGGTAGGGCCACCTCCGATACGCACATCCTTTTCACCCGCGGCACTGAGCGCTTGTTCAAGCACTTCTTCGGGGCTGGTATTTACGAAGTGGAAGGTTGTACCGCCGTCCATCGTGATGTCAGGGCGGGGCGTGTGAGTGAGGACGAACACGGGAACGCGGAAGGGAGGCTCGTCGCCCCACCAGCCCTTCCAATCGGGGTCATTGGGGAAGTTATGGAACCCGAACATGCCTGCACCCATAATCTCCGCTCCGACCCCCTCGAAGTAGGCCGCCGCGTATTTGTCGTCGACGCCGGACGTTCCTTCTCCACTCGTGTCATGCAAGACCCGCTCACGGAACGTACGGGTGGACGTATATGCGTCAACGAGTCGGCCCCAGTCCGAACCGAACGGATTCTCAGGAGTTGCGTCGGTGGTCGTGGCGAAACCATCCAGCGAGATATTCAGGTCAACTCGAACAGCCATGGTGAAGGTCCCCTCAGATCAGTGGTTGCGTTATGCAATCACCATACTGGTGCCGAGACCACTGTCTCGGAAGCATTCACGGAAGAATTAAGGGATCCGCGGCCTGGGGGCGGGTCTTCGACACCCGCGGTACCCAGCAGCGCACGGCATCGCGGTATTGCCGGAATTCTTCGCCGAACCGTTCCTCCAGGTCCGATTCCTCGAGCGGCCTGACAACGTAATTCCACACCAGCGAGCCCACGACGGCGTAGGCCACCACGAGCCATGACTGCAGGATGACGCCAACTGCCGCGCCTTGGAGAATGCCCGCGGCCGCCATTGGATTACGTATCCAGCGATACGGACCTGCGATGACCAAATGGTTGGGCATTGCCGACGGCAGCGGGGTGCCATTTCCCAACGTCGACATCACTACGGCCGCCGAGATGCCAAGGGCGCTGGCGAGTACCAGAACCGCGACACCCACAGGAGCGGCAAACGAGGGAAACGGGAGCACCACCGCCCAGCGCTGTTCGAGAGCCGCTATCCCAAACGGAATCACCGCCAGGAAGAACCCCCAGAAAATGATGATTTGCCCGAATGTTGAAACCACATGGGTGGCGGCGACCGGGCGGGGGATTGCGGGCCGGAATGAGAATGGACCGCGGATGATCCACGCGGTCGGTACATGCCCTAGCAAGATGAGGCAGAGTGCGATCACTGAACCTGCGGTCGCAGCGCCCATGCCTAGTACGCCCCAGCCCGCTTCGGTTGTGACGGTGGCGTATACCGCCAGTGCGACGGCGACAACACTCGTCCAGCCGGTACTCGCCACCGCGGCAGCCTTAACGCCAAACGCCGCCACGGCCGACGCCACGACGAACAAAGGAATGTCGAACACGGCAACCGCAACCGGGTCGAGGTTACCGAGGGTCGCCTCGCGCACCACCGACGACAGGAAGACGGCGGCCCACCAGAAGAAACCGGCAATCGCCTGCATGGCAAAATATGCCCTGCCCCACCAAATAGCTCCGCCCCGCCGAATCAAGGGCGACACCCGCTCAGCCCAAACATCCGTAGCCCCAATCGCAGACAATTTTGGCTCAGCCTACCGAATTCGAAGCTACGTCCGTCTTCACACGAGTCCCCCGCAGGACTAGTTACCCCCAGCCCCGCAAAATCCCCTCGCGGCTACAATGAGAAATATGCCGGACATTGAGCGTTGGCCCACCGGACGGTTGTTGTCTACAGCGGCCCGGCTGGTGGAACACGCTTGGGACGAGAATCTCAGGGAGATCGGCCTCACCCACGCCGGTGTCATCGCCCTCGAGGTTCTTGCCGTCACGGGCCCCATCACTCAGACCGCGCTCGCGCAGATCGTCCGCGTGCAGGCCCAGACCATGGGGCAGACCCTCAGCAGGCTCGAAACCCACGGCCACATAAGCCGCCGTCGAAGTTCCGAAGACCGCAGGGTGCACGTCGTTTCGCTGACCGACGTCGGCAAAGAAGCGCTTGAGCGGGCGGTCGAGTCGGAGCAACAGGTCCTCGCCCAAGTGTCCATCGATACGTCGATGTTCAGGCAGGAATTGAAGGTACTCGTGCGCGAGCTGGCAGGCCGGCAAGGACCCGGGGGAGTCAACGCTAGCGCCCCTCTTGCCTCCGCAGCACGGGAAGACTAGTCCCGGCGCGAGTCGGAAACCGTCATTCGGGCTTCTCGCCCAGGAGGCCCCAACGGTTCTTGGAAACGTCGACGGCGGACCGCTCAACGGCCGTGGGACCCTCGCCGCGTGTCGGACCCTCGCCGCGCACAGCCAATTCATCCAGGACCGCGTCGTACCAGGACTTGACCCCGAACTCAGGCTTCCCGACGTCGAGCAACCTGAAGAGAGCGTCAGCCAAGAAGTTGAGCTCGGCAACGGACAACTTCGCAAGCCCTTGGACCGGGTCCAGCTCGCCTTCCAAGCATGAGGTGAGTAGCGCGTTCACAGCGCGGCTCCAAGCTTGGGAGTGGCGGCGCAAGAAGACTTGGAAGAGGTGGGGGTCCGGCGGGTCATGGGTCACTCCATGGAAAAGAGTTCCGAGGGCCGGCTGCATAACCCACCCTGATGATATCGACGCTGTGAGGTGCGCGGCAAGCACGCCGCGCCGCCCGAACCCGGCATCAACGCAGACTAAATGGCGCGTTCAGCCCCTTCCGCGTCGCCGAAGCAGCCAAGCCACCAGGACCACGACAGCGGCGGCGCAAAGCACGGGGCCGAAACGTCGGACGAGCACCGGCCACACGGCAGAGCCCAGGTCCAATTCCGACGACGGCGCGAACGGCGCGGAAGGCGGTGCAGGTGCAGCCGCCGCCGCCGGCACAGGAGCCGCCGGAGGCCCGGCCACCGGCGCTGCGGGACCCGCAGCGGGCACGACGGCGGCGGGCCCGGCGGCTGCTCCAGCCGCGGGCTCCCCGGGCTCCGCTACCTCGCCGGCAGCCGCCCCGGACCCTGCAGACGCTGCCGAGCCTCCGGCGTCGGGCTCAGTATCCTTCTCAGCCCCGCGGCCCGCCTTCCCGATCACGCACTGGACAAACTGTTCCAGCAACTTGTCCGAGATGTCCTGGATGACGCCCCGGCCGAATTGGGCCGGTTTCCCGGTGACGTTCATGTCGGTGGTCACGTCCACGGAGGTGCCGTCGCCGTCGGGCGTCAGCACTGCCGTCACAGTGGCACCCGCCGTTCCGTTGCCGCGTTTGTCCTTGCCCGTGGCCGAAATGACTACCGTGTGCGTCTCCTGGTTGCGTTCGAGGAATTCACCGGTGCCGGTGTAGATCATGGCGATCGGCCCGAGCTTGACCTTGACCGTCCCGGTGAATTCCTCGCCGCTCACGGACGTGAGTGTCGCCCCGGGGAAACAGGGCGCGATGTCTTCCAGCTGGTTGAAGGAATGCCAGGTGTCCTCCAGCGAACTGGGAACCACGAAGTGATGTTTGAGTTCCACGTCTTCCTCCCGTCCGTGTTCCGCTAGAGTCGGGCGGCCGCGATGACGGCCCGCTTGGTCAGGACCCCGGCCAGGTGGCGGCGGTAGGCCGCGTCCCCGTTGAGGTCGCTGGCGGGATCGGTCCCTTCGGCAGCGTGTGCGCTCGCGGTGGCGATCGCTTCACGGGTTAGCGGTGCCCCTACTAGTGCCTGCTCGACGGCGGTCGCCCGCAACGGCGTGCTGGCCATGTTTGTCAGGCCGATCCTGGCCTCGGCGATCGTGCCCCCTTCCACCCGGACCATCGCGGCCACGGCGACAATGGACCATTGCTGGGCCACCCTCGTGAATTTCTCGTAGCGTGCACCCCACCCGGTGTACTTCGGCACCCGAATATGGGTGAGGATCTCGCCGTCGTCGACGGCGGTGGTGAAGTACCCCTGGAAGAAGTCCGCCGCTGCCACCCGGCGTTCCCCGTCCGGACCTGCCAGGATGAACGTCGCGTCCGCGGCCAGCACCGGCGCGGGCATGTCGCCCGCCGGGTCGGCGTGCACCAGGGCGCCGCCGAACGTACCGCGGTGGCGGACTTGGGGATCCGCGACCGTCGCCGCGGCCATCGCCAGCAACGGCACGTGCTCGGCAATAAGCGGGTCGGTGACGATCTGGTGGTGCGTTGTCATGGCTCCGATCAGCAGCGCGTCGCCGTCGTCGCGGACCCCGGACAGCTCGCCTATCCGGCCCAAGTCGACCACCATCGCAGGGTCGGCCAGGCGCAGTTTCATCACGGGGATCAGGCTTTGGCCCCCGGCCAGCAGCTTCACGTCGTCGCCGGCGTCGGCCAACACGCCCAACGCCTCCGCCACCGTGGCCGGGGCGGCGTAATCGAATGCGCTCGGAATCATTGCACACCTCCGGTGGTCTTGGCTTCTTCAAGGGCGGCCCACACACGCGCCGGCGTACAGGGCATCTTGATGTCCTTCACGCCAAGGTGCCGCACCGCGTCCAGCACACCGTTGACAATGGCGGGCGTTGAGGCGATGGTTCCCGCCTCGCCGACTCCCTTGGCCCCCAGTTGGTTGGTGGTCGAAGGCGTCTCGGTGCGCGCCGTCGTGAAATGCGGCAGATCCGGCGCGCTCGGTACTAAGTAGTCCACAAACGAGCCCGTGACCAAGGTCCCGGCGTCGTCGTGCACGGCCTCCTCATAAAGGGCCTGAGCGATTCCCTGCGCCAGGCCGCCGTGGACCTGGCCCTCCACAATCAGCGGATTGACCACCACCCCAACGTCGTCCACGCAAACGTACTTGCGGATGCTGACCTGCCCCGTCTCGGTGTCCACTTCCATGGCGGCCAGATGGGTGCCGTGCGGGAAGGAGAAGCTCTGCGGGTCGAAGGTGGCATCCGAGTCCAGATTGGGCTCAAACCCGTCCGGCAGGTTGTGCGCCGAGAAGGCGGCGAAGGCGACTTCACCGAACGCCGTGGACTGGTCGGTGCCCTTGACGCTGAACTTGCCGTCCATGAACTCGATGTCCTCTTCGCTGGCCTCCATCATGTGCGCCGCCAGGACCTTGGCCTTCTCGATCACCTTGTCCGCCGCGGCGAGCACCGCCATGCCGCCGACCGCCAGCGAGCGGGAGCCGTAGGTGTCCAGGCCCCGCTGGGAGACCTGGGTATCGCCATGCAGCACCTCGACATTTTCGAACGGCACGCCGAGCTTGTCCGCCACAAGCTGGCTCCACGCGGTTTCGTGGCCCTGGCCGTGCGGGGAAGTGCCGGTGACCACTTCGATGTTGCCAGTGGGGAGCACCCTCACCTGGGCGTGCTCCCAGCCGCCAGCGGCGTAACTCAGCGCGCCGAGCACCCGGGATGGAGCCAGGCCGCACATTTCGGTGAACGTGGAGATGCCGATGCCGAGTTGGACAGGATCGTTCGCCTCGCGGCGCTTGGCCTGCTCTGCCCGGAGTTCGTCGTAGCCAAAGAGCTCCAGGGCCTTCGCCGTGGCCGCCTCGTAGTTGCCGCTGTCGTATTCGAGTCCCGTGACAGTTGTGAAGGGGAACTCCTCGTGGTTGATCCAGTTCTTCTTGCGTAGTTCCAGGGGATCCATGCCCAGCTCGACGGCGAGCTCATCCATCAAGCGCTCGATAGCGAATGTTGCTTCCGGTCGGCCCGCGCCGCGGTAAGCGCCCGTCCACGCCTTGTTGGTGAAGACGTTGCTGCATTCCAGGCGGTAGGCAGGGAACTTGTAGATGGCGTTGTACATGAACGCGCCCAGGATCGGGATGCCCGAGCCGATAATGCCCAAGTAGGCTCCCATGTCCGCCAGCAGCTGAATGTCCAGCCCGGTGACGATCCCGTCCTTCGTGGCCGCGAGCTTCACCTTCTGCACTTGGGCCCGGCCGTGATGTCCGGACTGCAGGGACTCGCTGCGGGTTTCGGTGTATTTGCAGGGCTTGCCGACCCGCCGGGCTGCCATGAGGGTGATGAACTCCTCGGGGATCACCGTCAGCTTTCCGCCAAAACCGCCGCCCACGTCGGGGGCGATCACACGGAGCTTGCTTTCCGGGAGGCCGAGCGTCAATGCCAGGATCAGCCGCAGGATATGGGGTATCTGCGTGGACGACCACATGGTGATTTGCTCACTCGTCGGGTCAACCACGATCGAGCGCGGTTCCATGAAGGCCGGGATAAGGCGCTGCTGGTAAAAGGTGCGTTCGATGAGGACTTCGGCGTTCGCCAATGCCTCGGCGATCGGCTTGCCGGTGCCGGCTTCGCCCGAGTCAAACACCCAGGTCGCCGAGAGATTGGAGTCCAAGTTGGAGTGGGCCAGCACCTTGTCGGTGAACGCTTCCTCCAGATCGAGGACCACCGGCAGTTCGTCGTAACTGACGTCCACGAGTTCGACGGCGTCCCGCGCCGCTGCGGCGCTCCGGGCAACGATGCAGGCAACTACTTCGCCGGCGAAGGCCACCTCGTCGACGGCGATCGATGGGAAAGCAGGCGCCTTCTGATCGGCGGTGACGGGCCAGACATTGGGCAGGCTGCCCTGTTCCGCGGCCACATCGGCTCCGGTAAGCACGGCGACGACGCCGGGTGAGGACTTCGCGGCGGAGGTGTCGATCGAGGTGATCTTCGCGTGGGCGAACGGACTGCGGACCATGGCCAAATGGAGCATGCCGGGCAACGTCATGTTGTCGGTGTACCTGGAGCGTCCGGTGATGAGGTGGGCATCTTCCTTGCGGAGGCGGGGCCTGCCGACTTCGGCGATGGTCATGCCACACCTGCCGTTTCTGTTTCGTCGCGGTCCGCGGAGACCGTGCCGTCGGAAGAAACGGCTCCGTCAGAAGAAACGGTTCCGTCAGCGGCGGCCTGCACCGCGGCAACTATGTTCTGGTACCCGGTGCACCGGCAAAGGTTTCCCTCAAGGCCGTCCCGGATTTCCTGCTCGGTGGGGTGCGGGTTTTCGGTGAGGAGGGATGCCGATTGCATGATCATGCCGGGCGTGCAGAAGCCGCATTGCAGCGCATGGCATTGGTGGAAGGCTTGCTGCAGCGGGGCGAGCTTGCCGTCCCGGGCGAGGCCTTCGATGGTGGTGACGCTGTGGCCGTCTGCCTGAACCGCGAACATGGTGCAGGATTTGACGCTGACTCCGTCCAGATGGACGGTGCAGGCGCCGCAGTTGGTAGTGTCGCAGCCGATCAATGTGCCGGTCTTGCCGAGCCGTTCGCGCAGGTATTGGACCAGCAGCAATCGTGGCTCGACGTCGTCTGTGTAGCTCACATCATCGACTTCGACGGTGATCGTCTTGGAACTCGCCATTGGGATCTCCTGTCGCGTTGGACGACGGGCACGACTGCCCGGCATCCAGTCCTGATGTGACACAGGTTACTCCTCGGAAGGGGCGAGCGCCCTAGCCCGGCTTGAGTTCGTACCCCGCATCCTCGTGGTCCGCTTCAACCGTGGGTTCGTGGTGGATCCGGGCTTCCATAGTGCTCAATCTTCCGCCGCCGCCACCCCAGTGCAAGGCAATGATTTCGGCGGCGATGGAGACGGCCGTTTCCTCCGGGGTGCGGGATCCCAGGTCCAGGCCGATCGGGCTGGAGAGCTTCGCCAATTCGGCCTCGCCCAGGCCTGCTTCGCGCAGCCGTTCCAATCGGTCGTGGTGCGTGCGCCGGGATCCCATCGCCCCCACATAGGCCACGTTGTGGCGCAGTGCCAACTCCAGCAGCGGCACGTCGAATTTCGGATCATGCGTCAGCACGCAGATCACGGTGCGTTCATCCACTTGGCCGGCACTGATCTGCGCCTGCAGGTAGCGGTGCGGCCATTCCACCACTACCTCGTCGGCTTGCGGGAACCGCGCAGCGGTAGCGAAAACCGCGCGTGCATCGCAGACCGTGACCCGGTAGCCGAGGAAGGTGCCTTGCTTTGCGACCGCGGCGGCGAAGTCGATCGCGCCGAACACCAGCATCCGCGGCTGAGGGGCGAAACTGAGGGCGAAAACGCGCATGCCTTCGCCGCGCCGCTGCCCGTCCGGTCCGTACATGAGGGTCGTGTTGCGGCCTGCGGCCAGCAGGCCCTGGACGTCGTCGGATACCGCATGGTCGGCACGCTCGCTGCCGAGGGAACCCACGAACCCCTCCGGGCGGACCACCAGGTGGCGGCCCAGCCACGCGGGATCGGGGTGTTCGATCACGGTTACGATGGCAACCGGACGGCCTGCACCGACGTCGTCCGCTACCTGGGCCAGTTCCGGGAAGTTCTCAGTGGAGACCGGCTCCACAAAAATGTCCAGGATCCCGCCGCAGGTGAGGCCGACCTCGAACGCGGCGTCGTCACTGATCCCGTAGCGCTGCAGCACCGGTTTGCCGGACTCGACCACCTTGGTGGCCAGTTCGTAGAGCGCTCCCTCGACGCACCCGCCGGATACCGAGCCCACCGCACTGCCGTCGGCGTCGACCATCATGGCGGCGCCGGCCGGCCGCGGTGCGGAGCGGAAGGTGCGCACCACCGTGCCGAGTCCTACTGTGTGGCCGGCCGCCATGGCAGCAACCAGATCGTCCAAGACCTCACGCATTGGCAACCACGTCCAACAACTCCTCGAAACTCTGCATTGAGTGCCCCCCTATAAAGAAGTCAACGTGCGGCAGCACTGCCCTGATTCCCCGCTGCAGGGGCTCGTACCCCGCCTTGCCGCGGTGCGGATTGGACCAAATGACCCGCCTCGCCAGATGGTGCAGCCGCTCGGCCTGGCGTCCCAGCAGTGCGGGGTCGCCCCGCTCCCAGCCATCGCTGGCAATCACGACGACGGCGCCGCGCACCATTACGCGCTGGCCCCAGCGGTCGTTGAACGCCCGCAGCACCTCTCCAAGCCGGGTTCCGCCGGACCAGTCCGGGACTGTGCGGCCGGCGAGCGCCAAGGCACTTTCGGGATCAGGGACACGAAGCGCGCTTGTCACGCGGGTCAGGCGGGTGCCCAGCGTGAAAACCTCTACTTGGCGCGGAGCGGCCTCCACTACCCGGTGGGCCAAGCGAAGCAGGCTGTCCGCGTACGGTGCCATCGAACCTGAAACGTCGATCAACCAGACCATCCGGCGGGTTTTGCGCGGGGCCCGGGCGCGGCGAAGGGGCCCCGGTTCCCCGCCGCGGCGCAACTGGTCGCGCAGGGTCCGGACGCGGTCCACGTCGCCGTGCCGGTCGAGGTGCCTGCGCCGGGTCTGCCGGGTGGGCAAGCGCACCGGCAACTCCTCGAACATCCGGTGCAGCAGCGCGCGTTCCGCGTCGTCCAGGACGGCTACGTCGCGGTGCCGCAGCAGCTCCCGGCGGCTGGCGAGCGCCCGCAACTGTTCCCGCCTACCTTCCGGCCCGCCGTCGTCGTCATCCAAAGTGGCAGCGCTGACTGACGTCGCGGAGTTTTCCAGGCGTTGGGCGGCCGAGTGTTCCACGGCAAACCAGGCCTCAAACGTCCGCTGGTAGGCGGGCAAGTCCTCCGGCGAAGCGCATAGCGTGGCGCGGCCGGCCCAGAACACGTCCGAACGGCGATCCAGGGCGAGCCTGCCTACGGCGTCGACGAAGCTGAGCGAGCGGTCCGCGGTCACTTTCACGCCGGCCGCACGCACGGCTGCGGCGAAGGCAAGGAGGATCTCTTCGGCGCTGTGGCCTGTGCTCTGGCCTGCCGCGGGGCCGGCCGGAGGGCCGTGTTCTGCCGTTGGCATGGGCTCAGCCGAGCATCCGGGCCAGGGCCGCCGAGACGCGCTCAGTGTCCTCACGGTACTTGCACAGCGCGCCGATGCTGGCTGCGGCCGAGGCCAGGTCCAACTCTGCCCTGCCGAGCTGGTGCAGGGCGCGCGCCCAGTCCAGGGTCTCGGCGACGCCGGGAGGCTTCAGTACGTCGTCGGTGACCCGGATCTGCTGGACCGCGCGAACCACTTGCTCGGCCAAGAGCGCAGGCACTTGGGGGAGTCGGGTGCGCACGATTTCCACTTCGCGGGCCAGCCCGGGGTGGTCGATCCAGTGGTAGAGGCAGCGGCGTTTGAGTGCATCGTGCAGATCGCGGGTCCGGTTGGAGGTGAGCACCACGATCGGCGGAGTGTCGGCCTTGACCGTGCCGAACTCGGGGATGGAGACCTGGTAGGTGGAGAGCACTTCCAGCAGGAACGCCTCGAACTCGTCGTCGGCCCGGTCGATTTCGTCGATCAGCAGCACGGCCGGGCTTTGCTGTAGCGCCTTGAGGATAGGGCGGGCTAAGAGGAACCGTTTGTCATAGAGCGAGCTTTCCAGCTCGGCCACGCTCAGCCGCGCGCTCATTCCCGAGCCGCCGCTGGCCTCCACGCTGCGCAGATGCAGGATCTGGGCGGTGAAGTCCCAGTCATACAGCGCCTGCGAGGCGTCGATTCCCTCATAGCACTGCAATCGGATCAGCGGCAGCCCGAACCCTTGCGCGAGGGCCTCGGCCAGGGAGGTTTTGCCGGTGCCCGGTTCGCCTTCCAGCAGCAGCGGCCGTTCCATGCTCAGGGCGAGGTAACCGACGGTGGCCAGGCCGTCGTCGGCGAGGTAGCCGGTGGCGGCCAGCATTTCGGCCAGCGCTGTGGCGGAGCTGATCGACGTCTGCGTCATGGCACCAGCATAGGGTCACCGGCTGGGATGCGGTCCGGCTCGGCTATCCGCCGATGTACGACATCTCGATCTTGTGTGCCGCGGCAGGGTCCTTGGGTGTGTGTGAACTGCGCAGTTCCGAGTAGCGGTCCGTGCGGCCGCCCCACAGGGCGGACAACGCCGTCGAAAGCTCGACGTCGGACGCTCCGCCTCTCAGGAGTGCCCTCAGGTCCGTGCCGGCCGTCGCAAAGAGGCACGTGAACAGCTTCCCGTCGGCCGAGAGCCGGGCCCGGGTGCAGCCGCGGCAAAAGGCTTGGGTCACGCTCGAAATGACTCCGATTTCGCCGCTTCCGTCCGCGTAGCGCCAGCGATCCGAGGTCTCGCCGGGGTAGTTGGGGGCTACGGGCTCCAGAGGGAACACCGCGCCGATGCGAGCCAGGATCTCGGCTGAGGGCACCACTTCATCCATTTTCCAGCCGTTGGATGCTCCCACGTCCATGTACTCGATGAACCGCAGAATGAACCCGGATCCCTTGAAATGGCTGGCCATGGGAAGAATGTCCTGGTCGTTCGTCTCCCGCTTGACCACCATGTTGATCTTCACCGGCCCCAGCCCGGCGGCCTGGGCAACGTCCGCGGCGTGCAGGACCTTCGCCACGGGATAGCCGACGTCGTTCATGGCCTGGAAGGTCTCCTCCCGGAGGGAGTCCAGCGAGACCGTCACCCGGTCCAGCCCCGCATCCTTGAGCGCTTGTGCCTTCTGCGCCAGGACCGAGCCGTTCGTGGTCATGGCCAGGTCCGGCGCCAGCCCGTCGGGAGTGCGCAACCGGGCCAGCATCCGGACCAGCTCCTCGATGTCCTTCCGCAACAGGGGTTCCCCGCCGGTCAGCCGGATCTTCCGCACACCGTGTCCAACCGCGATCGACGCCAGCCGGGTGATTTCCTCAAACGTCAGCAGCTGGTCCCGGGGCATGAAAACGAAATCCCTGCCGAAGATCTCCTTGGGCATGCAGTAGACGCAGCGGAAATTGCATCGGTCCGTGACGGAAATCCGCAGGTCCCGCAAGGGCCGGTGGAAGGTGTCGGTGATGGAATTGGCGTCCATGCAGCGCCCTCTCAATGCGGTAGTAGTGCCAACCGCTTGTGCCTCTCCCAGAGTATGCCCGGTCCCGAGCGCCCACAATGGACCGCGGTCGGGCGAACGGCGGCGGAGCCGGACTCAGCCGATGGGCTCTGCCATCTTCTCCACAACATACTGGGCGTCCACCGACGTGCCGGTCACCGGATCGGTCATTTCCACCTTCCAGCTGCGGGCAAACTGGTCGACCCCCTGTTTCATTGCCACTGTGCCTGAAATGAGGACGGTGCCCGGCTGGTTCAGGCCGCGTTCTGCGAGCACCGCCAGCCAGTAGTCCGGGCTGAGGAGCGCCTCCAGCGAACTGTCCTGGATCAGGGTGTCCGGAGTTTCGCCGTCACCCACCCAGCCCTTGAGGGTGATCTTGTCCAAATGGTCGCGAACATCATCCAGGCGCCATGCTTTGCGTCCCAACACGTCCGGGCTGGCGTTCTTGCTCCAAGCCACGCCGTGGACTTCGAGTTCGCGATCCGTATGGTCGCACGCCACGGTCAAGAGCACGTCCTCATCGGTGATTACGAGCGCCCATTCGGCTTCGCCCGAGGTCCGGCCGTGCTGGACGCGGACTTCCGAGACCTGTTGGGCCAGGTACGGGGACACCGGGTACAGCGCTGGCGTGGTTGCGGGGCCGGGAACGCCAAGTTCGGCCAGCTCGGCGATGTGGGCCTGCACTTCTTCCTGTTCGCGCCCTGCGTAGCCAGCGTTCAGGAGGTGCTTGACCTGGACATTCCGCTTGGTGCCATCGGGAAGTTCAAAGCTCAGAGTCGTCATTTTCTGTCCATCCTTTGCGTGTCCTGCTGGAGAAATTTTTCAAATCGGAAACCGGAAACAGTCGCCAATGTACATCCAGTATGCGTAATGTATACATTTAACGCCAGTGTGGCAGGCGTCACCGTAAACTTCTCGTGGAGGAAACCCATGGCCAACGTTCCAGTTCCGGCTTCCGGCGCAGCGCCGCGTCCCGGAAAGCCGATGCATCCCAAAGGCCTGTACAAGGCCTTTGCGGCAAGCCTCACCGGCACCGCGCTCGAGTGGTACGACTTTGCCGTCTACTCCGCCGCGGCCGCCGTCGTATTCCCCATCGTCTTTTTCCCGTCATCGGATCCCTTGACCGGGACCATCCTGGCGTTCTCCACCTACGCGGTGGGCTATGTCTCCCGTCCTGTGGGCGGCATCATTTTCGGCCGGCTCGGTGACCGCATCGGCCGCAAGAAAGTCCTCGTGACGACGCTGATGATCATCGGCGTCGCCACTGTGCTGATCGGGGTACTGCCTGGCTACGGCAGTATCGGCATCTCGGCTCCGATCATCCTGGTGTTGCTGCGCTTCGCCCAAGGCGTGGGCGTCGGCGGCGAATGGGGCGGGGCAGTGCTGCTCTCCAGCGAATACGGCGATCCCCATCGGCGTGGCTTCTGGGCCTCCGCGGCCCAAGTCGGACCGCCGGCCGGCAACCTCATGGCCAACGGCATCTTGGCCGTCCTGACCGTTACGCTCAGCGAAGCGCAGTTCATCAGCTTCGGCTGGCGCATCGCCTTCCTGGTCTCGGCCGTGCTGGTGGGCTTCGGTCTCTGGATTCGGCTGAAGCTTGAAGATACCCCGATTTTCAAGGCCATTGAGGCCCATGGTGAACAGCCCAACGCCCCTGTCCGCGAAGTTTTCAGCAAGGAACTCCGGCCGCTCGTCGCTGCCACGCTGTGCCGGGTTGGCCCGGACGTGCTGTATGCCCTGTTTACCGTCTTCACCCTGAGCTACGGCATCCAGGTCCTCGGCTACGACCGCAGCCAGGTCCTCACCGCCGTGTTGATCGGCTCCGCGTTCCAGCTGTTCATGATCCCGCTGGCCGGTGCCGTATCCGATCGCTTCAACCGGCGCCTCGTCTACGGCATCGCGGCAGTGGTGGGAGCCGCCTGGACTTTCGTCTTCTTCGGAATCCTGGGCGGGCACAGCGAGCCGCTGCTGATCGCGGGAATTGTCCTGGGACTCATGGCGCACTCCTTCATGTACGGACCGCAGGCCGCCTTCATCGTGGAACAGTTCTCTCCGCGACTTCGGTCCACCGGGAGTTCGCTGGCCTACACCTTCGCCGGCGTGATCGGGGGCGCCATCGCACCCTTGATGTTCACGCTGCTGCTGTCCCAGTTCGGCACCTGGATTCCGGTTGCCATCTATGTGGCCGTGGCCGCCGTCGTCACCGCAGTGGGGTTGGCGCTCGGCCGGGACTCCAACACCGTGGAGGACGAGGACTATCGCCTGCTGCTGGAAGGATCTGCGGCGGCAAGCCGACAGTCCACCGTCGCGGAAACGCGCTGACTCTCACGTCATGCCTTCGAAAATCCTGACAAGCTGCGCTGGGCGGGCAGAAGATTCCTCAGGTGCGGAGCAGGATGTCCCGGGTCACCGCGAGGTGATGGTCGATGGCCTTCTGGGCCTTCGCCGCGTCGCCGGACATCAGGGCGTCGAGAATGTCCTGGTGCTCGGCGCACACCTGCTCGCGCCGGCCTCCGGTACGGAACAGCGCGGAGACGCCTACCAGAATCTGCCGGACGTGGAGCTTGCTGTACGTCCGGGAGATGAGCTCGTTGCCCGCCGCGTCGATGAGCTGCTGGTGGAACAGGGTGTCCAGGCGGATAAACTCGCGGGCCGCTTCCGGGCTCAGTTCCTCGGGAAGCTTCGCCTGCTGGTCAAGGGTTTCCTGCATCGTCCGGGCGGGAACCCGGCCTTGCTCGATGACCAGCTGGGCGGCGTTGCTTTCAAGGATCCCGCGCAGCTCCATCAATTCGGACATTTCCCGGCCGGTCACCGGAGGAACGTAAGCTCCGCGTTGGGGAATCAGTTCAACCAAGCCGTCCGAGACGAGCAGCAGGAGCGCCTCACGCACCGGCGTTCGCGATACGCCGATTTCCGCGGCCAGTTCCTGCTCGTTCAGGAACTTCCCCTGGACCTCGGGGTCAATCAGGATATTTTCACGCAGGTACGCGTACGCCTTCTCGCGGCCGGACGCCGCAGTCCCCGAACTTTTTCGCATACATCATGTATACAACAATCTGGAGTAAATTCATGCGTTTAGCCGTGGCACAAATCATCACGGGAGCCGATGTGGCCGCCAACCTGGAACTGATCCGAGAATACGCCACCCGCGCCAAAGCCGCCGGAGCCGAACTCGTGGTCTTTCCCGAAGCAGCGATGCGCGCCTTCGGCAATAGCCTGGCCGACATCGCCGAACCGCTGGACGGACCATGGGCCGAAGCGGTCCGCGGCCTTGCGCGGGAGCTGAACATCGCCGTCGTGGTGGGAATGTTCACTCCCGGCGCGGGCGGTCGGGTCCGGAACACCCTTTTGGTCACCGGCCCAGGGGTGGACACGTCCTACGACAAGATCCACCTCTTCGACGCCTTCGGCTTCGCGGAATCCGATTCGGTCGACGCCGGGACGTCCCCCGTAACCTTCGAACTCAACGGCACCGTGTTTGGCCTTTCCACCTGCTACGACGTGCGCTTTCCCGCCCTCTTCACAGCCAACGCCCGGGCGGGAGCGCAGGTCAACATCGTCTGCGCCTCGTGGGGCGCCGGCGAAGGCAAAGCCGAGCAGTGGGACTTGCTGGTGCGGGCCCGCGCAGTGGACAGCACCACCTTCGTGGTGGCGTGCGGCCAAGGCAACCCGGCCAGTGTCGGCCTGCCCACCACCGGCACCGCGCCCACGGGAATAGGGCGCAGTGCCGTGATCTCGCCACTGGGTGCCGTGATGGTGGCCCTCGGGGAAATGCCTGAACTCGCCGTCGTCGACATCGATCCGTCTGTTGTGGAAGAAGTCCGGGGCAAGCTTCCGGTCCTGGCGAATGCCCGGGATCTTTAGTCGCCGTCGCCGTCTTCTTTGAGGGCCAGCCAGTAGGCCGAGCCGTCGGACGTTCGGCTCACGAAACCGGAGTCCACCAGGTACCGCCTGAGCATTGGCACGTCTCCAGTGAACCGGGCGATACGTTCGTTGAGCTCTCGTTCCGCCACCCGCTCACCGCTGTCCAGGACGCGTGTGGCCACCCAATCGAGAAGCTTGAGTCGGTCTGCTTCCCGCGCGGGATAGCGATCGATACGCCCGTCCGCGGTCAAGAAGCGCTCGACGCCGGACGGGCTGGGCGCCGACGAGAGGCTCGCCAGCGCGTCCCGGAAGGCATGCTCGCGGATGCGGTAGCGGACACTGCCTTCGGTCTCGACCGTTTCGACCAGCCCCGCCTGGTTCAGGAGCGTGAGCGCCCGTTCGAGTTTTGCCGGCGAGAGCGAGCTGCCCGGGGTTCCGCCAACGCTGATCTCAGCGAAGACTTTCCGGGCTTGCGCGTTTGCCAGCGCCGCGAGGAGGCGCCGCGCATCCGGCGTCGTCGATGAGTCGCTCCCCATGGGCCCAGCATAGGCACAAATGGGCGCCCCGTCCTGACCTTCTTTCGTTTCGGAAAGCGCTTACGACACGGCGAGTCGTGTCATTTCAGGGCTTTTGCGCGGCAAAGAAGGTCAGGACGGACAGGCCACGTTCGACTCAGGCGGCCGGGATGTCTTCGAAGATGACTTGGTCCAGCAGGACATGGCCCCAGCTTCCCGTGCCGTTATCGACCACCTGAAGCTGTGCGCTCTGACCAATCAGGTCGGAGACGTTCCACGACGTCCAGGCGAGGCGTTCGCTGTTCTGGCCCGTCGCGGTGCGGACCACTTGCCCGTTGACCACAAGATTCACCGTGGTCTGATTGTCCGGTTCACCGCCAACCGCGTTCGGCACGCTGCTGAACACGATCTGGTCCACCATGATGTGGCCCCAGGATCCGCTTGCGTGGTCGATGACCTGGATTTGGGCCTTCTGCCCCACGAGCGTGTGGACGTCCCAGTTCACGTTCGACATCGTCGATGAGTTCTGGCCCGTTGCCGTCCGGACTACCTGCCCGTCGACGAGGAGGTTCACCGCCGCGGCGCCGGACTGGCCCCAGGGGTGGTTTCCTCCCGCGATGAGGAAATCGATGTAGTCCCGCGTGATCGTAAACGTCGGCGATGTGATCGCACCCGTGGCCCCATCACCTCCTCCGACGTACGTGTCGAGGACCTTGGAGCCGAGCTGGTTGGGGAGGGATTCCGCCGTCGGGCCTTGACCGGCGTAACTGCCTGACGCCGTCCAGCCGGCACCCCACGTCGCGCCCTCGAAGTCGGCAAAGACGTCCGACGGCCGTGGGTTGTTCCCGCCTCCCTCGAGGAAGTTGACGTACGAGTGGCCGATGGTGAACGACGGCGAGGTCAGCGTTCCGGTCGACGCGTCGCCGCCGTTGAAACTGTTGACGAGCTTGTTCCCGAGGTAGCCCGTGACGGGCTGTTGGTTGGGGAGAGCCCCGCTGGCGGACTCGGAACCGAAGGCCGCTCCCGCCGTCGTCCAAGAACCATATGTGCTGCCCTCGAAGTCCGCGTACGGCGCCGCGGGGTTCGCCTGTTCGGTGATGTTGGCGAATTCCGTGATCGAGAGGTTGGCGAAGTTTGCGCTGCCGCCGATCGTGTAGAGGGAGATCCCCGTGTCCGACGACGTGAAGAAGTCCTGGTTCGAGAGTGCGATCCGGCCGTCGTCGGCGAAGACCTCCACGCTGCCGTGGTCCACGAGGATCCGGAGGTGCACGGAGGTCGTGCCCGAGGCGAGCGGCGCCTGGGACTGCTGGTACGTGCCGAAGGAGTACGGCACTTGGTCCTGCGCGGAGCGATCGACGTAGAGGTTGCCCCCGTAGACGCCGATGTTCGTGTGCCGGCTGCCGTCCTTGTTCTCACCGACGGAAATACCGACGTTGTTGAGGGTGGTCCAGCTGACGTCCGCATCGAGCTCGTAGGCGGAGCCGTGGTAGTCGAGGGTTGTCCGTCCGTTGACCGTGGCGTTGGCGGGCTTCACGGTTTTAGTGGCGTAGTTGGCAAGATTCGGGGTCGGCTGGGATAGGAGGCTGTAGACACCGCTGCCCTCGGACTTGAGGCTGAGCCGGCGCACCACGGACATCTGGCCGTTGTAGTTGTCCGTGGAGTCCGTCGGTACGGTGTGCGGCGCGTAGTGCCAGTTGTTCATCCAGCCGATCGCGTAACGGGAGGTATCGGGATTCGCGGCGTCCGGCCAGGTCACCGAGGCGTACCAGTCCGAACCCCAGTCGAGCCACTGCGGGTCCGTCTGGTCCGCGACGAACGCCGAGCCGTTCCACGTTCCGGTCCAGTACGCGTAGGTGTCCGGCTTGCCGCTATAGTCGCCCTGCATGCTCCCGGCCATGATCCAATGCCAGCTGCCGTCGTTGGCCTTCATTTGGAAGATGTCCGGGCACTCAACACCGCCGATGTTCGGGGTGGTGTAGCTGAAGTCAGTTTGGTGCGTCCAGGTCTTGAGGTCCGGCGAGGTGTAGAACGTGATTTTCTGCTGACGGCCGATCGCGGCTACCCAATTCGAGTGCGCCGCGTCCCAAACGATCTTCGGGTCGCGGAACCAGTCCGAGGCGTCCGGGTTGGCGATGACCGGCGCGCCGTACTGCGTGAAGGTTGTCCCGCCGTCGGTCGAGTACCAGAGGTATTGCGACTGCTGGAATGGGTCACCGTCGGTTGGCTGCGTGGAGAGCGCGACGACGGCGCCGGCTCCGAAGCCCGCGGTGTTGTTGGTGTCGACCACTGAGGAGCCGGTCCAGACGGGGAAATTGCCTTGGAGCGGGAGGGCGTCGCCTTGGTCGTTGAACACCACAGTGTCCGACGACGTCGCGTGTCGCCACCCGCCGGGGCCGTTGTCCTGGTTGCTGTGAAGGTAATACAGGTTGTACTTGCCGTTGAGATAGATGGGCCGCTGAGGGTCGCTCAGCCATCCTGACGGCGGGGTCATGTGGTACACGGCCCGCATTGGCGGTGCGGTCGCACTGCCGACGGCTCCTGCGCCGGGGATGTCCCCGGTAACTATGGTGGTCGTGAAAAACATCGTGAGTGCGGCGAAGAGGGCGAGCATGCTCGCCCTCTTCGACAGCCTCCTTGCTGAGCGGGCCATAAAATCTCCGGGTCTCGGTGAGGACTACTCGATCGCCGATAGCTCTGCATCGAGCCTCTGCACACGGCGTTGTTGAGCAGGCAGGGGGAGCTTGTGGTGGAGCTAAGGATTTCTGATTAAACGCTTAATCACGGAAAGAGTAACTGGTGATGAGTTTGTGATCAAGCGTTTAAGCGGATTATTTTAGTTGGCCACACGGGCGGTGAGGCGGCTCATGAGGGCGCGCCGGATCCGCTGGGCTGGTTGTTCGACCGCCACGCAGCTCAGGAAACCGAGGGGCCAGGACGCCATGAGAGCGAGCGCAGCAAACCCGAGCACGGGAAAATGTGATGGCACGTGGGCTGCGGCGAGGAGCTGTTGGATCGGCCATCCGTAGATGTAGATCCCGTAGGAGATGTCGTAGCGGGACCCGATAGCGGACGCGCTGCCGATTGAACCGATCGACAGGATGAGATACGCAAACGGCAGTGGGGCGAGGGCTGTACCGTAGCCCGTGGCGAGGGCGCCCCAGACGGCGAGTGCGGCGAGAATGCCTGGCGCCGCACCGACGCGGACTCTGTGCCTCTGGGTGGCAAGGAGGGATCCCGCCATGAAGATCGCGAGCAACGGGAGGACGAACTCGGTGCGGTTCGGCCCGAAGCCGCCTGCGAGGAGCTTTCCGAAGACCGCTCCCGTGGATGCGGCAAAAAGCAGGAATATTGCAGTGGCCGTGCCTCGCCTGCTCTCCGGAATCCTACGGAGCAGGAACACGATCACGGCGATGATGACGTAGCAGAACCCCTCCCAGGTGAGAGTCCATAGGGGGCCGTTCCAGTCAAAGCGGTCGTTGTTGCCCCAGAGGGACGTCCCGATGGCGGGTGTGTCCATAACGCCGATGATGAGTGCCAGGGCCGCGCCGAGGAAGGTCAACGCTCCGCGCGGGTCGTAGGTCCCGTGCGTCAGGAGGGCGCCAAGCGGTGCGGCCACGAAGGCAACAGCAAGCGCGGCGACCACGAGGGCAGGATAGATGCGGGCGAGTCGGGCCGCGGCGTACTCCAGCACTGTGGCCGAGCGTTCGGCGCTGACGGTAATGAGATAGCCGGAGATGGCGAAGAAGCCCATGACGCCTGCGGTGCCAAGCTTGATCCCGTAAAGCGAGGGTTCCGGGCCGTAGCCGCCTAGCCACCAGGAGTGGGAGACGATCACGGCTGCTGCGAAGACCAAGCGCACGGCGTTCAGCGAGTTTCGTCCGGAGCCCAGTGCGCGACCCAGAGTGCGGGTGCCGAGTATGGCCAGGCCCGGACGGTCCACGGCTGTCGTTGGGGTCTTCATGGGCTGGTCATTTCTATTTCATGCCCAGGACTGTTCGGATCTTCTTGAGTGTGACCTGGCTAACATTTCGTCTGAATCTACACGAGTAGATCTGTAGGGGTCAAGCAACTTTACCTTCGTCCCGGTTCTCGTGCGAAACAATGAGTAGATGGGGGAACTGTCAAGGCTTTCGCTTGAGGGGTGCCCGGAGGTTTGGGCTGGGCGTGGTTTGTGCAGTCCTGACTCTAGGTGCGGCGTCGGGATGTGCATCACCTCAAGGCCAACCGCCTTGCTTGCCTCCAAAATTTTCCGTAAATCCCGAGGTCGCAAAGGTGGGTGACGAGCTAACCATCAGCGCCCCCGACGCCCAGTGCAATCCGCGCTACGGTGCCAATGCTCTCGTCGAACTCAAAATTACGGACGCTGCTGGTATCAAACTCGTCGACAAGACGGCGCCAATGAGTGACAAGGGCGGCTTCACTTTCACGTTTGTCCTCCCGAAAGGTGCCGCCCCAGGAGAGGCAAAGGTAGTCGCCATGCCTCACAATATCGACTGGTGTGATGACACGGGACACAACAACCGCGTGAGCGGCAACGCCACTTTGCAGCGCGCTTCCTGTGCTGTCCCAGAGAAATCGTTCAACGTAACACCCTAGTCGCGCGCGACAGCCACCCTCAATCAGCCCGTCGATAGTGCAAGGCGACCGCGCCGTTGCTGAGCGGCTGCGCCGCGATCAGGTCGAGGCGTCGGGTGCTAGGCAGTCCGCCCTGGTACAGGGTAGGACCGTGGCCGGCAATCCTGGGATGAACAAGGAACTTGTACTCGTCAATCAGATTCAGTTGGTCCAGCCCTGTCGCAAGTTTGCCGCTGCCGACGAGCACCCCGCCGGGAGTCGCATCCTTGAGATCCTGCACCGCCGTGCGCAGGGCGCCGACGACGTGGTGGCTGTTGGTCCACGGGAAGTCGCTTCGCGTCGACGACACAACGTACTTCGGCTTGGCCTCCAGCTTGAGCGCCCACTCGCGCATCGCAGGCGGCGCGTCCTCGTCGCCGCGGGCGACCGCTGGCCAGTAGCTCTCCATCATCTCGTAGGTGGTGCGGCCCCAGAGCATTGCGCCCCCCTCGTCCATGAGGCGGGTGAAGTAGGCGTGCGTCTCGTCGTCGGCGATGCCTTCCTGGTGGTCAACGCAACCATCCAGGGTGACGTTGATGCTGAACGTTAGGAGACCCATACGATGATTCTAGGCCGCCCACTTAACGACGCCTCAACTATCACCGCCTTGCCACGGAGGGTATTCGCTGGACTAGTTAACGGGTAGCACGGCGGGCTCTCCTCTACTCAATTCCGTGCAAGGATGCGCAGGTCTCCATTCGAGTAGCGGAACCTCTAGTATTTTGTCCAGTCGAGCGCCTTAATCCTTGCTATGAACAAGGTGAACAGCTGGATCGAGCTACTCGGCGGCTGGTGTTTGGGGCGGCGTCCAAGGACGTCGGATACTCGGCACATGATCGGATCATGGGCGGCAAAAGCGATGCTTAGCTTCATCGTATTTGAGTGGGTCGTTCAGCTTGGGTGGAAAGGCAATGGAACCTACAGCTACGCATCGAACTACGTCAGCGACCTCGGCGCGGTACATTGCGACGACATCGGCAACCCTGCCCGCTACGTGTGTTCTCCGTCCTTCGCTGCGATGGATCTGGCTCTTATCTTCATCGGCGTGAACGTCGTGGTAGCGGCCTGTCTCATCACTTCACCGGTGCTCTGGATTGCAGCACATGCCGGCGACCTTGATGACGCGTACAAGGCGTTACGCCGGGACAAAACTGACGGCAAGATTCGAATGCAGCCCACCGGTTTTGCCAAAGCAACGACAACCATCATTCGTTGGTCGCTCGCCGTTACCGGGCTGGCTATTTTCGCCATCGGCGTCTTCCCCGAAGACTATCCAAATGCAGGCCACACTATTGGCATCCACGACCCCGCCGTCGTCATTCTGTCGTTGGGTATCTTCGTAACGCTCGTCTCGATCGGCGTGCTCTGGTTCAGGCGGACCGACGCAAGCCTTGGTTTTTCGGACTGGCCATCGTCGCTGGCGTATCGGGATTGTTGATGCTGCTCACCGGCGGTAAAACCGAATTCTCAGGCATTTTTGAGCGTGGCGTCATCTACGCGTTCATTGCTGGCCTGGCCATCCTTGGCTTCATGGTCAGCTCCGCGGCCCATCATGAGCGCGTTGGCCACCTTCAGCCGCGACCAGCCACAAGGCCGCTATGGGGGCCTCGCCAGGCCGAGCGGCTTGTCGCACCGTTCAGGCGGCGTCACGCGACCGTACTCGAGATTTAGCAGTCGACCATGCTGCGGGAACGCGTACCTCGTTGGCGAGTCTTGCAGCGGGCCCGAAACGCGGGGATTAACGGCGAGGATGGTCCACCGGCGGACACATGTCCGCCTTGGCTTGCTTCGAAGATCGACACCTGACATCACGCGGACCTGAACCGGGAGGCTACCGCCTCACGCGTAGCCGCCACGTCAACATCCCCGACGCGGGCGCGACCAGTTTCGAGAAGCAGAAAACCCCCGGATTTCCGGGGGTTTTCTTTGGCGGTGACGGTGGGATTTGAACCCACGTTGGCTTTTACACCAAACAACATTTCGAGTGTTGCACCTTCGGCCGCTCGGACACGTCACCAACTGAAATAGGGTACCGGAGTGGAGGCCTGTTCCCCAAAACGGCCCCGCCTGGCCGGCCGCGGACGACGGCCCGGCCTTCCCAAGCACAGCCCTCCTAAGTGCCGTCCCTTCCGCAATCGCAGCCGCAGGGCTAGATTCGCAAGCACCATGACTCTCCCGCAGCAGCCGGCACCCCAGCGAGCACAAACGCACTCACAGACCGCCCTGGCCTACTGGACCGTGGGCCCCTGCCAAGGTGAGCTCCGGAGCGAAGACCTTCCGGCGCCGGCCCAGGGTGAGGTTCTGGTCCGTGCCTTGTACTCGGGAATCAGCAGGGGCACAGAGCTCGTGGTCCATGAAGCGCACGTGCCTCCGCGGATTGCGAAGAAGATGCGGGCACCCCATCAAACCGGGGATTTTCCCGCGCCGGTCAAGTTCGGTTATCTGTCGGTCGGCGTCGTTGAAGAGGGCCCCGAAGACTGGATCGGCCAGAGCGTCTTCTGCCTGCACCCGCATCAGGACCGCTACGTCGTCCCGCTCACCTCACTTACGCGAATCCCCGACGGCGTGCCGGCCCGCCGGGCTGTGCTCACCGGCATCGTGGAGATCGCCCTGAATGCCCTGTGGGAGGCCGGCCCCCGCCTCGGTGACAGGATCGCCGTCGTCGGCGCCGGACTCGTGGGCGGCATGACCGCAGCGCTCCTCCGCGGCTTTCCGCTGGAACGCCTGCAACTGGTGGAGACGGATCCGGGAAAGCGCGGGTTCGTGGAATCCCTGGGCGTGGAGTTCGTGCATCCGGACGACGCGCAGCAGGATTGCGACATCGTGTTCCACTGCTCGGCGACGGATGAAGGACTGGCCCGCAGCCTGCAGTTAGTGGGGGACGAGGGCGAGATCATCGAGATGTCCTGGTACGGGAACCGGGCTGTTTCCCTCCCGCTGGGGGAGGACTTCCACGCCCGGCGCCTCTCCATCCGTGCGAGCCAGGTGGGAGTGGTGGCACGTTCGCGCAGGCACCGCCGCACTTCAAGCGAGCGGCTGGAGCTGGCAGTGTCCCTCCTGCGGGACCCTGTCTTCGACGCTTTCCTGACGGGAGAGTCGCAGTTCGAGGAGCTCCCCGGCGTCTTCGACGGCCTGGAAAACGGGGAACTGGACGACCTTTGCCACATCATTGCCTACCCCAAAGACAGGAAGGCCTAACGATGTTCAGCCTCACCGTCCGCCGGCACTTCATGATCGCCCACAGCCTTCCGCGGGAGTCGTTCGGCCCGGCGCAGGGACTCCACGGGGCCACTTTCGTTGCCGAGGTGACGTTCCGCCGGGCCGAACTGAACGAAGACGCGATCGTCCTGGACATCGGCGCAGCCGGAACCATCCTGGACGACGTCCTTGCCGGCCTCAACTACAAGAACCTCGATGAGCACCCCGACTTCGCCGGGCAGCTCACGACGACGGAAGTGCTGGCCCGCTTCATCGCTGAAGCGGTTGCCGCTAAGGTTCGCGGGAGCGACGACGGCGGTGCGCTCGCCGGCGTCGACGTCGTCCTCCGGGAACATCCCGACGCCTGGGCGGGCTTCTCGTTGGATTTCGAGCGATAGCTCGCGCGGGACTGCCCCGCATGGCGGGCAAACGGTGCAGAATGGGGCCATGACGTCCGCCGTGCTTTCCACCCAAACGCTCACCCCGGAACTCCTCCGCGCCTGGGCGTGGAATAGGCAGGGCCTGGACGGCTCGCTCGCGGGCAAGACGTCCGAGGAAGTCTTGGACCGCGCAGGCTGGGCCCGTTCCGTCGGCGGCGCCAACCCCTACCTGACGCTCTTTGCCCGGGCCGGGATCAGGCGCGAACAGGTGGATCGCGACGTCGCGGAGCTGAGAATCCACGAGCTTCCGACCGCCCGCGGATGCACGTACGTCCTCGGCCGGAACGACTTCGCCTGGGGCCTCCAAGTCGGCCGGGACGCCGCGGTGGCGCCGTTCAAGGTCCTGGCCCGGCTCGGCGTCGAACGCGGTGAGATTACCCTGCTCGAAGAGCAAGTGCTGCACACCCTCCTGGAATCCAGCGACCCCATGGACCCGAAACAGCTCAGGGACGAACTCGGCGAGTCCGTCCGCAGCCTCGGCGAAGAAGGCAAGAAGAAGGGTGCGTCAACCACCCTCCCCACGGCGTTGGGCCTCCTCCAAGCCGACGGCCGCATCCGCAGGGTCCCCGTCAATGGCCGCCTCGACCAGCAGCGCTATGCCTACACGTCGTGGGCGCTGCCGCCCAGCACCACCGACGACGACGCCGCCCGCGCGCGCTTGATCGAACGGTACCTGCGCTGGACGGGTGGTGCGACGTTCAAGCAGAGCCAATGGCTTACCGGCTTCACAGTCGCGCAGAGCAAGGCGGGGCTGGCCGCCGTCGGCGCCGTCGAAGTGACGACGGCGGCAGGCGAGCCGCTCTGGATGCTGCCCGACGACGTCGAGCACCTTTCCGCGTTCAAGGCACCGCACGAGGAACAGATCCAGCTTCTGGCCGGGACGGATTCTTTGGTGCTGTTGCGCAGGAACTCGGCGGACATGCTGGCTGAAGGCGATCGGGGCCGGAAGATCCTGGACACCACGCTCGCGCTGCAGGCGGACCTCTCGGACCACCCGATCCTGGACCGGGGACGGATCATCGGGCTGTGGCAATACGATCCGGGCAAGGAACGGATCGCAGCATGGACGTTCGACAAGCCCAGCGCGGCCGTCACTCAGCGAATCAGTGAGGTGGAGAGCTGGATCCGCGAAGACCTCGGCGATTTCCGCTCGTTCAGCTTGGACTCGCCGGCATCGCGACAGAAACGCATCGACGCCCTGGACAGTGCCAATTCATAATGCGAACGCTGGTCTCAGGTTGGAGTGCTTCAGTCCACCCAGAATCCGGAGAACTCGCCGGTGGCTTGCGTGAAGGTGGCATCCACGTGTTTCACGCGGCCGGGGGCGTCCCGGGATTGCAGCCATTCCAGCAGGGAGTCGACGGATTCGCGGTCACCCTCGGCTATCACCTGCACCGAGCCGTCCAACTGGTTGGCCGCCTCCCCGGTCAGTCCGAGCATTCGGGCTTGGTGCATTGTCGAGTAGCGGAAGCCGACGCCCTGGACGCGGCCGGTCACCATGGCCGTGACCCGCACCCGGGAACTCATGCGGCACCCGATCCATACGGCCGCGTGATCGCCTCCAGGAAATGCCCGTCCGGATCCGCGAAGTAGACGCCCCGGCCGCCGTCGTTGTGGTTGATCTGCTGGGGGCGGGACCGTGCGGGGTCGGCCCAGTAGGGGATGCCCTCGGCCTGGATCCGGGCGAAAATCCCGTCGAAGTCTTCCTCACTGACCAGGAAGGCATAGTGCTGGGGCGAAATGGGCCGGTCCGCCGTGGCGAAATCGAGGGCTACTCCATGGTCAAAAGCCACGGTCATGAAGGACCACATGGGCTGCGGCTTCGGCAGCCCAAACACCTTGGCGAGGAACTCCGCGGAACGGCGTTTGTCCGTCGAATAGACGATGGTGTGGTTGAAAGAGACTGTCATGAGGTCCTCCTCAGGTGTGCTGCCTGAGACCATCTGACGTCCAAACACCTGACAATTTCAAGGGGCCTCCGACGCGTGCGCGCGGTGCGCAGCCGCTATTTCCGGTGGGCTGCGAAGAAATCCCGGAGCAAGGTTGAGCATTCCTCTTCGCGCACGCCCGCGTAGACCTCCACCCAGTGGTTGAGCCTGCGTTCCCGCAAGATATCGAACACCGATCCGGCGGCACCGGCCTTCTCGTCCCAGGCGCCGAAGACCACCCGCGGAATCCGGGCCAGCACAATGGCTCCGGCGCACATCGCACACGGCTCCAGCGTCACCACGAGCGTGCAGTCCTCGAGCCTCCAGCCGTCTCCGCCTTCGCCGAGCTCAAGGGCATGGCGTTGCAGGGCGGCGGCCGCCTCACGGATGGCGACGATCTCGGCGTGCGCCGTTGGGTCGCCGTGCGCTTCCCGTTCGTTCCGCCCGGCACCTAGCACGCCGCCGTCGGGCCCTAAAACGACGGCGCCGATCGGTACATCCTCCGTATCCAGCGCCCGCCGGGCCTCGTCCAGGGCCAGGCCCATCCAGGCCGAGTGCTCTGCGTGATAAGGCTCGTTGGTGCTCATGCCTCAATGATAGTTTTGGAGTCATGCGCACACTCGTCGTGGACCACCCGCTGGTCGCTCACAAGCTCACCGTTCTGCGGGATAAGAACACTCCTTCACCGGTCTTCCGGCAACTCACCGAAGAACTCGTCACTTTGCTGGCCTACGAGGCCACCCGCGAAGTCAGGACCGAAGCGGTAGAGATCGAAACCCCCGTCACCAAGGCGATCGGTACCGCCTTCACGAAGCCGACGCCGCTGGTGGTCCCCATCCTCCGCGCGGGCCTCGGCATGCTCGAGGGCATGACCAAGCTGGTCCCCACCGCCGAAGTGGGCTTCCTGGGCATGGCCCGCGACGAAGAGACCCTGGACATCATCACCTACGCCGAGCGACTCCCCGAGGACCTCACCGGCCGCCAGATCTTCGTGCTGGACCCTATGCTCGCCACCGGCGGCACACTGCGCGAAGCCATCAAGTTCCTCTTCAAGCGCGGCGCTTCGGACGTCACGTGCATCTGCCTGCTTGCAGCCCCGGAAGGCCTGGCCAAGCTGGAAGAAGAGCTTTCAGAGGCCAACGTCAAGATCGTTCTCGCCTCGATCGACGAGAGGCTCAACGAGAAGGCCTACATCGTTCCGGGCTTGGGCGACGCCGGAGACCGCCTCTACGGCGTGGCCGGCTAGCGAGCCCGTCTAGGAACTAACCCGCCCGGCGCTGGGCCTTGCTTGCCTTGAGCACCATGGGCAGCTTGGACCGCAGGGTGCACTCAAGCAACTCCTCGGCGGTCTCGTCCTGTTCGTAGACTTCCGGCAGGCGGATGCCGATCAGGGTGTTCATGAGCATGCCCTGCGCAAGGAAGTCGCGGACGGTTTCGGGGGATAGGCCGGCTTCGTCCCGCACCAGGCGGTAAATATCCAGGAATCCTTCCCTGGCCCGCGCCCCGATGGCGGGCTCATGACCTGCCACGAACGCCTGCATCAGCATCATGAGGATCCCGCGGTCCGCCACGAGATCCGCGTAGGCGATGGCCATGAGCTGCTTGAGCTGTTCCGGCCGGCCGCTCCCGGCGGCCGGATCAAGGTGCTGCAGTTCTTCGGCGAATCCTCCGGCGTCGTAGGCCGCGATGACGTCGCGGAACGCGCGCATCAACTTGCCGTGGGCACGGTCCAGGGCCTCCAGGAACAGGGTTTCCTTCGTGCCGAACATCCGCACCACGTATGGCTGGCTGATCCCTGCGGCCTTGGCCACTTGGTCCGTGGTGGACCCGGCGTATCCGCGCTCGGCAAAGACACCGGTGGCAGCTTCCAGGATCAGTTCGCGCCGCTGCGCCGCTGGTATGCGTTCGGCAGTTGCCTGGCCGCTTGAGCCTGTTTCCAGGGCGCCTGTGCCCGCTGTTTTCTTCACCACACTTGACATGTTATCAGTCGATAACTAACTTTGCCTTTTAAGTAATCATTCGATTACAACAATCCGAAAAGTGGCACCCGTCAGCGACCCCGTGGAGTCATCATGAAACGCACCATTCCCGTTTGGCTGGCCATTGTGGCGGCCTCCCTTCCCGTCTTCATGGCCACGCTGGACAACCTTGTGGTCACCAACGCACTGCCCGTGATGCACAAGGCCCTCGGCGCGAGCGTTGAGGAACTGCAGTGGATCGTCAACGCCTACTCCCTGAGCTTCGCGGCATTCATGTTGCTGGCCGTCGGCCTGGGGGACCGCTTCGGCCGCCGACACGTGTTCATCGCCGGCCTTGCCGTCTTCACCCTGTCTTCCGCCGCAGCCGCCCTTAGCACGGACCCGGCGCAGCTCATCGCCGCGCGCGCAGTCCAAGGCGTGGGCTCCGCGGCGCTCATGCCGCTATCGCTCACCCTGCTGGTGGGCTCGGTCAGCGACAAGCTGCGCCCGCTCGCCATCGGCATCTGGGGCGGAGTTTCCGGCCTGGGTGTCGCCCTTGGGCCGTTGATCGGCGGCGCCGTGGTGGAAGGCTGGAGCTGGGAAGCGATCTTCTGGCTCAACGTGCCCATTGGCATCCTGTCGATTCCGCTGACGCTCTTCGCGCTTCCGAACAGCTTCGGCGCCCGCGTCCGCGCCGACGTCGTAGGCCTTCTTCTCTCCGGACTTGGCCTCTTGGCGCTCGTTTTCGGCATTGTCCGAGGGAACGACGCCGGCTGGTCCAGTGCCGAGGTGCTCGGCGCCTTGATCGCTGGCGGGGTCCTGCTGCTTGCTTTCGTTTTGTGGGAATCCCGCGTTGCCGCGCCGCTCCTTCCACTCCGGCTCTTCCGCGACCGTAGCTTCACTGTGGCTAACCTGATCGGCCTGACCTTCAGCTTCGGGATCTTCGGCTCCGTCTTCATCCTCATCCAGTTCCTGCAGGTGGTGCAGGGCCACGGACCCCTGGCAGCCGGCGTGATGACCATGCCCTGGACCTTGGCCCCCATGTTCGTGGCCCCACTCGCCGGCCTGTTGGCACCGCGGCTTGGCACCAGGACCCTGATGATCGCGGGCCTCGTGCTGCTGACAGCGGGCATGTTCTGGCTGGCCGGAGTCCTTTCCGCGACCGTCCCGTACGAGACTCTGGTCCCAGGATTTGTGGCGGCTGGAATCGGTATGGGCCTGGTTTTCGCCCCGATGTCGACGTCGGTGCTCGCCAACATGCGCGCCGAGGACCACGCGAAGGCGAGCGGCACCAACTCGACTCTCCGGGAGATCGGTGTAGCACTGGGCGTGGCCGTCCTGACGGCAGTCTTCACGGGAGCCGGCGGCAAACTCACTCCCACGGGCTACGTGGAAGCGGCCATTCCCGCCGTCTACGTTGGTGCGGCCGTGCTGGTCCTTGCCACGCTGGTGGCGTGGCTCCTTCCGTCCCGAGCCCGAGCCCGCGCGCAAGCTGAAACAGAAGTCGGCGTGGGCACCTGGGGAGGCGCCGCCGTCGAACTCGTCAACGCGGGGTCACTTACGGCCCAATTCGAGCAGCAACATGGGCTGTAAGTGACCCCGCGTTGTGCTCCGCCCCTACCGGTTTTCCGGCTCCGCCGATAGCCTTTGGCCCATGGACTGGAAACTTGAACTTGTGTTTGTCCCTGTGTCCGATGTGGACCGCGCCAAGGATTTCTACGTCAACAAAGTGGGCTTCAACGCGGACTACGACGAGCGGCCCATGGACGGCATCCGCTTCGTCCAATTGACTCCGCCTGGCTCGGCCTGCTCCATCTGCATCGGCGAGGGCCTGAACGACGCCCCTCCAGGCACCGCCCCCAGCCTGCAAATGGTGGTCGGCAATATTCAGGAAGCGCACGATCAGCTCAAGGCCAACGGCGTGGAAGTCAGCGACATCGACATCCAGGATTGGGGCCACTTCGTGTACTTCGCCGATCCGGACGGCAACAAATGGGCCGTCCAGTACATCCCGCACAGGCCCAACGGCTAGGACTCACACCGTAAGAGTTGGGCCGCGGAACGGATACGCAGGCAGGATGGATGCATGAACCTGCCTGCTGAAGCCGTGAAAACCCTGACCGTCCGGGCTGTCCTCTTCGATATGGACGGCACCTTGGTGGACTCCACCGCGATCGTGGAGGAAGTCTGGAGCGAATTCGCGGGCCGGTATGGACTGGACATCGGCGAGATCCTGCGGACTTCACACGGGGTCCAAGCCAAGGACACGGTGCGCCGTTTCGCCCCGGCTGGAGCCGACATCGACGCGCTTGCGGAGGAACTCGGCGAGATGGAACGGACCCGGACGGACGGGATCGTGGCGTTGCCCGGAGCCTCGGAACTGTTGCGGTCCTTGCCTGCCGACGCCGTCGCCATGGTCACCTCGGCCGATCGGATCCTCGCCGGAGTACGTATGAAGGCGGCCGGACTCGAGATGCCGGCGACCACTGTCACTTCGGAGGCCGTAACGCGCGGCAAACCGGACCCGGAAGGCTACCTCAAGGCCGCCGCGCTGCTGGGTGCCGAGCCAGCCGACGTCGTCGTCTTTGAAGATGCCCCCGCGGGCATCGCTTCCGCCCGTGCGGCGGGCATGCGGACCGTGGTGGTGGGCGACGCCGGAGGCGAGGCGGCAGATGGGCTGTGGCAGATCGCGGACTACTCAGCTATCACTGCCACGGCGAACCTGGACGCTTCCGGTCGTCGGGTAATCGAGCTCCGGTTCTAGCGTCAGCGGGCTTGATGTAGGCCGGACGGGTCCTGTTGTTCCCCGGAGGACAAGGGTTCCCTCGAAGATGATCCTCGCTCCGGTCAGGCTGGTTGAGCCTGGGTTCTCGGAGAGGGCGGCGACGGCGCGCCGGGCTGCTGCACCGACATTGACCGCAATCGTCGAAAGGGCAGGAAACGTTGTGGTCGCGAGGGTGTCGTCGCATCCGATGACACTCACGTCCTTCGGTACGTCCACGCCCGCGGCGGCGAATCCGCCCATCAGGCCGTGCGCAATGACGTCGTCAAAAGCGATGACCGCCGTGACTCCGGACGCTGCCACTGAATCGCCGAGCGCCTTCGCGGCTTCGTAGGTGCCCGGATCCGCACTGAAGTGCGTGACCTCGAGGGCGTGGGCCTTCGTGAAGTTGTCCACCGCCGAGTGACGCTGCTTGTTTGCCCATGATTGTGGTGGCCCGCCGACGTAGGCTATGCGACGGTGGCCGAGCTCGGCCAAGTGCGTCAGCGCGGAGCGGATGGCTGCAGTGGTGTCCAGCAGCACCCGGTAGGTTTCAGGAACATCGCGGTTGATGAACGCCACGCGTTGGGAATCGGCGATTTGCCGGATGCGGGACGAAGCGAGCCGGGAAGATACGACGATCAACCCTTCGACCTGGGGAGCCATCCGTGAGATGAGGCGGTCTTCCCGATTGGGATCTTCATCCGTGTCCGCCAAGAACACGGATAGCCCGAGGTCGCTCGCGTAGTTTTGAGCTGCGCGGACCAGCGGAGGGAAGAACGGGTTGGCGATGTCCGGCACGATGAGTCCGATAGCGCCGGCGCGTCCTGTCGAGAGGGCGCGCGCGTGATGGTTCGGCACGTAGCCGGCGGCTTCGGCAGCCTTTTGAACCAGTGCCACCGTCTCCGGTTTGAGGAGGTTTGGCCGGGTAAAGGCCCTGGACACGGTTGAGGGGGCGATGCCGAGTTCGGCCGCCAACTGCGTGATGGTCGGCCGGCCTGTCATTGGAGCTCACCCACGAGTTCCAATGCGGCCCGGACCAGGGCTTCGGCACTCCCAGGCGCGAAGGGGGCCGGCATGCCGTAGTAGCGGTGCGCGTCCTCCACTTCGTATCCTCCGAAGTCATATTCGTCCGCGCTCGGGAAGTATCCCGGGCACCCGTTGGTGTAACCCGTAACGAATACGGGCCCGTCCACCGCGGAGGCGATGGCTTCCGCTGCGGCCAGGAATGGTTCTCCGGGTAATCCTACGAGGGTCAGGCCCTGCCAGTTGAAGACGCTCACTGGTGCGCGCCAGGACATTCCCTCCTCGGGACTGCGGTCCACAGCCCATTGCTTCCACGCGTTGAGGAGGGATCGCCGGCCCGGATCTGCCGAAACCGCTTCCGCCTCCCACTGCCGGCTCAACTCCGCAGGGGAAAACGCATCACGCGAATTCATTGCGACGCTAATGGTCCTCCGGGCAGCGGAAGTCCTCCCCGAATCGGAACCCGAATCGGAACCCGAACCGGAACCCGAATCGAAGACCGGGAGGAGCCGGGTCCCCAACGCGGATGCCGCCACATGTTCTCCGATCTTTCGCGCCTGCTCCATCGTCCTGCCGGCGGAGCCGGAAAGCGAGTACGACGCGTCGGCGGGATGGCCCGAGTTGATGTCACCGGGGGTCCCGGGCAGGAAAAGGGCCACTGAACCGGGGGAACGTTCCTCCACGACGCTTCTGGTAAACGCCGGGTAGTCGCCGCTGATGAGCCGGTTCTCCGGACCCAGGACCACCGGGTGGCAGGGATAGAGCAGGATCCAGGCAAGCACTTGTCCGCGCGAATCGCTGAATGTGGCGACTTGGACGGGCGCGTCCACGGCACGTTCGGGATGGCGTCGGTTCCTGGCAATGTCCACTCCGCGCGATTCGCCGTATTGCAAGGTGGCAGGCTGCTGGGAGGCCAACGCGGTCTCGGCGGCCTCGTGGCAAGCCACGACGATCTCCTCCAGGAGACCCGGGTCATGGCCTCCGAGTCGGCCCGGCATGACGCACGGACCTGCGTGGGTATGCGTCGCGGTGATCGCGACACGCTCCGGCATAAAGGGCAAGCCGCGTGCGATGCGGGTGCACGTGTCTTCGTGGAGGCCGCACACATCCACGGTGATCCAGCACGTGTCATCGACAGCCAACGCCCGGACGCTCAGGGGGTCGTGGACGCCGGTGCTCGGTTCCGTCCTTGCTGCGAATCCGGCCATTGGCGTACCTGCGGGCGGTGAGATCTCGACGACGGCGGCGCCCACCCGCATGGTGGCCTGCTCGGCTTCGGTGGTATTCATTCCGGTCCGCCCGATACTTTCCGGCCCTGCTGGACAACCTCGGTAATGGTCCCCGCTTCGGGTCCTTCCCCGGTGATCAGGACAAAATCTGCCGGGGAACCGACGCGAAGGTGGCCGAGCCCCGGCCGGGTGCCGGGGATCACCCGAGCGGGAGTGGACGTCACCATTTTGAGGGCTTCCGGTAGATCCAGGCCGACGTCGTGGATCACGTTGCGGAAACCGTCCGGCAGGGTAGCGGCGGCCCCTGCGAGCAGATCCGTGCCCACGTGGGAGAGCCTTCCGTCAGGGGCAAGATCCACCAGGCCGCCCACGGAAGTACTGTGGCGGCCAGGCTCGCTACCGGCCAGTGCAGTGCTGTCCGACACCAGATAAGCGCGTTCGGGGGTCTTTGCCCTGATCATCACTTTCAGCGTATCGCTGGGCAAGTGGTGGCCGTCCGCTATGAGTCCCGCCGTGAGGCGATCGTCCGCCAGTTGAGTCCACAGGGCATTAGGGTGTCTGGGCAGCATGGTCGCTATGCCGTTGCCCAGATGGGTCGCCAGGCGGGCTCCCGCGGTGACGGCAGCCGTGACTTGTCCAGGACTCGCGTGCGTGTGTCCGATGGCCACTTCGACGCCGAGTTCGCGGATTTGCGCGATCTGGGCAGGCGCATCGGGCGTGTGCGGGGAGACGGTGACGATACCGACCATTCCGCTTGCGCGAAGCCAGCGCCGGACCTCCTGGACGTCCAAGGGGCGAACGAATCCTGCATCGTGGACGCCCCGGGGACCATCCTGGTCCGAGATGAAGGGGCCCTCGATGTGGACGCAGGGGATAGCTGCCCTGGTGCTTGGATCAATTTCGCAGGCCCGGTTGATCTGCTCGAGCGCGCCGGTGATGGCCTCCTCCGACGCTGTCACAATGGTCGGCACCCACGTCGTGACGCCCAGCTTCGCCAGCTCGGCGCTCATGTTGATGATGGTTTGCGGGCTGACGTCAGCGGCGTTGACGTCGAATCCGCCGTAACCGTTGACCTGGCCATCGATAAATCCCGGTGCGATGACGGGCAGCCCTTGGTCAGGGTCGATCTCCCGCACAGACAGGATGGTCGTGTCGTAGGCGATTTCCAGATTGATCCCTCGGTGGGGGTCTTTGCCCACAATCGTTTTGGGCTGTGTCACAGCTTGTGTACCCGTCCTTTGAAACGTGAAATGAATTGCTGGTTGGCTTCGTCCCCGCCGGGAGCATTTCCCGATCGCCACAATGGCGGCTCAACGCCGATTTCGTTCAGCTTGCTGATGGCGGACATCATGAGCAAGTTCAGGGTGAAGGCGTTGGCGAACGTGGACACGGCGGCCGTTTTTTCCTTTGCCCCGGGGACCTCCATGACGGCGTCTCCGACCGGAACCTTCGTGTCGATGTGGTGGTCGACGACGTCGTGCAGGTTCAGCTTCTGTGGATGCCGTGCGGGGTGGTCACCGGCTGTTTCCTCTGCGTGCTCCCGCGAGGAAACGCCGATGGTCTTGACGGACAGTTCGCGTGCCGTCAGGGCCGCGTCGATAAGCGCGCTATTGATGCCGTAGGCGTTGACCAGGATGAGGACGTCCCCTGGTCCGAGGCCGGCGTCCTCGATGACGATCCGGCCGTAACCCGGAGTCCGCTCCATGGCCATTGAGCGGAGGGCGCCGCTGGAGAGCAGGGTGCCTTCGTCCAAAATGGCTGAAACGTGCATAAGCCCGCCTGCCCGGAAGAACACTTCCTGGCTTGCCAGGTTCGAATGACCGCCGGGGCCGTAGATGTGGACCAGTTCGTCCTTGGCTACCTGGGCCGCGAGAATGTCCGCGGCGACGCTGATGTTTTCGGCTTCTTCCAGGCGGATCCGCCCGAGGAGTTCGGTGATTTTTCCGAGGTAGTCCTGCGACAGCTGCTCATTTGAGTTCATCGCGGATCGGATTCGGCGTCGAGGTAGATGGTGACGTTGGGGTGGGTGCGCAACGCCGTACCGGGGTGGTCTCCGCTGATCGGCTGGTTCAGCGTGTTGTGGACGGCCATCCTTTTGGCATGGCCGGGAACGGAAGCGATGATTTCGGAGGCGTGCAGCAAGCGCGGGATGGAGACGGTGATGGCGCGCCGCGGAACGTCGTCGAAGCTTGCGAAATGCCCTTCATCCACCTGTTGCTGGCGGCTTACCTGGTCCAGGTTGATGACGCGGGCGGGCAGCGGGTCGGCGAGGTCGGCCGGGGGATCGTTGAAGGCAAGATGGCCGTTGACGCCCAAGCCGAGCAGGACGAGGTCAAACGGATCTTGGCCCATCAGCGTGCCATAGCGCTGCGCTTCCTCTTCGGCGGGGTTCCCCGGATCGATGCGGTGAAAGGTGGTCGGCGGAAGGTGGCTGAAGAACGTGCGTTGCAGCCAGTTTCCGAATCCTTGGGGTGCGTCGGCCTCGAGCGCGAGGTAGTCGTCCATGTGGAAACACGTTATGCGGCTCCAGTCGATGCCGGGCTCCTGGACGAGCGCCTGAAGCGTTGCCTCCTGGCTGGGAGCTGCTGCGAGCATCAGCCGGACTTCCCGCTGGTTCCGGAGCGCCTTGCGCAGCGTTTCCGCTGCATGCGCGCCTGCGTGTTTCCCCAGCGCGGCCCGGTCCGGGTGTGTGGAAACGGCGGGGCTGTAAATGGTCAGTGCTGTCACGTGTGTGTCCTTCGGGTTTCTAGTTCAGTGGTCAGGAGGAGAGATCGGGCTATATGGAAGGGGTCTTTGACTGGCAGCGCCACCACCTTGTCGAGCGGCTTCCCTTCGCGGTCGCGTATTTGCAGCCACTCCTGGCCGGAAGGGTCCGGAAAGGTATTGAGGGTGTAGGACCAGATCCGCTCATGCCAGTCCAGGAGGTCCGGACGCCCGAAACGCTCGGCGAGCAGCCTGGTTGCGTAGAGTGCCTCCACCTGGACCCACCACAGTTTGGTGTCCCATGTTTGGGTCACCAAAGTTTCGTAGGGGTCGTTGCCGAAGAGCCTGCCCCGCGGTTCATCTCCAGTGCTGTCGACGTATCGGAAGACGCCGCCGTGCTGGTCATCCCAGCCGGCTTCCAGGGCCCGGACGGCAAGGTCCGGAAGCCAGTGCGGAATCCGGGGCGCAAGTTCAGGCATGATGTCGACGGCCTCCATGACCATCCAGAGCATCTCGAGCAGGTGGCCGGGGGTGCGGTGGCGGGCCAGGAGCGTGTCCAGGTCACCGCTGCTGTCCGGCCGGTATTCCCACCAGGTGTCGGCCTTCCACATGCCTTCGGAGTTTCCGTCTCCGAGGAGCTGGGAAAGTGCTGCGCCGGCTGTTTCCGCGCTTTCGGCCGAGCCGCTGGCCAGGTGCAACTGGGCGCCCACATTCAGCAGCAGCATCAGCCCGGCGGCATCCTTGAATCCTGCCCGGACGGGGTATGGCTCGGACGGAGCGCTCCGGGCCTCGATCCTTTCTTCGGCATGTGCCAGAAGCGCATGGGCTGATTGCAGCCACTCTTCACGTTCCCGGTGTGCGGCTTGGGGAAGCCGGGCTGCACCCGCCAGGCCCAGGGCCGCAAAGAGGTCAGCCAGTACACTGACTGCGATCTCCCCGTGCGGCCCGGACGGCAGCGCCTGCCCCTCAGCCGATGTGCGGTATGCCGTCACGCTGCCGTCCAGGATGGCGTGTGCCTGGATGAACCTGGCGGTTTCAATCGACAGGGTTGCCCACAGCTGGGGATCTTCCCCGATGATTGCGGCCTCGCTGTCCAGCGCAATCCTTGAGCAGAGCCAAGCCCAGCGGCCTTGGGACCACGTATATTTTTCGTTCGAAAGCAATCGTCCCGAGTTGGAAAAGCACGTGAAAACCCCGCCGTCTTTCCTGTCGACTCCGTTCTCAAGCCACCAGGGGAGGATGCCCTTGAGGAGCTGATCCCGTATTTCGGAACCGGTTGCGCTCATGCCACGGTGCTTTCAACTGGAAGCGTTGTAGCCGGCTCGAGGTCACGGTCAAGGGACTCGACAAGGGCGTCCGAAGCTTCGTTGTGCCAAGGGCGCAGCCAGCCGAAGACGCAATAGACGATTGCGGAGGCAACAACGGGGGCGGCCACGTTGATCGTCTGTGCACTGGCCGTGCCGAGGCTCGCGATCGGAGCGGCCAAAACGTACTTTGCGAGTGCGAAAACGATCAAACCGGTGGCCCAGGAGAACAATGCCGCAGAGGGCCCGCAGCGCCGGAATGGTCGCAACATCCCGAGCAGCATGGGAACGGCGATCGGCCCTACCAAGGCCCCGAACCAGAGGATTATCAGGCCCAGGACGCCGCCGAATGAATCCGCGCTCAGGGCAATGACCATGGACAATCCGATGAACAGGAACGTGGAAATCCGGCCACCCAGTAGTTCCGCACGCGAAGTCAGCGGCTGCCGGGAACCGCGCAACGCAGGGATGATGTCCCGGATGACGACGGCGGAAATCGCGTTGGCATCCGAAGAGGTCATGGCCATGGTGTGTGAGAACATTCCGGCGACGACCAAGCCGACGAGGCCGGCCGGCAGCAGCTGCTGGGTCAGAAGCGCATAAGCCTGATCCGGGTGCGTCAGATTGGGCAGGATCAGCGGCGCGGCCCACATGGGGAAGAAAAGCACCAGTGGCCACACGAGATATAGTCCGCCCGAAAGCAGGACCGATTTGCGGGCCGCTGAGCCGGATGGGGCCGCAATGAAGCGTTGAGCCAGATTCCAGGTTCCGCCGTTGTAGGAAATCGTGCTGATCAGGCAATAGGCGAGGAAGAATCCGATGGTGTAGTCCCCGGCGAATGGCTGCGAGTGGGAGGCCGGCAGCCGGGACCAGATTCCCGCGATCGAGGAAACGCCCCCAAGCTTGGCCACCGCGAAGATGAGCATCGCAACGCCCGCTACGGACTGGATGATGAACTGGCCCATATCCGTCAAGGCATCCGCCCACAAGCCGCCAATGGTCGAATAGATGAGCGTGACCCCGCCGACGATCAGGATGCCAACTGCAATCGGAACCCCGGCGAACACGTTCAGGAGGATCGCGCTGGCCGCCCACTTGGCCGCAACATCGAAGACTTTCAATGCGGCACCGGACCAAGCCAGTACTTGCTGCGCGGGTAGGTTGTAACGGGTAGCCAGGTATTCGAGCGGGGAGATGATTCCCAAACGCTGCCTCAGTCGCGGCCAGCGCGGGGCGAAGAAGACAGCGCCAACAAGGCAGGCGATGGTGATCGTAAGGGCCCACCACACGTACAGTGCGAAACCGGTGGTGTAGGCGATGGCGGCGTAGGCCACGAAGACAGCAGCCGAATAGCCGGACATGTGGTGGGAAATCCCCGCCAGCCACCACGGCATCTTCCCACCGGCTGTGAAGAAGTCCGCGGCGTTTTTCACTCGGCTCTTGGCCCACCAGCCGATCCCTATCATGACCACGAAGTAGGCCCCTAAAACGAGCCAGTCGGCGAAATACATACATGCTCCTTGATGCGACGAAAGCTTGGAAATGGGATCTGCAGTGGCGTCCACTTTTCTCTGCAAACGTTTGCAAAACAAGAGTCTTTTTGAAACTTTTCCCCGGGCCTCCTCAGCCGCCGCGCCAAGGACTTCTACGTCAACAAAGCCGAGCAGGGAGACGGCAACAGACGGGCTGTGGCAGATTGCGGATTACTCCGCGATCATTGCCGCAGCCCGTCCGGGTGCTTCGGCCAGCCCACTCAGCCGGCCAGTGCGTACACCGTGGTCCCGCCGATGGTCTGTGACTGGAAGTTCGCAGCCACCCATTGCTCGATCTGCGCAGGAGCGTCCGATCCGCTGTTCGCCTGCATGGTCCCCCCGGCGATGAAGTAATGGATCTTGCCTTGTGCCACGAGCTGCTGGAACTGTTCGAGCGTCGGGGACGGGTCCGTGCCGTTGAAGCCACCCACAGCCATCACGGGCAGTTCGGTGGCCAGTTGGTAGCCGGCGGCGTTGTTGGAGCCTACGACGGCGGCCGCCCACGTGAAGTTCGAGGCGCCGGATTTCAGCGCGGCAACCATTTCCGACGACGGCGTGGTGGCGCCAAGCAGGCCGCCCATGCCGCCGCCTTGCCGGTTCCCGCCGAAGCCGCCGCCCTGGGCGCCCGGCTGTTGGAGGGCTTGCGGGGGAGTGTTCTGGGCCCCTTGCCCGAAGCCGCCCCGGCCTCCAAAGCCGCCGAAGCCACCAAATGTAGTCGTTGGACCGGCACTGGGGATTGCGCCGCTGTGCGTCACGGAGGCGGTTGAGATGGAGTACGCCAAGGGGCCGGCGAGGGAGGCCGCTAGGGCGAGCACCGCCGTCGTGCGCTGAAGGATGCGGGACGGGAAACGTCCCGAGAGTAGCACCCCGGCCGCGGCTGCCAGTGCCCCCAACAGCACCGCCCAGCGCAGCAACGGACCATAGGCGGTGGTGCTGCGCAGGAGGTCGAAGGCCGTGAATCCTGCTGCGGCCACTGCCATGGCGAGCATGACCGCGGCGACGAGCTGTGCGCGATGCTGCCACAAAAGCACCCCGCCCAGACCCGCGAGCCCGGCTATGCCCGGGGCCAGCGCCACCGCATAGTAGGGGTGGATGATGCCAGCCATGAAGCTGAACACGAGACCGGTGACAAGCACCCACGAACCCCACACGATCACGGAAGCCCGGACGGAATCCGTGCGCGGGGCGCGGCGGCCCAGCCACAGGAGTCCCGCTCCGAGGATGAGCACCGAGGGGAGCAACCACGCGATCTGGCCGCCGAACTCGCTGTTGAACATCCGGAACAGCCCGGGAACTCCCCAGCCGTTGCCGCCCCCGACGCTGCCGGTCTCCTGGCCGCTGAGCCTGCCCAGGCCGTTGTAACCGAGCGTCAGTTCAAGGATGGAGTTGTTCTGGGAGCCGCCGATGTAGGGCCGCATGTTGGCCGGAATGAGTTCGACGACGGCGAGCCACCAGCCGGCCGAGACCACCATGGCCGCCCCCGCCGCAAGCAGCCGAAGCAGGCGACGCCCCACTCCACCTTGCGCGGCAAGCACGTACGCCACGATAAATCCAGGAACCACCAGCAGGACCTGGAGTTGCTTGGTCAGGAAGCCGAAACCCAGGAACACCCCGGCAAGCAGGAGCCAGCGCAGTTTGTTGTCCTGGATGGACCGCAGCGTGGCGTAACCGGCGGCCGTCATGAGCAGCACCAGCAGGGCATCCGGGTTGTTGAACCGGAAAATGAGGGTGGCTACTGGGGTGATGGCCATGACGACGGCGGCCAACAGCCCGGCCCGGTGGGCGAGCCGTGGATCGCCGCTGGCGGGGACCGCTGCTCGCCGGACTGCCAGATACAGCAGCCATGCAGTGGCAACGCCCATGAGCGCCTCGGGAACCAGGATGCTCCAGGAGTTCAGCCCGAAGATCCGTACCGAGAGGTCCATGATCCAGAGCGACGCCGGCGGCTTGTCCACCGTGATGGAGTTGGCGGCGTCGGAGGATCCGAAGAACCACGCGGTCCAACTCTGCGAACCGGCCTGGGCCGCCGCGGAATAGAACGCATTGGCCCAGCCGGAAGCGCCGAGGTTCCAGAGATACAGGACCGCGGTTGCGAGGAGCACAATGCCGAGCTCCACGCGATCCCGCAGGGCCTGCGGACCACGGTTGCTGCGGGACTTTCGGGTCACGCCGGCCCGGGCGCGGCCGCCCCCTCCCCTGGGAGCGGCCGCTTCCGGCGGCTCTACCGAACGCGACGGCGGAGCCGACTGCCCTGCTTTGGAACCAGTGTCTGTGGAATAGGAAGTGGTCATTTGGATCTACTTTGTCAGCTTGTAGACGGTGGAGTTGCCCACCGTCTGGGCTTGGAAGTTGGCCTGTACCCAGGAGGCTACCTCGGAATTGCTACCTTGGCCTCCGAACCCGCCGCCGCCACCCATGCCTCCACCTGCGATGTAGTAACCGATCTGTCCCTTGGCCACCATGTCCTGGAACTGTGCCAGCGTCGGGTAGGGATCGCCGCCGTTCCAGCCCCCGAGTGCGATCACGTTCGTGTTCGTGGCGAGCTCAAGGCTTGCGGCTTGGGTGGCCCCGGAGACGATCGCCGACCACTTCGTGGTGGTGGACGTCAGCAGCGCGGTCAGTCCGGCGTCGGCCGTTCCCTCGGAACCGGGCCCTACCGCCTGACCCGCGCCGCCGGCTGCGCCGAAACCTCCGGCGCGGTTTCCGAAGCCGCCCATGGCGGAGCCGGTGGGACCCGACGTCGGGATGGAACCGGAGTGCGCGGTAGCCGCCGTCGCGAGCGTCCATGCTGCCGTTCCGAGGCCGCCGGCCAGAAGCGAGACAACTACGACGGCCGCGGCCGCTGCATTCCGGAAGCGGCCGGCCGTGTTTTGGTCGGCAAAGCGCAACGAGTCGAAGCGAAGCAGGATTGCCGCGGCCGCCACCACCCCCAGGACGACGATCACGATGCGCAACCACGGAAGCCATGAGGCATCGCGGCCCAGGAGAACCGCGGACCACGCTGAACTACCGAGGATTACCACGGCCAGGACGATCCTGGCCGGCCAATATCCGCGGCCACGCCACAGCTCAACACTGCCAATGCCCACCAGGGCAGCGATTGCGGGTGCGAGCGCTACCGCGTAGTAGGGGTGGACGATGCCGCTCATGAAGCTGAAGACGCCCGCCGTGACCAGAAGCCAACCGCCCCACAGGATGAGCGCGGCACGGGTACGGGAGGCCCGCGCTTCCCGGCGGGTGAACCACAGGCCAGCCGCCAGAAGAATCAGCGCAGCAGGGAGAAGCCAGGAGACTTCAGCACCGAAGCTCGTGCCAAACATGCGGGTGATCCCGGCAGCTCCACCGAAACCAGTGTTGCCACCACCGCCGCCGCCAAAGGCGCCGAGGCCACCGAGATTGCCTCCTGCAGGGGCGCCCGCTCCGCCTCCGCCGGGCGTGCCTTCACCCGAGCCGGTGATGCGGGACAGCCCGTTATATCCAAAGGTCAGCTCCAGGAAGCTGTTGGTTTGCGAACCTGCCATGTAAGGCCGTGACGAGGCCGGGGTCAGCTGGAAGAGAACGATATAGCTGCCCGCCACTACTGCGATACCGGCCAATGCGCCGAGCAGGTGCAGCAACCTCCGCCTGAACGGAGTGGGTGCGGCCCAGAGGTACGCGAGTCCCAGGCCCGGAACAATCAAGAATCCCTGCAGCATTTTGCTCAGGAACGCGAGGCCCACGACGGCGCCGGCTGCGGCGAGCCATTTCCAGCCCGCGCGTTCGATAGCACGGGTAGTGAAGTACGCCGCCAGGACCAGGCACAGCGTCAGCATGGCGTCGGGGTTGTTGAAGCGGAACATGAGCGCCGCCACCGGCGTCAGAGCCAAAGCCCCACCGGCCAACAAGCCGGCGCCTGGTCCGGAGACCCGCTTGACCGTCAAATAGAGGAAACCGACGGCGGCCACGCCCATCAGTGCCTCGGGAACCAGCATGCTCAGGGGAGAGAAGCCGAAGATCCGGCCCACCAAAGCGGGGATCCACAAAGACGCCGGGGGCTTGTCCACGGTGATGGCGTTGCCGGCGTCGAGCGAACCGAACAGAAACGCCGTCCAGTCCTTGGTGCCGGCCTGGATGGCCGCGGCGTAGAAGGAGTTTCCGTAGCCGGTAGCCGCGAGGTTCCAAAGATACAGGAAGGCTGTGGCTACGAGGAGCCCGGCGGCGGACGGCCGTACCCAACGGGGCTGCCGGCCAAAGGCGTATCGCGTCCAGCGGGGCGCGGCACCGGGGGCTGACGGGCCGGCCGAGTGACGCGGTGCGTCGGCAATCCCGACGCCGGATCCGGCGTCAGCATTTCCGGCGGCCGGTCCTGTGCTTGCGGGAGTAATCGTGGAGGTCATGATGCTGCCGTTTCTGTGCGCGATTTGGCTTGTTTGGTGGGTGCAGTCGCCTGGGCGGCAGGCTGCCGGAAGACCCAAAGCCGGAACAAGAGGAAGCGGACTGCGGTAGCGGCGAGGTTAGCGGCGACCACGGTGAGGAGTTCACCCCAGCGGTCCGGCGTCGTCGTGCTGTGCACCAAGGCGAGCGCCCCGGAGGTGAGCGCGAGGCCGATCCCGAAGACGATCAAACCCTCGAAGTGGTGCCGAACGGGATTGCCGCCCTGGATGCCGAAAGTGAAGCGCCGGTTGGCACCGGTGTTGGCGATGGCCGTGACGAGCAGCGCCAGGAAGTTGGCCAGTTGCGGGTCCATGAAGCCGCGGCAGAACAGGAAGATGAGCACATAGGCGAGGGTGGACGCAGCGCCGATCGCGGCGAACCGGACCAGTTGTCCGAAAAGGCTGCTGCGGGGGCTTTGCTCGGCAGTACGCGACGAGGCCGGAAGCGGCCCGCGTGCAAGTGCTGCCCGCAGTTCCGGAATGGGGATGCGGCCCGAGACGAGATCCCGGGTGAGCCGGACCATGCCTCGGATGTCGGCCAGGGCGGTGCGCACCACGTCGACGCTCGAATTCGGATCGTCGATCCAGTCGACGGGAACTTCGTGGACCCGGAGGCCGCAGCGTTCGGCGAGGACGAGGAGTTCAGTGTCGAAGAACCACGAGTTGTCCATGGTGTGCGGGAGGATCTGCTGAGCGACGTCTGCCCGGATCGCTTTGAAGCCGCACTGGGCATCGCTGAAGCGGGCACCCATCAAGGAGTGCAGCATCAAGTTGTAGCTACGCGAAATGAACTCGCGCTTGGGGCCGCGGACGACCCGCGAGTTTCTAGTCAGCCGTGTGCCGATGGCGAGGTCCGAATGGCCGGAGATCAGTGGCGCCAAAAGGGGCGCCAGAGCGGCGAGGTCGGTGGAGAGATCCACGTCCATGTAAGCGAGGACCGGCGACGGCGATGCCAGCCACACCTTGCGCAGGGCGTTGCCGCGTCCCTTCTCCTCAAGATGGACAACCGCGAGCTCAGGCAGTTCCCTTGCCACGCGCTCCGCGATTTTCAAGGTGCCGTCCGTGCTCGCGTTGTCCGCCACGGTGATGCGGAAGCCGTGCGGGAAGGATTCGCGCAAGTGGCCGTGAAGCCTGCGCAGGCACTCCTCGAGGTCGCGTTCCTCATTGAAGACGGGGATGGTGACGTCGAGGACAGGGATGGCGGTGTGGGTGTCCACGGGGGCGCGACGCACGGTGCTCGGTTGAATTGGGGTGTTGGGTTGAACGGGGGTGTTGGGGTGGAAAGGCGCGTTGCCTTGGATGGGAAGGCCCGGCGGCACCACCGCGGGGTCCTTCAGGGTTCCGGAGGTGGATTCGATGAGCGTCATGTATCCAGAGTGCGGCTGCCTAATATGAGGGCTTTAGGCGGAACCTGTGACGTGGCTGTGGATGTCTGAGCGCCGTGCGGGAATCATGTGCCCGGCCAGAATACGTCGAGGCCCGCCCCGGAAGGGACGGACCTCGACATACTTTTGCTCGTGGCTCGTGGGCTTAGTACCAGTTGTGGGCCAAGTGGAAGGACCACGCCGCCGACGGCGATCCGTAGCGTTCCTTGATGTAGTTCAGGCCCCAGCGGATCTGAGTCTGGTAATTGGTCTGCCAGTCGGCGCCTTCTGATGCCATCTTGTTGCCCGGCAGCGATTGCCCAATGCCGTAGGCGCCACTGGAGGCGTTGGTGGCAGTGGTGCGCCAATCCGATTCCTTGTTCCACAAGGTGATCAGGGCTGACATTTCGCCCTGGCCCCAACCGTAGGAGGGAAGGATGCTCGCGGCGTAGGCCTGGGCGCCAGCCGGATCATCGACGGCGACGGGTGCGGCCGGAGCTGCTGGCGCCGGGGGTGCCGCGGGGGCGGCCGGTGCGGCAGCCTGGGGCGCGACGGCGGCCGGAGCAGGGGCGGGTGCCTGGCTCGGCGTCGGCGTGGCGCTCGGCTTGGGGCTCGCGCTTGCGCTCGCCGACGGCGTGGCGCTGGCTGATGGCATGGCTGAGTGATCCGCCGTGCGCGATTCGGAGGTCCGGCTCATGTCCTGGGCATTGATGGCCTGTCCGGCGGCTTGGGTGGCGGCGCCTGCACCGAGGAACACGGCGACGACGCCGGCAACAACGGCCATGCGCTGGCCGGTGCCGAGGTTCGAGGCGACTCGCCTCAAGGTGGAACGTGACTTGTTTCTCCGGGCAGGTTCGCCGCGGTGGCGCGCAACAGGGCGCGACTGATTCCTGGAATCAGACATGGTGATTGCCTCTCGACGCCTGCGGAGTTAGCTGTCGGATTCGGATGAGGTCATCCGGCCGTGGCCACAGCGAATCGTGGCGGTACGGCTTCACCCCTAGGGCTGGCTCAACATGAGCGCTTGCCCGGAGACCTGGGTCCCCCGTCTCTGCCTGGACTGTTGGGCACCGGGGAGTGGCAGAGCTCGGCGCCTACCCGGCGGTGGCCGGAATGATCCAGCGCACCCATTCGACGGTACAGGAGGATCCAGCTTAAGTCACATTTAGGTAACGGAGATCACGACGCCGGTGCGTCGACTTGCGCTCGACGCGCACCGGCGTCGCGCTTTTCTGGTTGGTCTCTTCAGGCGGTGGCGGTCCTGAGCGCCGGGAGCCGCACCGCGAACTCCGTCCGGCCCGGGCGGGACGCCACTTCCACCGTGCCGCCATGCGCCTGGACAATGGATTCCACAATCGAAAGGCCGAGCCCGGACGTGCCCTCGGAACCGGAGCGGGCGGCGTCGGCACGGGCAAAGCGCGAGAAGATCCTGCCCTGGAATTCAGGCGGGATGCCCGGGCCGTTGTCGGTCACGGTCACCACGGCACTGCCATCGGCGGAGCGCATGACGCCCGTGACCACGGTGGTTCCCGCCTCGGTGTGCTTGCGGGCATTGGAGAGCAGATTCGCCAGAACCTGGTGGAGTTGGGTGGTGTCGCCGCGGACCGTGAGGGGCTCATCCGGGAGCTTGAGCTGCCAGATGTGCTCGGGGGCCATGACTTTCTCGTCGCTGACGGTTTCGATCACCAACTGCGTAAGGTCCACATCGGTGAACTCCGGCGCCTTCCCTTCGTCAAGCCGGGCCAAGAGAAGGAGGTCCTCTACGAGGGTGGTCATACGTTCTGACTGGCTCTGCACCCGGCCCAGTGACTTGCGGCCGTCCTCCGTGAACGTCTCGGTCATGCGCAAGAGTTCGGTGTAGCCGCGGATGGCGGTCAGCGGAGTGCGTAGTTCGTGCGACGCGTCGGCCACGAACTGGCGCACCTTTGTCTCACTTTGCTGGCGCGCTTCGAGGGCGCTGGAGACGTTGTCCAGCATCAGGTTCAATGCATGGCCGACGCTTCCCACTTCGGTGCTCGGGTGGGCCGCCGACGCAGGAACGCGCACCGCGAGGGCCACCTCGCCGGCGTCGAGCGGAAGTTTCGATACCTTGGTGGCAATGTCGGAGAGTTGCTCCAAGGGGCGCATGGTGCGGCGGATCAGCACCGTTCCGGCCAGCCCGATCAGGACCAGTCCGCCCAAGGACACCAGCACCATGGTCCACACGAGCGAGGCTTCGGTGTCCTCTTTCGAGGCGAGCGGCAGCCCCGTGATAACCACATCGCCGTAGGGTGTTTCGGCAGCCACCAGCCGGTAGCCGCCACTGGACAGGGTGCGATCAACAGGGCGGCCGTCGGAGGGGAGGGCCAACAGGATTCGCGCGTCGCTGGGGGACAACGGCGCACGGGTGGCATCGGAGGACAAGAATCCGGCATCACTGCTCACCTGGCCGCCAAGAATGCGTGCATTCAGCGTGCCGATGCTCTGGCCCCGGGGATCCAAGGGGTCCGGACGGCCGCCCGGGTTGCCCTGCGGTGGGCGGCCATGGGAGGCCTGCATCAATTGCTGGTCCAGCTGCTTCGTGAGGAACACGTCCATGGAGGCATAGCTGACCACCCCGACGGCACCGCAGATGGCCACAAGGAGTGCCATCGAGAGCAAGATCAAGCGCGTGCGCAAGTGCCAGGTTGAAGGATTGAACCAGCTGTGGTCAGTCTGGCGGGGGATACCCGAGAGTGCGGACATTCGGCGCCCCGGCTATTCGGCAGGCTTGATGACGTAGCCGGCTCCGCGCACCGTGTGGATCATGGGCGGGTGGTTGGCCTCGATCTTCTTGCGCAGGTATGAGATGTAAAGCTCCACGATGTTGGCTTGGCCGCCGAAATCGTAGTCCCACACACGGTCCAGGATCTGGGCCTTGCTCACCACGCGCTTGGGATTTTCCATGAGGTAGCGCAAGAGTTCGAACTGGGTTGCCGTGAGCGGGATGTCCTCGCCGCCGCGGGTAACTTCGCGGGTGTCCACGTTCAGGGTCAAGTCACCCACCACCAGCTCGGCCGTGTCCATCGCGGCCACTCCCGAGCGCTGGACCAGGCGGTGCAGGCGCAACAGGACTTCCTCCATGCTGAAGGGCTTGGTGACATAATCGTCGCCGCCGGCTGCCAACCCGACAATCCGGTCCTGCACGTCATCCTTCGCGGTGAGGAAGAGCGCGGGCACCTCAGGCGCAAAGGCGCGGATCCTGCCCAGCAGCTCAACGCCGTCGAACCCTGGAAGCATCACATCCAGTACCAGGACGTCCGGGCGGAAGTCCTTGGCGAGCTTTACCGCGGCGGGACCGTCGCCGGCCACAGCTACCGACCAGCCCGCCATGCGTAGGCCCATGCTCATGAGCTCGGCGAGGCTGGGTTCGTCGTCCACCACGAGGGCACGGATGGGGGAACCGTCCGGGTGGCTGAGCTGCGGAAGGTTATTGGTCATGGAGTGCGAGGATGCCATGGGACAACTCTCCAATCTGCCGGTTTGCCAGTGCTTTGCCGATGCTGTGAGCACCCTGTGAGTCCCAGCCTAGCCACCTGTCCGGAGGTTGTAGCGGTTCTGCAGGTCACAGGGAAGCCTGCAGTTCGACACAGCCAACGCACAGCAACGCGGCTGACGCTGTTTGGGACAGGAACATCTACGACCAAACAGTCCCGACTTCGATGGAGAACATCATGGAACAGCAAAACAACCCCTCCGTACCTGGTTCCGAGCCGGAGAATGGGCACCCGCAGCCGGTGATCCGGCCCCTTGATGATTCCGGGCAGCCTGGTGCCGGGCAACCTGGCGCTGGGTGGGGTGCGCCGCAGCCGCCGGCGAACCAGCAGCCTGGGCAACCTGCCGCCGGGTGGGGCGCGCCGCAGCCGTACAACGCAGGACAGCCCCGACCTTCGTTTTTCAAGAATTGGAGCCTGAAGAAGGGGCTCATTGTTGGCGGCGTCGCGGTGGTTGTCGCTGCAGCGGCAGGAGCCGGTGCATATGCCGCCGGAAACGGGACGGCGGCGGCTGATACCACCAACGCGCAGGGACCGGGTGCCGGGCAGAACGGCCAGGGCGGATTCGGTGGCCCCGGCGGCACGAACGCAGGTCCGGGCGGGCTCGGCGTCGGCATGGGTGGCCTGAACGCCGCGGTCCACTCGGAATATGTGGTCCTCCAGAACGGCAGCTACGTCACCATGGCGGGCCAGCTGGGTACGGTCACCGACATCTCGGCGAGCTCCATGACTGTCAAGAGCGACGACGGGTTCACCCGCACTTACACGCTGGGAACGGACGTCGTGGTAGAGGAAGGCATGCGGCAACGCGGAAGTGGAACCACGGGCACCACCCTGACCCTCGCCGATGTGAAATCCGGATCCAGCGTGAGGGTCACAGCGCTCAAGGAATCCGACAAGTACACGGCCCAGTCCATCCAGATCGTCACTGCCACCACATCAAGTACCCAAGGAACCGGCACCACCAACTAGTGAGGAGGGCGATTGCAAAGCCCCTAGCAGACGATTTGCCAAAAAATTTTCACGAGACGCGGATCCAGGATTGGACAAGGGTTGTTTCATATCTCGAGATTCAAAGGCAAGCGCGTGACGTGACTTAAGATTCAGAAAAGGACAACTTCATCAAATTTTATTCGAATATTTCACTGAGAATAGCCATTGTGACGAACGAGAATGGGTCACATTTGGACATGTCTGAATTGTGATGTGCGGCACAATAGTCCGATTCGTCTCAAAATGTGGACGGTTCGGCCCTTTGTTACTTGCAAGTTCCCTTTGTTACGTTGCACACTTCAAATGTGAACAAGAACTCAACAGCATCTGCAGCCGCAGCGATCGAGCCCAGCGTACCCGCTGGTTTTTCGATGAGCTGTTGTCGAATGCATGCCTAACTTAAGACCCCAACAAGTTTCAGGCATTCGCCCCCTGCCCAGCGTCGGGCGCCCCTCCCCATCTCATTGCGGGGACCAGACCAGCATTCGAAGCCGCGATGACGGCTATTCACTTTGAGGTAAGCAATCCATGTCAGTTGCATCCGGATACGTCCACATCTCCGTCCGTAACGCCAATAAGGCCGCGTCGAACGCCGGCCTGCGTCCCGGCTTCGGCAACCGCCCGGCCTACGCCCAGCCCGCACCGCAGGGTGCCAGCCAGGCGCCCGGTTACGTCCCCCAGGGCTACAACCCCAACTCCTACGGCCAGCTCCGCGCTGTTCCCGTCAACGAGGCCTCGCCGATGACTGCACCCACGCCTGTCCTGGCTCCAGCGGACCGCTCCATCCGTCCCGTTGCAAATGACAATGTGGCCCGCGGATTCGTGCTCTACATGGGCATCGACGAAGACACGGCTGCGGCCGCCGGAACGTCCATTGCCAAGCTTGCCCAGGAAATCCGGGCCTACGCGCAGTCCCTCGTTTCCGGCGCCGAGAGTTATGCCGCCGTCGCGGTAGCCCCGGCCAGCGCCCCCGGTTCCGCGCTCGACGTCGTCCGCTCGACTTTCGGTGACCCCACCGTTGGCAACCGCCAGCGCTCCGAGGCTCTCCGCCCGCAGCCTGCACAGGAAGCCCGCCCGTCGGGTGTCTTGATCGACCTCGCCCGCCGTGAGGTGCACCTCGACGGCGAATCCCTGAACCTCACGTTCAAGGAATTCGAGCTCCTCAACTACCTTGTCGAGAACGGCACCCGGACCGTGGGCCGCGACGAACTCCTCGAGGGCCTGTGGCGCAACGCCGAAGAGGTCCCCAACGAGCGCACCATCGACGTCCACATCCGGCGCCTCCGCTCCAAGCTCGGCCGCCTCGCGAACACGGTCCGCACCGTACGAGGCCAGGGCTACCGTTTCTACGAGCACCCCGAGGTCATCGTCTGGGCCGCTCCGGAATACTCGATCTAGTCTCCACGCGCTCAAAGCGCCCGCTCCGTTCTTTGGGGGCGGGCGCTTTCGCTTCCGCGGGACGATCCCTCGGCGCCTGCGCTCGTCCCTCACGCAACAACGGCGCTTTCGGGATGTCCCGCTCACGCGACAGCGCCCGCGCGAACCAGGCGGCCGCATTCCTGCGCTCAGGACCAGTGAGCATGTGCCTCCGCGGCGATAGGGTGGGGGGATGAGCGAGCATCACATCAAGCGGCTGGTGATCATGCGGCATGCGAAGTCGGACTGGCCCCTCGGGGTGCCGGATCATGAGCGACCCCTTGCCGAGCGTGGCCACCGGGAAGCCCCCCTGGCCGGGAAGTGGCTCCTCAAACACCACGTGATTCCGGACTTTATCCTGTGTTCGTCCGCGCTCCGGACCCGGCAGACCTGCACTTGGGTGTGCAGCGAATTGGGGGACAAGGCCCCGACGCCGAAACTCGAGGACGGTCTGTATGCCGCCTCTGCGCAGCGCATGTTGACAGTCATCAACCATGTACCGGAAACCGTCACGACTCTCATGATCTTCTCGCACATGCCCGGCGTGCAGGACCTCGCGATGCACTTGGCTTCCCGTGATTCGGACCATGACGCCTACATGGATGCCGCAACGCGGTATCCCACGAGTGCCATGACGGTGATGGAACTCGAAAAGCCGTGGGCCGAACTAGATGGGCAGGATGCTCGGCTGACGCACTTCGCAGTTCCGCGCCCGAAGAAGTAGCTCCCTCGCGCGAACTGGCAAATAATGCCCCTTTTTGCGCCGCCAGAGGTCATCTGCTGCCGGTTCGCGCGGATGGTCCGAACTAGCCCACCTCGAGGCCTGCGGCCACATCCTGCAGCAAGCGCACCACGTGGCGGATACTGGGGCTTGCCGTCATGGTCTTCCGGTACACGATTCCCACCTGGCGTTGCTGCATCGGATTGACCACGGGCACCGTTACCACTCCAGCGGGGAGCTCGGGCCGGCCGAGCCGCGGCACCAGCGCCACCGCCACACCCTGCTGGACCATGGCGATATGCGTGGAAAAGTCGGGGTCGTAGATGCGGATGTCCGGCACCCGCCCCAGGCCTGCGAGGATCGCCAGCAACGCCTCATTGCAGATGGCACCGGCCGGGGTGCTGATCCAGCTTTCGTCCACCAGGTCGGAAGGCTCGACGGCGGTCCGGCCAGCCAGCGGGTGGGCTGAGTTCAGCAGGACGTCGGCGGTGTCCAGGCAGAGGTCCTCGTGGACCATGTTCTCCGGAATAACGAGGGGCACCGAGTGCCAATTGTGCACGACGCCGAGATCGGCCTCCCCGGTGGCGACCCTCTGGACGGCCTCGCGTGGGTCCTCCGCCACCACGCGGACCTCAAGCCCGGGGCCGCCGAGCCCGGAGCCCGCCGCTGCAGAAGAGCCGCCGGTGCCGGTCCGAGCGGGAGCCAGTTTCCCCAGCATCGGCCCTACCAGTCCGCGGCAGGCCGTGGAAAACGCCACGAGACGCAGCACTCCGCTCGGCTTCTCCGGGTCGGCGAGCAGGGTGGCCTGCAGTTCTTCCAACTCGCCCAGGATGCGCCGTCCGTACTCGGCCAACGCCATGCCCCGGTCCGTCAGCAGAACGCCGCGGCCGTGGCGTTCCAGGACCGTCACGCCACTCTGCTTCTCGAGCTTCTTGATCTGCTGGGAAACCGCCGAGGGGCTGAAGCCCATGGCCTCCGAGGCAGCCACCACCGAGCCTTGCTGTTCCACTGCTACGAGGGCCCGTAGCGCCGCAATTTCAATCATGAAGCAAACGTACATGATTCGATGCAGAATTCAATGCTGGTGCTTCATCCTCTTGGCTGTCAGAGTTGAATCGTGAATATCCGCCACTCAGCACTCGCCGTCCTTGTCGCCGTCCTTTGGGGCCTGAATTTCGTCGCGATCGACTTTGGATTGCACCCCGGCAACGGGAGCGGGGGCGCGGCCGACGTGCCGCCTCTACTGTTCGTGGCCATCCGCTTTGTGCTGGTGGTGTTCCCCTGCATCTTCTTCGTCCGCAAACCTGACGTCAGCTGGAAGGCGATCATCGGCGTCGGGCTCTTCATGAGCGCCGGGCAATTTGGCCTTCTCTACCTGGGCATGGCGCTGGGCATGCCGGCCGGGCTCGCCTCCCTGGTGCTGCAGGCGCAAGTACTCCTGACGGTGCTGTTGGCGGCGCGCTTCCTCGGCGAGCGGCCCAGCAAGCGCCAACTGACGGGGGTGGTGTTGGGTGTCGCCGGACTTGCCCTCGTGGCAGTGGGCCGAAGCTTGGTGGCACCCGTGGTGCCGCTCATGATCGTGCTCGCCGCCGCGTTGTCCTGGGCCGCGGGTAACATCATCGCCCGCAAGGCCAAGGCGGCCTCGGGACTGGGCCTGGTGGTCTGGTCCGGGGCTGTGGTGCCCTTGCCGCTTGCGGCGCTGTCGCTCATCGTGGACGGCCCGGCCGCCGTCGTCGGGACCCTCACCAACCTGCAACCGGCGACCATCCTGAGCGCCCTGTACACCGCCGTATTCGCCTCCCTGGTGGGTTATGGCATCTGGAACCGGCTGCTCAGCCTCTACCCGAGCTCGGCCGTGGTGCCGTTCACGTTGTTGGTCCCGGTGGTGGGAATGACCGCGGCGTGGCTGCTCATCTCAGAGGTCCCGACGACGGCGGAACTGGCCGGCGGCCTCCTCCTGCTGGGCGGCGTGGCGACAGCCGTGCTGCAGCGGCGCGCGAAGCCCGGGAATGTGGCGGCGCCCGAAGTGCGTCAGCGCTTGGGGGCCGGCTTGCGCTGAGCCGGCGATCGCGGAATAGGCGATCCCGTCGTCGGGCGCTTGGCGGGGGCGGCGGGCGAGCGCCGTGCAGGGCGCTTTACAGCCCCCGACGCCGGACGTGCCGCCGGCCGCTGGGCGGACCTGGTGGGTGCCGGGGAAGGCCGCGAAGCAGGCCGTGGCGCCGGACGCCGGGCGGCCGGACGGGCCGCCGTCTTCGCACGACGGGATGGCCAGACCGCCCCCACGAACAGGACCAGCAGGGAGCTGCAGCCGGAAAGTGCGGCGAGGTAGAAGTAGATGTCCGAATCCTTGGTGCTCACCGCGCTGCCCAGGGCGTTCTCGTCCTGGTTGAAGGCGAGTCCCCACATGCGAAGGAACGCAATTCCGAACGCGATGAAAAGGGTCGTCGAGATGGCTCCGAGAACAAGCATGAAGTACCTGCGGCGGGTGAAAACCTCGGCTACGCATGCCAGATAGCCGATCGCCAAGACCCCGAGGAAGATGTACATCACGGTTTCGTCAAGGGTGATGGCGAGGAGCACCAGCAAACCAGCGGACACCACGGCAGAGACGATCGCAAGCTTTCCGCTGTTCCCCATGTGATGCATGGGATTAATCATCCCTGGCCGGCAGGCAGCGCCACGCCCCAAGACGCACCAGTTGCCATACCGTTACCGCAGTACGTAGCCGCGCATGATGGTCATGATGGCGGCTATGCTCTGCTCGCGCGTGCGCTCGGGGTTGTACGTCTGCCGGTCGAGGCCCACCACGAAGATCGCTCCGAACATCGCCGCCTCGAGGCTGCCCCGGGCAATGCCCGTATCGACGGTGTAGGTGCTGGCGACCTTTTCGATGGCCGCTCCGATCACGGCCAACAGCTCGCTGCGGAGTTCGACGAAGAGCTTGCCCCATTCGCTGGGCGTCCGCCAGTTCTCACTGATCCAGAGCCGCGCGAAGGATGGGTAGTCGTCCATGAAGTCCATGGCCTGGCCGAGCATGGCCTCCATGGCCTCGAGCGGATCGGCGTGCAGGCCTTCAATGGTCTGGAGCCGGCCGAGCATGATGTCGACGCCGTGGCGTAGCAACTGTGCGATCAGATCGGACTTGCTGCCGAAGTTGTAATAGACCGTTCCCTTGGACACCCCGGCTGCGGCCGCGATCTCGTCCACCGTCACGCCTGCTGCGCCGCGCTCGCCGATCAGTTCCATGGAAGCGTCGAAGAGGCGCTGCTTGGTCGCGTTGGTGCGGGCAGGGCGGAGCTTCTTCTCCGGAATCTCAGGGTCCTGCATGCTCATACCGCGATCTCCGGCTTCAGGGACTTGAGGGTCCAGAACTTGTGTTTACGGACAGCCAGCGTGGAAAGCGCGGCTCCCAGCACAGTGTAGCCAAGCAGGCCCAGGACAATCGGCCAGATCATGGACAAGTCACCGCCATAGATCAAGTGCCGCATGCCGGTCACTACGTAGCCCATCGGCATGATCTCGTGCACAACATGCAGCGGCATGGGGGTGGTTTGCCAGGGGAACGTTCCGCCGGAAGACACCAACTGCAGGACCAAGAGGATCAGCACGACGAACTTTCCAGGAGTTCCCAGCAAAGCCACGATGCCCTGGATGAGGGCCGTGAACGCCATGACCGCAGCCAGCATGAACAACCACATCCACACGGGGTGCGCCGCGTTGAGTCCCAGCCCCAGGTCCACCACAAGGGTGAGGATGCTCGCCTGCAGCACGGACACCACGAAGAACGGGAGCCAGCCGCCGACCGCGATTTTCCACGACGGAGCGTTCGAGGCCAATGCCCGCTGGGTGATCGGACGCATCGCCTGGACCAGCATGAACACACCGATCCAGAGGGACAGCGTCAGGAAGAACGGGGCCAGGCCCGCGCCATAGGAACCTGCCTTGGCCTGCGAGACATTGTTGACCGCAACAGGGTCTGCGATCACCTTGGACACCTCGCTCTTTTGGGCGTCGTTCGGGTTCGGGACCTTTCCGGCGCCCTTCGCCAACTCGCTCGCCAAGGTACGGGATCCGTCCGCGGCCGTGGCGGCCCCGCTGGCAAGCTGCGCCGCGCCGTCGTCGAGCCTCGCGGCACCGTCCGCGAGGGCCGCCGTGCCGTTGACGGCGGACTGTTCACCGGCGGCGAGCGTGGCAGCGCCGGAGCTGAGCTGGTCCGCGCCTGCCGAGGCCTGGCCGATGGCGCCCGTCAGTGCCGGGGTGGCGCCCGCAAGCTTGGCTGCGCCCGCACTGACTGCGGCCGACCCGTCTGAAAGCTGTTGGATCTGCGAGGCATCCGCCGAGATCTTGGCCTTCGCGTCAGTAACCGGGCCGGACGCGGCGGCGGTGTCGAAGTCGGCCAAGATCTTGTTGGCCTGGTCCTGGGTGATGACACCACTAGCCACGAGTTTCTGGGTGCTGCCTACTACGCGGTCCCGCGCCCCGGCGTCGAACGCTGAAAGCTGCCCGACGACGTCCTGGACTTTCGCGTTCAGCTGCGCGTTCCCGGCGGCTACTTGGGCGGCGCCGTCGGCGAGCTTCTGGGAGTCGGCCGGGAGGGATGCGGTCTTGTTCTTTAGCTCCGTGAGGCCCGCGCTGAGCTGCCCGGCACCGTCGTTCAGCTGATTCGCGCCGTCGCGCAGCTTGTTTTGGCCCGCCAGGAGTTCGGACGCACCGCTGCTGAGCTTGCTGGTGCCGTCATGGAGGGTTGCCGCGCCATCGCTGAGCTTCCCGACGCCGTCGGCAAGTTGGGAGGCGCCGTCGGACGCCTTGACGATCGAAGCGTGGATGGTGCCGAAGCCTGTGAGGAGTTGGTTGGCGGTTTCCTCGCCTACTTCCTTGGCCACAGTGGAGTGCACCGCAGTGGTGAGTTTGTCCACGATGGTGCTGAGGAGGTAGTTGTTCGCATCGTTGGTGGTGACGTTGAGCATCGCTTGGTTGGCGGCGTCGAAGCTGCCCGGCGAGACCAGATTGGCCGAGAAGTCCTTCGGGATCTTCAGGGCGAAGGCGTACTTGCCGGATTCCACATCGGCGTCGGCTTCGGCCGTGGTGGTCACCCGCTGCCAGTTGAAGACGTGGCCCTCCACGAGGCTGTCGGCAACCTTCTGGCCTGCCTGCAGTTCCGGGCCGCTTGCCGGCTTGGCTCCCGTGTCCTCGACGACCAGCGCGGCGTCGATCTGGTTGAGGTTGCCGTATGGATCCCAGTTCGCGTAAAGGTACACGGCTCCGTAGAGCAGGGGCACCATGGTCAGGGCGAGGATGGTCAGCTTAGGCAGGAGCCCGCCGGTCATGCGCTTGAGTTCGGAGCGGGCCAGCCGCAGAACAGTCACTTTGCGGTCCTTTGCAGGGTTTCGGGTACTTCTTCGGGATCTTCTTGCGCGGCTTCTGCGGCTTCAGCGGGTTCGGCGGGTGCTTCTGCGGGTGCCGTATGCGTGACCGAGTTGCCGATCACCGCAGCCGGCCCGTCCCAGTTGTCCGGGAGCGCAGAAACGACCGCGACGACGGCGAGCGGCCGCCCGGCGTCGTACGCCAACTGCTCAAGCCGGGGGAGCCAATCCCCAGTGTTCGCGCTGTGCCGGTCCGGGGAATCGAGCACCAGGAGGTCGATGGCGGGGTCCGCGAGGGCCAGGGCTGTCAGCAGCTCGAGGCGGCGATCCGCGGGGAGCTGCTCAATCCACAGCCCGGCGATGTCCTCGAATCGGTTGACCTTGAGCCACGGCTTGCTGAGGAGGGCGCCACGGTAGCGGCGGGGGATGAGGGCGAGGTCTTCGGTGACGAGGTCGCGGACGCTCAAATGCTGCTCCGGCTCGTTGACGCCGGGAGCGTCAATGAGGGCGCTCGCGGCCCGGACTTTCTTGATTTTCGCCGAGTTGTCCCAGCTCAGGAGGCCTTTGCTGGTCTTCATCCGGCCGCTCAGCGCAAGTGCCAATGCCGTGCGCTGGTCCTGACCGTCGCCGCTGACCAGGAGGAGCTCGCCGCGTCCGGCTTCGAGGGACGTGGGAGGCAGGAGATCGTCCCGGCGGCCGTCGATCTGGAGTTGCTGTGCAGACAGCACAATTGGACCTTTCGCAGAACTGGTTATCTGCTCCAATCGTAACTGAACTGACCGGTCAGTTCAAATAGTCTCGGCGGTTCCCGGGCGGGGTCCTCTCAGGTGGCTACCCCTCGGCAGGCTTCGCGCGGCGCACGGGCATAAACGTGCGGGGCGGCTCTTCCGCAGCGAGGAAATTGGCTATCAAGCCCGTGACGACCTCCGGCTGTTCCAGGGGAAGCCCGTGGGAGGCTCCCGGGATGACGGCCAGCTGGCCTTGGGGGAGGGCCTCGTACAGCGAGAGGGTATGGGGCAACGTGACCACGTCGTCGTCACCGACCATCACGAGAACCGGCTGTGTGATGTGCGCGATGTCGGTGGTGGTGAGTTCCGGCTCCGACGTGAACATTGCCACACTTTTGCCAAAGACGACCTCGAGGTGTTCCGGCCCGTCGGGCGATCGCTCGATGTAGGCCTTGCCCAGCTCCTGAGCGATCGGCGAATCCTGGTCCATCTCGAAGGGCACGGTGCCGTTGTAGTGGTAATTGGTGCCGATGACAACCAGCTTGCTGACAAGCTCGGGTCGCCGGAGCGCGACAAGGAGGCCAACGATCCCACCATCACTCCAACCGACGAGATGGGCAGGGCCACCTATGACGTCCTCGAGCACCCGTACCGTCTCGGTGGCCATGTCGGCGTAGTGGAACTCGGCATCTGTGTCCGCGGTATACCCATGGCCTCGACGATCGAAGGCGACCACCCGGAACCGCTCCGATAGGCCCGGTCCGATGCTCCTGAGCAGATCGTCGCTGTTGCTCAGGCCGCCGTGCAGCAGCAGGAGGGGTTCGCCGGGACCGCCCCGGTCTTCGACCCACGTTGGGTGTCCGGCAATGTCCACGAGCTCGGCCATGCGGCCATTGTCCTCCCGGCCCGTCGGCGCCACAACGGCTACCAGGCTTACAGCCCGTACTTTTCCAACAGTCGCAGCCACACCTCGCTGATAGTGGGGTACGACGGCACCGCATGCCACAGCCGGTCCAACGGCACTTCGCCCACAATCGCGATGCTGGCGCCATGCAAAAGCTCGGCCACTCCAGGCCCGGCGAACGTCGCGCCCACTACCACCTTCCGGTCCTCGTCCACCACCAGTTGCGCCCAGCCTTCGTAATTTTCCGAATGCAGCTGGGAGCCGGACACATTGATGGGGAGTTCCACCGAGCTTGCGTTGATGCCCTTTTGCAGCGCCTGCTTGAGGCTCGGGCCTACGGATGCCACTTCCGGATCCGTGAAGACCACGCTGGGGATCGCGTATTCGTCGGCTGTCTTTGCGAGGGCGCTCCATGGCTTCGGGGTGCCGTGGAGGGTTCCCCTGGCGCGCGCAACGATGGCGTCGCCAGTTGCCCGGGCCTCGTACTTGCCCTGATGGGTGAGGAAGACCGATCCCGCGGCATCGCCGGCCGCGTAGAGCCAGAGCCCGCTCGTCCCGTCGCTGGCGGCGCCCTCAACCAAGCCGCTAGAGTCCGTGGTGAGGCGCAAAGCCTTGCCCTCTTCGGCGTCGAGCCCCACGTTCTCGAGTCCCAAATTATCAAGGGCCGGCCGCCGGCCAGTCGCCACCAGCAACTCGTCAGAGTTCAAGACTGTTCCGTCGCCAAGGGTGACGCGGAAGGCGCGGTCCGGGTTGTGTTCGACGAGCGTAGTGTCTGTCCCGAGACGGAGATCGACGCCGTCCGCCCGAAGCCCTGCGGCAACCAAGTCGGCAGCTTCCGCAGGGAACGCGCTCAGCAATCGGCCCCGCGCAACGATAGTGACCGACGAACCCAAGCGGGCGAACGCCTGGGCAAGTTCGACGCTGGCAACCCCGCCGCCCAGCACCACGAAACGTGCCGGGATGTATCGGGCAGAGGTGGCGCCGCGGGTTGTCCAGTAGGGGACGTCCCGCAAGCCGTCGACTTTCGGGATGACGGGCGTGGATCCGGTGGCAACGACCACGGCGTGATGGGCTTTGAGCGAGTAGCTGTTGCCGTCCTTGCCATCCACTTGGACTTCGCGGGGGCCCGTGATGCGCGCGCGGCCCCGGATAAGCTCGATCCCCGTATCCACGAGCCACTGCACGGCGCCGTCGTCCTGCCATTTGTTGGTGAAGTAATCGCGGTATTTCAGGACCGGTGCGGGATCCAGGACCTTCGTGACGGAGTCCGATGCTCCGGGCACTGACTGGGCGGTGTGCAGCGCCGTTCCAGGCCGAAGGAGCGCTTTGGACGGTATGCAGGCCCAGTAGGAGCATTCCCCTCCGACGAGCTCAGCCTCCACAATGGCCGCGGTAAGGCCGCCCCGGACCACTCGGTCTGCAACGTTCTCACCCACGGCCCCGGCGCCGATCACGATGACATCGAATTCCCGGATATTCTCCTCAGCCATGGGAGAAGCCTACGCCCGGACGCTCGCCGGGATCAGGGACGTGGCGACGGATTCTGCTGGATCAGGCCTCCAATGCGCCCTTGAACCAGCCGGTGATGCTCGCCGGATGCGTGATGGCGGTACCGACGACGACGGCGAACGCGCCGGCGTCGAGGGCCTGACGTGCCTGCGCGGGGGTATGGATGCGGCCCTCGGCGATGAGCGGCTTGCCCAGTCCGGCGCCGGCTATCTCCGCCAGAAGCTCAAGATCGGGGCCGTCGGTCTTGGAACGCTCCCCGGTGTACCCCGCCAGGGTGGTGCCGATCAGGTCAGCACCGGCTTCGACGGCGGCCACCGCATCAGCGAAGGAACCGCAGTCAGCCATGACCAGGGCATGCGATTCGGCGTGGATTCCGTCGATGGTGTGCCTGAGGGTCAAGCCGTCGGGACGCGTGCGCCGCGTGCCGTCGATAGCCACGACGTGGGAGCCGGCATTCGCGACGGCAAGGGCGTGCCGGAGCGTGGGGGTGATGAACACGCCGTCGTGCCCGTCCTTCCAGAGCCCGATCACCGGAACCTCCACAGCCGCACGGGTGAATTGGACGTCAGCGATGCCCTGGACCCGGACTGCCGCGGCACCACCGATAACCGCCGACGCCGCCACCTGGCCGGTGGTCCGGGGATCGCGCATGGGCTCGCCCGGGTAGGCCTGGCAGGACACGATCAACTGCGAGCGGAGGGCTTCGAGGCCATCGGGGGTCAGGATCATGGGGTGTCTCCTTGCGAGGGTGTTCGGGTGTTCGGGTGTTCGGGTGTCAGTTCAGGACGAGTTTGGCCGCGCCCACAATGGCCGCGGTATTGCCTAGCGCCGCGCGAAGCACGGGAATGTCAGCAAGCGGGGCCATGAGCTCCTTGCGCAGGGCGCGTTCCATGGGTTTCCACCAGAAATCTCCCGCATCCGCGAGACCCCCGGAAACCACCACCGTCTCCGGGTCGAGGATGTTGACGAGCCCGCCGATCGCCTGCCCGGCAGCACCCGCGCCCGCGCCGATGGCTCTGATGGCGGCAGCACTGTCAGCCGGGGCGGCGCGATCGCGGTCGTGAGCCAAGGCAAACACGGCACGCGTATCAGGGACCGCGGGGGAGCCGCCGAAACGGAGGAAGGATTCATGGATGGCCGGGCCCGAAGCGATCGCCTCGACGTGGCCCGAGCCGCCGCAAACGCACGGGAGGGCCCTGCCCTCGTGATAGGCATACGGCGAAGCAAAGTGTCCCACGTGCCCACCCACATAGTGGTGCCCCAAAACAGGAGAGCCATCCAGCACGAAACTGCCGCCCACACCCGTCCCGAAAGCCACCATGAGCGAACTCGAAGACCCCGCAGCCGCCCCACGCCACGCCTCACCAAGAGCATGCGCATGCACGTCGTTGACGGCACTGACCGAGCCCCGAGGCAAACCCAGGAGTTGCGCCAACCCCGCCGTCAACCTGGTCCCGGCCCACCCCAGGATCGCATCAGTCGCCGAAACCACCTCACCGTTCACGGCATCAATGACCCCGGCCGAACCCACGCCAACACGCCCGACGTCGATTCCCTCACCCGCCGCCCGCCTTATGAGCCGCCCTACGAGCGCCGCGGTCGCCCTCAAAATAGCGTCGCGCCCACCCCGACTCAGCGTAGGAATCTGCTCCGAAAACAACACCTCCCCATCGGCCCCCACAACCCCCGCGGCAGTCTTCGTCCCCCCAAGATCAACCCCGACCACGTACATCATGCTTTGTCCTCCGGATCGTTCGATTGCTGGGTTCGAGCCCGCGCTGCGGTTCGTTATGGTCAGGTTAGCCGTGGCCGGTGCTGCGCCAGGCTGCGGTCTGTCTGTGGTCGGGTTCGTTGTGGCCGGGACAGCGCGGACCCATCATTTCGCCGGCGCTTAGACACCTCCCGCCGTTCCGCTACGGTCGCGGAGCGACCTCCGCAGAACTCTGGTCGGCGATGCGCGCCTACACGAAACAATGCGCCCGCGCCTTGCGCTGTCGGCTCCCCGATCCGGGACCTGCGGCCTGCTGTCTCGCGTGCCGCCGCCTGCGGCGGCACAATGCGGATCCCGACCCTGCCCCAAAGGTTCTGCAAGCACCCGAGTGCCGGAGGGACGGTTTTGTGTAGTCCCGCATCGCCGACCAGAGCATTGCGGAAGTCGCTCAGCGACGGTAATGCGGCGTCGGGAGGAAGAGAAGCCCCAGGGGCCCGAGCCGAGCTTGCGAGGCTTGGGGAGGGGCTGAACGCTAAGGGACGGCAAAACTGGACCTGCGGCACGACCCGACCACGGCAACCCACGAAAGGTGAGCTGACGGCAACGCGCCCAGGTGAGGGCGGATCGGAAGCTCAGGCGAGGCGAGCCGCGCCGCCCTTCTAGACCAGGCCGTTGCGCTTGAGGATCGTGTGGATTGCGGAGGTTTCTTCGGCGTTCAGGGAGAGCATCGGGGCGCTCATCGTGTTGGATTCGATGATGCCCATGATCTGGAGGGCGGTCTTGAAAGCGCCTAGTCCTGCTGCGCCGCCGGAGACGCGGCCGTTGGGGGTGTAGACGATGTCGAAGAGGTCGGCCAGGCGGTCTTGTTCGGCGGCCGCGGCGGTCCAGTCTCCGTCTTGGGTGGCGTCGAACAGGCGGCGGTAACCGGCGGGGTCGACGTTGCCGAGGCCGGGGACCACGCCTTGGGCGCCTGCGAGGAGGGCGCCGTCGACGACGATTTCGTGGCCTGTGAAGATGTCGAAGTTGGGGATGTCCTTGGCTGCGAGGATGAGTTGGCGGAAGGAGACGTCGTCGCCGGAGGAGTCCTTGACGCCTGCGATCACGCCGTCGCGGCCGAGGCGGACCAAGAGGTCGGTGGGCAGCTTGAAGTGGGTGCGGACGGGGACGTCGTAGGCGAAGATCGGCTTGTCCACGGCAGCGTGGATGCTGCGGAAGTGGGTTTCGGTCTCCTGGGCGTTGCCGATGGCGTAGTACATGGAGGTGACCACGATTGCGTCGGCGCCGAGGTCCACAACTTTGCGCGCTTCTTCGATGACGCGGTTGGTCGTTTGTTCGTTGGCGCCCACGATCAGGGGCACGGCACCGGCGTTTGCGTCGGCGATCGTGGAGACGACGAGTTCGCGCTCTTCGTTGGTCATGTAGGGGACCTCGCCGGAGGAGCCCAACACGAAGAGGCCGGACACACCGCCGTCGAGCAGGTGCTTGGTGACGTTCTTCAGGGACGCGGTGTCAACGCGGCCGTCCGCGTGGCGGGGGGTGATGACCGGGGGAATGACGCCCTGGAACTGAGTAGACACAGAAATCTCCGTTGCTTGGATCTGGATGGGAAAACTTAGGTGTGGAGCAGGCTGGGCGCGGCGCCGAGCAGCTTCTTGGTGTAGTCGTTGCTCGGGTTGTCGAAGATCTGGGCGGCCGGGCCTTCCTCGACGATCTGTCCGAAGTACATGACGCAGATGCGGTCGGAGACGTAGCGGACGGTCTGGATGTCGTGCGAAATGAACACCATGCCGAGGTTCAGCTGGGTTTTCAGGTCGGACAGCAGGTTCAGGACTTGGGCGCGGACGGAAACGTCGAGGGCCGACGTCGGCTCGTCCGCCACGATGATGTCCGGGTCCAAGGCGAGTGCGCGGGCGATCGCCACGCGCTGGCGCTGGCCGCCGGAGACTTGCGACGGCGTGACCTCGGCCGCCGATTGCGGCAAGCCCACGAGGGCCAGCAGTTCCTTGACCTTGTCCGAGCGGGACGCGGCGTTGCCGATGCCGTGCACCTGCAGGGGATCGGTGAGGATGTCCTGGATGGTCATGCGCGGATTGAGTGCCGTGGCGGGGTCCTGGAAGACCACGGAGACGGCGCGTCCGAATTCCTTGCGCATCCGGGCGTTGCGCTTGATGGCCGGCTTGCCGTGGAAGAGCACCTGGCCCGACGTCGGGGCCTGGAGTCCCACGAGCACTGAAGCGAGCGTGGACTTGCCGCAGCCGGACTCACCGACGATACCGACCGTTTCGCCGCGGCTGATGCTGAAGTCCACGCCGTTGACTGCCTTGACGATGTTGGGCCGGAAGAGGCCGCCCGTGCGGGCCCGGTGGTGGACCTTGACGTCTTTCAGTTCGATGACCGGCTTGCCGGTTGAAACACTCATTTTGCGTCCTCCTTCAGGTGGCTGGCCCAGTAGTGGTCCCGGTCCGTTCCGCCGCCCGCGGGTTCAACAACGGCGAGGACCAATTGCTGGTTCGGGTCGGCGTCGGGCCTCAACGAGCGTGCCGCAAAGCGGTCGCCAGCGGCGAAATCGCGCGGCGAGGGGACGGTGCCGGGGATCTGGTGGAGGCGGACGGCGTCGGCCTCGATCGAAAGGACTGCGCCCAACAGACCGCGCGTGTATTCGTGCCGCGGGTTCTGCAGGAGCTCCGAAGCTTGTGCGGATTCCACCACCTGGCCTGCATACATGACCGTGATCCGGTGCGCCAGGGAGGCAACCAGGGCGAGGTCGTGGCTGACGAAGACCATGGCGAAGCCGAGCTGTTCGCGCAGTTCGTTGAGCAGCTCCACTACTTGCTTCTGGACGGTGACGTCGAGGGCGGTGGTGGGTTCGTCTGCCACCACGATCTTCGGCGAGCGGGAGAGTGCCATGGCGATCAGCACGCGTTGGCGCTGGCCGCCGGAGAGCTCGTGCGGATAGCTGGCGAGCGTGCGCACGGGATCGAGCTTGACCATTTCCAGCAACTCGGCAGGGGTCTTGCGGCCGCCTCGCCTGGTCAGCTGGGTCATCTGCTCCTTGATCTTCATGGACGGGTTGAGCGAGCTCAGCGCGTCCTGATACACCATGGCGATCTGTTCGCCGCGCAGGCCCTGGTAGGCCTTGGCGTTGCTGTGCTTCGAGCCGGAATCCAGGAGTTCCTTGCCATCGAAGACGATGGAACCGGTGATCTCGGCGGTCTTTGGCAGGAGGCCCATGATCGCGAGGGACGTGATGGACTTGCCGCAACCGGATTCGCCCACCAGTCCCATGGTTTCCCCTTCGCGGACGGTGAAGGAGACGTTGTCCACGATCGCGGTTTCGCCGAAGCGGCCGGGGAAGCGGATGGACAGGTTCTTGACCTCCAGCACGTTCCGGGCGTCGGCTGGGACCTGTGGGAGTCGATCGGTGCGCTTGGCCTCGATCGATGCGAGGAGCTCAAGCTCCGTATCGAGCAGTGCGTGCGGATTCTCTGCTGCGAGCTTCGGATCGTTCAGGACGGACGCCGCGTAGTCCTCTTCGGAGAGCGGATCGCCGTTGGCGGCGCGAACGCCGTCGAGCTCGTGCTGTTCCACCACGGAAGACTGGGCCACCGACGTCGCGATCTCGGTGTCGACGGCGGCGCCCGCCACCGCGGCGCCCGCAAAGGCAGCGGCAGCACCGTCGTCGTCCTTCACGACCGGTGCCTTCCGCAGCTTCGGATTCACCATGGCATCCGTGAGGCCCTCGGCGAGGATGTTCAGTGCAAGCACGGTGAGCAGGATGGTGAGGCCGGCGAAGGTGGTTGCCCACCAGCCGCCGGAGAGGACCAGGTTGCGGCCGTAGGAGATCACGTTGCCCCATGACGGCGCGGGATCCTGGACGCCGGCGCCGAGGAAGGACAGCGATGCTTCGAGGATGATGGCGTCGGCCACCATGACCGTGGCGAAAACCAGCACCGGGGCCGCGGTGTTGCGGACAATGTGCTTGAGCAGGATGTAGGCGCGGCCGGCGCCCATCACGCGTTCGGCGCGGACGTAGTCTTCACCGTATTGGGACAGCACATTGGCGCGGACCACGCGGGCGAGCTGCGGGGTGTAGATGATGGCGATCGCAACGATGATGGTGGGCACCGAGTTGCCGAACGCCGCCAGGAGCACTGCCGCGAGGGCGATGCCCGGGAACGCCATGAGGATGTCCATGAGGCGCATGATGATCTCGTTGACGGCCTTGCTGGACGTAGCGGCGAGCGAGCCAAGCACGGCGCCGACGACGATCGCAAGGGCCACTGCCCCGAGGCCGATCATGAGCGAGGACTGTGAGCCGTAAAGGAGCCGTGAGAAGACGTCGCGGCCCAGGCGGTCGGTGCCGAAGAAGTGGTCGCCGTCCGGAGCTTGCGCAGGAATGAACGTTTCCAGGGGATCGTGGGGCGCGATGACCGGAGCGAAGATGGCTGCCAAGGCGATGACCACGAGGAACAACAGGGCAAAACGCGATCCCCAGGGGAGGGACTTGAAGCGGACGCCCGGGGCGCTGAGCCGTTCAGCAAGTTTGCTGCGCATGGCTATACCGTCCTGATTCGGGGGTTGATGAGCAGGTACAGGAGGTCCACCACGATGTTCACCAGAACGAAGGTGACCGAGATGGTGAGGACCACGCCCTGGACCAGGTTGACGTCCAGGTTGGTGATGCCGTTGAGGATCAGCTGGCCCATGCCCGGAAGGGCGAAGATCATTTCAATTACGACGGCGCCGCCCAGGAGGTAGCCGATCCTGAGTCCCAGCACGGTCACCGGAGTCACGAGCGCGTTGCGCAGGACGTTCCGGGAAACCACCTCGCGGTAGGGGACTCCGTTGCCGATGGCTGTCCGGACGTAGTCGCGGTCCAATTCCTCCACCATCGAGGTGCGGACCACGCGGATCAGGGAAGCGGAGACCGGAATGCCGAGCGCGAGGGCCGGAAGCGCCATCGAGTTGAGCCAACCGCCGAAGCCGGACTCCGGCGTCGCGATTCCACCCGAGGGAAACAGCGGGTTGTCCCCAAGCGCGAACCACTGGATGAGCAGGATGCCAAGCCAGAAGGACGGGGTGGCGATGGCCGCGATGGAGAAGATCCGGACCAACTGGTCCTGCCATTTGTCGCGGTAAAGGGCGCCGATGATGCCGAAAACCAAGGACAGGATGACGGCGATGATCACGCCGAGGAACGTCAGCTGGAGGGTCAGCGGGAAGGCCGCGGCGATCATGCTTGCCACCGACTTGGACGGCGGGGTGGTCACGCCAAGATCTAGCTGCAGGAGCCTGCCCAGGAAGCGGAAGTATTGGACGAAAAGGGGATCGTTCAGGCCGTTGTCCTGGCGGTACTGCTGTTTGGCCGCCTCGCTGGCGCCTTCGCCGAGGGCAGTGCTGGCCTGGTCGCCTGGTGCTGCTTGAAGGACGAGGAAGACCAGCAGCGTGATGCCCAGGATCATCAGGGGCAATGCTGCGAGCCTGCGTCCAAGCAGACGCAATATCATGACCAATTTGTTCTCCGGTTGCTTTGGTGCGGGGGCCCAACTGACTCGCAGTAAGTGTCGTTTTGAGCCGTCTAAACGACAACAAATGCGAGCCAGTTGGGTGTGGCTAGGAGGTGCGGCCGACGCCGATGAAGGACAGTCCTGTGGTGGGCAGCGGCTTGAAGCCTGAGAGCTTCTTTTCGTCCCATGCACTGGGGAGCTGGCGGTGGAAGAGCGGGTACAGCGGGACTTCGTCCGAGACGAGGTCCACGATCTGGCCGGTGATCTTCTTCGCGTCGGCGGCTGCGGCCTGCGAGCCCTTGTCCATCAGGCCCTGGAGGGTGGCGCTTTCCGGAGTGGTCCAGTAGGCGCGCTTGGCCATCCAGGTGGCGCCGGAGTAGAACCAGCTCAAGAGCAGGTCTGCGTCGTTGCCGAAGACGGAGGGGTCGCCTGGGGCCGCAACCACGGAGAAGTCGGCCTTGCCAACCCTGTCTGAGTACAAGGCGCCGGACTGCAGGTTCTTTGCGGTGACCTTGACGCCCGGGATCTTGTTCCAGGATTCAAGCATCAGCGGGGCAACGTCCTTGACCCAGGCAGTATCGGTGGTGAGCAGCTCGAATTCGAGGTTGCTCACGCCGGCCTGCTTGAGGAGGTCCGCGGCCTTCTGGGGATCGTAGCCGTAGACGTTCTTGGCCTTGACGTAGTCCGGGTGGCCCTCTTGGAAGTACGACGACGCGGCCTTGGCATTGCCGAACAAGGCCTTCTTGATGATGGCGTCCTTGTCCAGTCCATAGTGGAGTGCCTGGCGGACCAGCTTGTTGTCGAACGGGGCCTTGGCGCAGTTGAACATCAGGAACAGCATGCCGAAGGACTGCACGGATTCAACGCGGGTCTTGGACTTGAGCCCGTCCATGTCCAGGTAGGGGACGTCTTCGATCGCCTGGACGCGGCCCGACTGGACTGCGGTGACACGGGCTGCCGCGTCCGAGAGCAACAGCCAGGTCATGCCCTTGGCGAGTGCCGGCTTGGGGCCGTTGTAGTCGGCGAATGCTTCGAAGACGATCTTGTCGTCCTTCACTGCCGAGATCAGCTTGTAGGGGCCGGAACCTACGGGCTTGGCATCGAATCCCTTCTGATCGGCTGAGGCCAGAGCCTTCGGAACCACCTTCACCACGGAGATTCGGGGTCCGAAGCCGGGGAAAGGGTATTTCAGTGAGAACTCGACCGTCTTGGCATCGAGGGCCTTGACGTCCTTGATGAAGGGAATGAACTGGGAGAACAAGGACTTGTTGGCCGGGTCCATCACGCGGGTGAAGGAGTAGACAACATCGTCGGTGGTGACAGGGGCGCCGTTGTGGAACTTGGCGCCGTCGCGGATGGTCACCTGGTACGTGGTGTCGTTGACCTTCTTGGGGTCGCTGGCGGCCAGCGCGTTGTAAGGCTCGCGGGTAGCGGGGTGGAGTTCCACGAGGCCTTCGAAGATGTGCAGGTTGGCCGCCTGCGGCGTGGCTCCGGAGGACGTCATCGGGTCGAAACCGGTGGACAAGGCATAGGAGATGCCTGCTTCGATGGTGAGGTCCTTGTTGACGGTCGCAGTGTTGTTTGCTGCGCCCGTGGTGGTGGAGGCAGGACCGCCACATGCGGACAGGGTGGCCGTGAACGCTGCCGCGGCTCCAATCGCCCCGGTCAGCTTGAGGAAGTTGCGTCGGCTGGCGTCGCTGACCAGCGGCAGGGTGTTAATCGTGTTGCTCATAAGATGCCTCACCATTCAAGTTTTCTGGTTATCGGATGTAGGACATCCGATGCTCGTAAAGAAACTGTAAGGGCGGTCACATGAAGTCGTCAAGCGAGATTTGGATCACTGGTGACCCGACGAGCGACTGCGGCGTTGCCGGCAGGTGCTGCCGATGGGCGATGCGCCGCGGTTCGCCTTGCGAAGTTCGACCTGGGGCTCGGTCAAAAATTAGGGCGAACATCTATCAAGGAGATGGGACATCCGATATTGTATGTTGCGAAGCACTATATCCACGGTGGGCGCTAGGCTCACCTCAACATTAACACTGCACTGATTCCTTGTCCCCGGTCCTGAAAGGATCCGGGCCAAGGATGGGTACTTTTGCAAGGAGAGCCATGACCACTTCCGGTGTCGTTCCGCAGGCGCGGTTCAGCGCACAGGCCCGGCTCAGGGCCCTCCAGTCGGACATTATGGAATTGATCCTCGAACGCGAGCTCGAGGCGGGCGATCCTTTGCCCACGGAAAATGAACTCTCCGTGGCGTTGGGGGTAGGGCGCAATACCCTTCGCGAATCCCTGAAGGTGCTGCAGGCGCTGGGTGTCATCGAGATCCGCCATGGCTTTGGCATGTTCGTCGCCCCGAGCAACTTCGAGGCGCTCGCCGACGGCCTGACGTTCCGGGGCCGCTTGTCGCTGCGCCACCAGGGACTCGAGGCGCTGCAACTCGTGGACGTGCGCCAAGCGCTCGAATCGGGGCTGATCGGCTCCTCCATGGACGTGATGACCACCGAGCAGCTTGCCCTGATCGAAGAAGCCGTCAAACAGATGGAGGAGCTGGCGCACGCTGGCGAGAACTTCGTAGCCGCCGACGCTGAGTTCCACCGCCGGCTGTTCGAGCCGTTGAATAACGAGCTCCTCATCAACCTCATGGGTGTTTTCTGGAAGGTCTACCGGAAGATCCACGTGGAGATCGGCTCCGCGAACGAAGATCTAGTTGCCACCGCTGCCATGCACCGAAGTATCTACACCGCCGTCGCAACCGGGGACAAGACCGCGGCCGCCGAACTGCTCAACCGTCACTTTGACGGAATCCGCCGTCGTATCAGCGAGGCCGTCGCGGTCTAAGGCCTGGCACCCAAGCGCAAGGGCCGCCGTCGTACTTTGTCATGAAGTACGACGGCGGCCCTTGCCTTTTGCGCGCAACCCCCGGAGACGCTGCCCTTCCTGACCTTCTTTGGTTTGGGAAAGCGCTTACGACACGGCGAGTCTCGTCATGTGGTGGCCGTGGGGCGGCAAAGAGGGTCAGAGCGGCGAGGGCGTCGGCTTGCACGTTGGATCGTAGAGCGATGCCCTGGGTAGGCGTCGGATTCTGCTGGATCATTCCCCTGCCGAAGGTCCCTGGCCGTGTGATTCCAAGGGTGCCGGGCCCGGGGAGTGCTTGTGATCCAGCAGAATCGTAGGCGCACCTCCGCCGTGGAGTGAGGTCTGCTGGCCGCGTAGTGCCGGGGGAGTCCTTCGGGTTCTTTGAAGGGCTGCCCTTCCTGACCTTCATTGGTTTGGGAAAGCGCTTACGACACGGCGAGTCTCGTCATGTGGTGGCCGTGGGGCGGCAAAGAGGGTCAGGACGGCGCGCGCAACCCTCGAGACGAGGCGCGCCAACCAACCCGGCCCTGGAATTTAACGAAAAAAGACCCGCACCGGGACCGGTGCGGGTCTTCATTTGTGCGCCCAAAGGGATTCGAACCCCTGACCTTCTGTTCCGTAGACAGACGCTCTATCCAGCTGAGCTATGGGCGCATCTTGGTGATTCTCGGGAGTTTCAAACTCGCTCCCCCCTCGAACCTCAATAAACTTTACGCGAGATCCCCGTTCGTGCCAAATCGGCGCGGTGTAATCTGCCTAACTAGACCGGTCTATGTGACCTTGGTCACTAAATTTGGCAAGTCGTTGACGCAGATCCTTGATTTTTAGGGGTTTTGCTCCGAAATGGTCAAGAGATCCTATGTCTGGACCCGGATTGGTCTACTCCGCGACCCCTAGCATTTAGGACACACCACTGAACCCGAGGAAGGGAACCACGATGGGCGATCTGGCGCGACTGCCGTTGCTTGAGAAGGCACCTACTACGCATGCACGCCTGTTGGCCTGGGTGGAGGAAGTAGCCGAGCTGACACAGCCGGACCGCATCCACTGGGTTGACGGCAGCGAAGCTGAAAATAAGAAGCTGACCGACGAACTCGTCGCAGCGGGCACCCTGAAAAGGCTGAATCCGGAGACTTTCCCGAACTCCTTCGCCGCATTCTCCGATCCCGCCGATGTTGCGCGTGTGGAAGAGCAGACCTTCATCTGCTCCGAGAACGAGCGCGATGCAGGCTTCACCAACAACTGGATGGCCCCGGCCGAGATGAAGCAGAAGCTGCGCGGCTTGTTCGCCGGCTCCATGCGCGGCCGCACCATGTACGTCATTCCATTCGTCATGGGCCACCTGGATGCCGAAGATCCGAAGTTCGGCGTCGAGATCACTGACTCCGCCTACGTTGTTGCCTCGATGCGCATCATGGCCCGCATCGGTACCGACGTCCTTGAGCGCATTACGCAGACCGACGCTTTCTTCGTCCCGGCGTTGCACTCCCTGGGTGCTCCTTTGGAAGCCGGCCAGGCAGACGTAGCTTGGCCCTGCAACCCGGACAAATGGATCGTGCACTTCCCCGAAGAGCGCTCCATTTGGTCCTTCGGCTCGGGTTACGGCGGCAACGCCCTCCTTGGCAAGAAGTGCTACGCCCTGCGCATCGCGTCCGTCATGGCCCGTGACGAAGGCTGGCTGGCCGAGCACATGCTCATCCTGAAGCTGACTTCCCCGGAGCAGAAGACCTACTACATCTCTGCAGCATTCCCCTCCGCCTGCGGCAAGACCAACCTCGCGTTGCTCGACCCCACCATCAAGGGCTGGAAGGTGGAGACCCTCGGCGACGACATCACCTGGATGCGGTTCGGCAAGGAGGGCGAGCTTCGCGCCGTCAACCCCGAGGCCGGCCTGTTCGGCGTCGCTCCCGGCACCGGTTGGGGCACCAACCCCAATGCCATGCGTGCCATCGCCAAGGGCAACAGTATCTTCACCAACGTCGCGATGACCGACGACGGCGGCGTGTGGTGGGAGGGCATGACCGAGGAAACTCCGGCACACCTGACCGACTGGCAGGGCAACTCCTGGACTCCCGATTCCGACAAGCCTGCAGCGCACCCGAACTCGCGCTTCTGCACGCCGATCGACCAGATCGACATGCTGGCCGAGGAATACTTCAGCCCCGAAGGCGTGGAGCTTTCCGCGATCCTCTTCGGCGGCCGCCGCAAGACCACCATCCCGCTGGTCACCGAGGCCCGCGACTGGTCCAACGGCATCTTCATGGGTTCCACGCTGTCCTCCGAAACCACCGCTGCAGCGGCCGGTGCCGTTGGCGTTGTGCGTCGCGACCCGATGGCCATGCTGCCGTTCATCGGCTACGACGCAGGCGACTACCTGAACCACTGGGTCAACCTGTCCGCCAAGGCCAACCCGGAGCGACTGCCCAAGATCTTCCTGGTCAACTGGTTCCGCCGCACTGCCGAGGGTGGCTTCGCCTGGCCCGGCTTTGGAGACAACGCCCGCGTCCTCAAGTGGGCCATCGAGCGGCTCGAAGGCAAGGCCGACGCGGTCGAGACTCCCATCGGCTTCGTGCCGACCGGTGAGGCCATCGACCTCGAAGGCCTGGACATGACCCCCGCCGAGGTGGAAGCCGCAGTGCGCGTCGACCCAGCCGAGTGGGAGACCGAACTGGCATCGATCGAGGAATGGTACGCAAAGTTCGGCGGTTCCCTGCCTGCAGCGCTGCTCTCCGAGCTCGACGGCCTGAAGGCCCGCCTGGCCTAGCCCACCTGCCGGCAACCCGGCTTATGACGACGGCGGTCCCGCACCAAGGTGCGGGACCGCCGTCGTTTCCCTTTCCTGAGCATTGTGCCGCGATGTGGCCGAGAGTAGCTTTTAGAGAACCAGCAGTTCTCTAATTTTCGGGGGGTCCGGCCATGGACGATGCCGAGCGGTACACAAAAGAATCCACTCTGGCGTCAGGACCGCATGAGGGGTCCAAGATAACCGGGCAGGCCACCGCGCCCTTGGCCGATTTCGGCGTGGGGGACGTCGCCGTCGCCGGTGGAAAGGGTGCAGCTCTCGGGGAGTTGGTGCGTCAAGGGTTCCCGGTGCCGCCGGGTTTCATCGTCACCACGAGCGCGTACCTGTCCTTCCTGGCGGAAACGAATGTTGGGGCGGCGCTGGGCGGCTTTCTGTCCGTCGAACCCGATGAAGTGCCCGACGGCGGTGCGCCCGACGGCGGCGACGGCACCGGCGGGGCCGCCCTGCGAGCCCTCTTCGCCGGAGCGGAAATGCCTGGCCGGCTGCGGCGGGAGATCCTCGATGCCTATGCGGGGCTGGGCGGCGGGGCGGTCGCGGTCCGGTCCAGCGCTACGGCGGAGGATCTTCCGGGAGCCGCGTTCGCTGGTCAGCAGGACACCTATCTCAACGTGCAAGGCGCGGACGATGTAGTCCAGGCGGTAGCCAGCTGCTGGGCATCGTTGTGGACGGACCGCGCGATGGCCTATCGCCGGCGGCAGGGGATCGATCCGCACGAGGTGGCCATCGCCGTCGTCGTGCAAAAGATGGTGCCGGCCGCCATGGCAGGTGTCCTGTTCACTGCGAACCCGGTCACGGGCGAGCGCGGCGAGCTGGTGGTGGACGCGAACCCCGGACTGGGTGAGGCCGTGGTCTCCGGGCGCGTGACGCCGGAGCATTATGTCCTGGACGCCTCGGGAAAGGTGCTGAGTTTCACGCCCGGTGGCCGCGAGGTGGTGATCAGCGCGGCTGAGGGCGGCGGCACGCAGGAAAGCTTCGGTGCCCAAGGTGCGACGCCCGGGCTCGCCGCTGCGGAATTGGCGGAATTGGCCACACTGGGAAAGAAGGCCCAGCAGCATTTCGGCCGGCCACAGGACATCGAATGGGCGGCGGTCGGCGGAAAGCTGTACTTGCTGCAGTCGAGGCCGATGACCGCACTTCCGCCCCAACCGCCCGTCCTCAACGCGGTCCAACGACGGGTGGGGCCGTTCTTCATAGAGATGTTCCAGTCGCGGCCGTATCCCTTGGATGTATCCGGCTGGATGAGCCGGGGAATCCTTGCCATGCTGCACGGGATGGCCGGGAGCGTGGGTGTGGTCTTCCCTACGGTTGAGGAGCTGCTGCCGGAGGAGGACGGGGTGGTGGTGCAGCTCATCCCACCTGTGCCGCGCCCGACCATTCGAACGCTTGCCGCGCCAGCGTCTTTGCTGCGCAGGGCGATGCGATTCAAAGCCCGCGCTTGGACCCAGGATCCTCGTTTCTCCTCGTTTATCGACAACATCGAACGACTGAATGGCAAAGACCTCGGCCCGCTGCGGTGGCGTGCGGTCACTGCCTTTGCCGGGGAATGCTTCGCGGCGATGCAGGGCATCACGGACTTGAGGGTCTCCTACCTGCCCGGCATCCTCGTGCCGGTGCTGAAAATGCGTTTCATGCTCTTGTTCCTGGGCAAGACAAAGCTCGCGCCAGCCCTGATTTCCGGGGCGGAAACCCGGACGAGCCAAGCGAACCGGGCCCTTGAACGGCTCGCGTCCATCGCGGCGGACGATCCCGGGCTGTCCCGCGCGCTACTTGATTCAAGCCCCCTTGAGCTCCTGGACTTGCTGGAAAAGGAACACGGACACCGTGCATTCCGCGAGGCTTTCGAGGCGTTTCAGCTCGAGTACGGCCACCGTGAGACCACGAGCGTTGTCCTCAGCAGTTCGCCCACGTGGTCCGATGCCCCCGAGGTGGTTTTGGGGCTCGTGAAGGCCATGTCCGGAGAACGGCCCCAAACGGCGGGCCAGGCCGGGAATGCGCTTGTGGAATTGAAACGCCATCCGGCTCTCCGCTTCGAACCGCTGCGGCGGAGGGTGCTCGCCGCCGTCGAGTCCGCCCAAGCCGGAATGGCGTTCCGCGAGGACAGCCACTTCTACGCCACCAAAGCCATCCCGCCTATCCGCCGGGCCTACCGGGAGCTCGGCCGCCGACTGGTGCTGGCCGGCGTGTTGGATGAGCCGGACGAAATCTACCACCTGCGGTTCGAGGAGCTCGAGTCCATCACTGACGCCGACGACGGCGCGCTGCCGGCTTCGCTCCGTGACCGTTTCCGGCCGCTTGTGCTGGCTCGGGCGGCGAAGCGGCGCGAGCTCGAAGGCATCCCGCTGCTCGATCCGGCTTTGCTCTTTGGCCGGGGCCGCCAGGGCCGCCAGGTGGAAGGGGCCCTCGTCTCCGGCACTGCAGCCAGCCGCGGCCGAGCGAGCGGGCCGGTCCGCGTGATCCGCGGGCCGGCGGAGTTCGGACTGCTGCGCAGCGGAGAGGTCCTCGTCTGCCCATACACCAACCCCGCCTGGACGCCGCTGTTCCAGCGGGCAGCCGCGGTTGTGGTGGACGCCGGTGGGCTCGGCTCGCATGCGGCAATCGTTGCAAGGGAATACGGAATTCCGGCCGTTATGGGCACCGGTTCGGGCACCAGCACATTGGTTGACGGGCAGGATGTGCTCGTGGACGGAACCCTGGGAGTGGTCCTTCCGGGCGCCTCGGCGGAGAGGCCTTGAGATGCCGGGGCAACGGGACCAGACACCCGAACAGCGGGACCATCGAAAGTTGCCGCGCCGCCGCGGGGCGGCCCTGAACAGCGCAATCTTCGAAGCAGTCCGGGCAGAGATCGCCGAGTCAGGCTACGCGGCGTTGACGATGGACAGCGTGGCCGAACGCGCCAGGGCGAGTAAAGCTTCGCTCTACAGGCGGTGGCCCGGACGTGCGGCCTTGGTGCTCGAGGCAGCCTACGATGCCATGCCCGGTCCGGCATCCGCGCCGGATACCGGCAGCCTGCGCGAAGACGCCCTGGCGATATTGCGGCTCGTGGCCCAACAACTGGAAGGAGCGGTGGGGCAAGCCATGCGCGGGTTGTTGGGGGAGGCGCTCCAGAATCCGGCGGTGGCGGCTCAGATCCGGGAGTACGCCCGCGGCAACGTAGCTAAGATCATGCGCGCGATCATTGAGCAGGCCGCGGCTCGCGGCGAATGCGATCCCGGCCTGGCCACGGAGACGAGGATCGAAGCCGGCCCCGCCTTGCTCAGGCAGAGGTTCATCTTCTCCGGAATGCCGATTGATGACGATTTCTTGGTGCACGTGGTGGATGAAGTGATGCTGCCACTGCTGGTTGGGCCGCCCAACTGACTCGCAGTTGTTGTCGTTTTGAGGCTCCAAAACGACAACAACTGCGTGGGCCCACGCCGCCAGGGTTCCCTGGCTGTGGGGCCCCACCGGCGAGGGTCCCTGCCTGAGCTTGCGAGGGCTGGGAGCCGGTGGGGACTTGCGCGGCGAGGGTGGCGGTGGGGACTAGTTGGGGTCATCTGCTGCTTGCTAGTTGGCGAGCCAGATATCAGGTCCGAAGACTTCGTAGTGAATCTTTGTGGCAGGGATTCCGGCGTTGATGGCTTCGTTGCGGATGTGCTTCATGAATGGCAGCGGTCCGCACAGATACAGCGAGGCATCCGCCGGAAGGTCCACTTCGCGCAGGGACATGAAGCCGGCATTGGACCCGGGCTGCGGTTCCTCCAGCCAGAGCTGGAGTTCCGCTGCGTCCAGGCGCTCGACGTCGTCCGTCATCTGCCCGCGCAAGGCCCAACTGTCCAGATTGCTCTCCGCGTGCAGGACCAGGATTTGGCGGTCGGAGCCGGAATCGGCGAGCGAGCGCAGGATGGAAGCCGTGGGCGTGCAGCCGATTCCGGCCGAGGCGAGGACCACGGGACCGTCGCCATCCTTGAGCGTGATCTCGCCGTAGGGGTTGGAGATCTCCAGGACATCGCCCACCACGACCGTGTTGTGCAACACGGGCGAGACCTCGCCGCCGTCGTCGATCTTGGTCGTGAAGCTACGGCTGGTGCCGGCATCGCCCGAAAGCGAGTACTGGCGGACCTGGCGCAGGCCGTCCGGGAGGGTGACCTTGACGCTGATGTATTGGCCCGGCAGTGCTGCGGTGATGGCGGTATCGTCGGCCGGCTCCAGGGTGAAGGTCATGGACCCGGTACCGGCGGGAGTCTTGGACACGACCTTCCAAGGGCTCCACATCTTGCCGTTGGCCTGCGCTGCGTAGAGCCCCTTTTCGAGCTTGATCAGCGCGTCTGCCATGAGCCAATAGACCTCTGTCCAGGCTTCGGCGATTTCAGGGGTGATGACTTCTGCCAGGTCCTCCGCGATGGCGGCGAAGAGGTGCTCGTAGACCACTTGGTACTGCGGCTCGGTGATCCCCAGGGAAGCATGGCGGTGTGCAATGCGCGACAGGACCGTCTCCGGAAGGGTGCCGGGGTTGCTCACCAGATGGCTTGCGAACGCGGCGATGCTCCCAGCCAGGGCCTGTTGCTGGTTGCCGGAGCGCTGGTTCGAACGGCTGAATAGCCCATCGAGCAGTTCGGGGTGCGCAGCGAAGAGGCGGGAGTAGAACTTGGGGGTGATGTCACCAATCCGGGAGCCGACGAGCGGCAAGGTGGCCTCGATGACGGGGAAGGACTTGTCCGAGAGCATAGGTACTCCTGTCGTAGTGGCCCGTGGGGGTGCATGCGGACCGGGATCAATACTTGTATTTGGAATGCAAGTATCTATAGCTAAATTTCTACACGCTGTAGAAGGATTTGGCGAATCGACAGCCCGGAGATGACAGAGGCGCGCCAGGACCCTGGTTTACAGCCCCGGGCGTAGCCCGATCGCCTGGAACGCCGGCGCCATTTGCCGCAGGCGCGGTAGGGAGGATACGACGACGTCGTCCAGTTCCCGGTAGAAGGCTTCCCTTGCGCGGGCCAGGGCATGGCGAAGGCCGCATTCGGTGATCAGGGGGCAGTCGCCATGCACGGATTGGCACTCGGCGGGATCGGGCCTGTTATTCAACTCCCGCAGGATGTGGCCAACGGTGGCCTTCTGTCCGGCGGCGCTGAGCCGGGATCCCCCTTTGCGTCCTCGCTCGACGTCGATGAGGCCCAGCTCCCGTAGCCGAACAATGGCCTTGCTGACGTGGTGGTAAGGAGTCCCTACTGCGTCTGCGATGTTTTGGGTCGTCAGGAGTTCACCTGCGGGCGCGGACGAGAGAACCAGGAGCGCACGCAGGCTCACATCCGCGAAGGCATTGATCTTCATGCCCTCAAGCTTACGGAGTAAGGTCTAGTCAACCCATACGAGGCGTTCATTGGTGTCAGCTTCGGCATTGTCAAAGGTGAAGCCTTCGGCGATCTGGACATAGGGGACGACGGCTGCCATCAGCCCGCCGCTACGGTGCTCAGCCGCGGCGTGAATCCCGTCCGAGCCGTGTTCCGGAAGGATGACGTCGCTGGCGATCGCCACCGCGCGGTATTCGTCACGGCCTTGGCGCAGCAATTCGAGGATGTCTGCCAACATCGACTCCGTGTCGACGTGTCCCTCGTCGTCCGGCTCTCCGGGCGTTACGAAGACGATCCGAAGTTCGTTATCCTCCGCGAGCGTGACTGCGAAGGGCAGGAAGCCACCGTTTTGTTCCAAATGTTCCTGCGCCGTCGCCAGGGCGGCACCAAGCGTTTCACGGACTTCGCGGAGCTCTTGTTCCTTTGTGCTTTCGAGGCCGTTGCTTGCGGTGCTCATGCTCCTGCTCGCCTTCGGGGCTGCCGGTTAGGACCGGACCAGTGCAAGCACGCGGTCCCGGACCTTTTCCATGGTGGCAACATCCTTCGCCTCGGCGTTCAGGCGCAGGAATGGTTCCGTGTTGGACGGGCGAAGATTGAACCACCAGCTGCCGTCCTTCGCGGTGAACGTGCTGCCGTCCATGGTGTCCACGTCGACGTCTTCGTCATCGAAATCGGCGCGGACCCGCTCAATGGCTCCTGCCTTGTCTTCGATTTCGGAATTGATTTCACCGGAAGAGACATACGGCTCGTACTGGCGGCCAAGCTCGGACAGCGGGCCGTCCTGCTCGCCCAGTGCCGCCAAGACGTGCATGGCCGCGAGCATGCCGGTGTCTGCGTTCCAAAAATCGCGGAAGTAGAAGTGCGCCGAGTGTTCGCCGCCGAAGACGGCTCCTTCTTCGGCCATGACAGCCTTGATGAACGAGTGCCCCACGCGGGTGCGAACGGCCCTGCCACCCTCCGTCGCCACGAGTTCCGGGACTGCTCGCGAGGTCAGCAGGTTGTGGATGATCACGGGTGTCTCTTCACCCGCTGCCTGTGCGCGGGCGATTTCCCGACGCGCAACCATGCCGGTGATGGCAGACGGAGATACCGGTTCGCCCTTCTCGTCAATCACGAAGCAACGGTCGGCGTCGCCGTCGAACGCCAGGCCGATATCCGCGCCGTGCTCGATGACTGCGGCCTGAAGATCGCGCAGGTTTTCGGGCTCAAGCGGATTGGCCGGGTGATTCGGGAAGGAGCCGTCCAGCTCAAAGTACAGCGGGACGATCTCGAACGGCAGGGCAGGAAGCAGCTGGTCACCAAGCACTGCGGGAGTGGTCAGCCCGGCCATGCCGTTTCCGGCGTCGACGACGATCTTCAGCGGACGGGAGCCCTTGAGTTCAACCAGGCTGCGCAAGTACTCCGAGTAGTCCTTCAGGACATCGCGGGTGCTGATCTTGCCTTGTACATCTGCAGCCGGGATGCTTCCGTTGTTGAGGTACTTCTCCGCCAGCGTCTGGATTTCCTTGAGGCCTGTTTCGGAGGAGATCGGCTGGGCGCCGGCCTTGGACATCTTGATGCCGTTGTACTCGGCGGGGTTGTGGCTTGCGGTGAACGTGGCACCAGCCGCGTTCAGGGCACCGCAGGCGTAGTAGAGCTCGTCGGTGGAGATGAGGTCAAGGAGCTGGACATTGGCGCCGCGGCGAGCAGCGCCGTCGGCGAATGCCTTGATGAATTCGGGGGATGACGGGCGCATGTCGCCGCCAACCAGCACAGTCTCGCCAGCCAGGCCGAGGGTGTCGACGAAGGCCGCGCCGACGGATTCCACGATGTGGGATGTGATGGATTCGCCGACGATTCCCCGCACGTCATAGGCCTTGAAGGAAGCTGAGAGGTCAAATGTCTTGTTCTGCTCGCTAGTCACGCGCTCAATCTTACTGTGGAGCGGGGGCGTCGCTGCGCAGGGACGCCATCTCTGTGGAAAACGCTTGTCCACATAGATGACGTTCCGGGTTCTGGCTGTCTGCGGGTGCTGGAATACTGAAGCCATGCCCAACAACCCGGATGCTGCCCTACTCGCAGCGGAACAGTCCACCACCCGGCTGCAGGCCCTTGAAGTCCTGAAGGAGCTTGTGGGAAATGGAGACGCCCGATTCCACGATGGACAGTATGAAGCGATTGAGGCGCTCGTCGACGCCGGACGGCGCGCTTTGGTGGTGCAGCGGACGGGCTGGGGCAAGTCGGCTGTGTACTTCGTCTCGTCGTTGCTGTTGAGGCGCCGGGGCGCAGGGCCCACGCTCATCGTTTCGCCGCTGCTTGCGCTCATGCGGGATCAAGTGGCGGCGGCCGCGCGTGCCGGCGTGCGAGCCGTGGCGATCAACTCCGCCAATCAACTTGAGTGGGACAACGTCCGCGAGCAACTGGCCGCGGACGAGGTGGATGTTCTCCTGGTTTCGCCGGAGCGGCTCACCAATCCTTCGTTCCGGGAAAACCAGCTTCCCGAGCTCATCCGGCGTACCGGTCTCCTCGTGATTGACGAGGCTCACTGCATTTCGGACTGGGGACACGATTTCCGTCCCGACTATAGGCGCATTTCCGATCTCATCGAGCAACTGCCTGGCAGTGTTCCAGTGCTGGCCACCACAGCCACGGCCAACTCCCGGGTGGTTCATGACATCGAAGAGCAGCTCGGCGCCGGAGTGCTGACCATCCGCGGGCAGCTTGGCCGCGAGTCCTTGCGGCTGGGTGTCTTGAAGCTCGCCGATTCGCGGGATCGCCTTGGCTGGTTGCTGACCCATCTGGCAGACATGCCAGGCAGCGGAATCATCTATACCTTGACCGTTTCGGCCGCTGAAGACACCGCACGGCTGCTCTCCGAGGCAGGCCACAACGTCTTGTCCTACACCGGGCGGACGGACCCCGCGGATCGTGAACGGGCCGAGCAACTCCTCAAGGACAACCAAGTGAAGGCGCTCGTTGCCACCTCGGCGCTCGGCATGGGCTTCGATAAACCGGATCTCGGGTTCGTCATCCACCTTGGTGCCCCGTCATCGCCGGTGGCTTACTACCAGCAAGTCGGCCGTGCCGGCCGTGGCGCCGCGAATGCGGATGTGCTCCTCCTGCCCGGATCCGAGGACCGCGAAATCTGGCAGTACTTTGCGACTGCTTCTATGCCCTCGGAGGAAAAGGCCGCAGCCGTCCTCAACGTCTTGGCCGAATCCGGCTCTGCCTTGTCAACGGTGGCCCTTGAGGCGCGGGTGGACCTGCGCCGGACGCCCTTGGAACTCCTGCTGAAGGTCTTGGCGGTGGATGGAGCGGTGGAGCGCGTAGGCGGTGGCTGGAGGTCCACGGGACGTCCGTGGATCTACGACGCCGAACGCTACGCCCGCATCGCCGAGGCCCGGGTGGATGAGCAGGATTCCATGGTGATTTACCAGGACACCGCCGGATGCCGCATGGAATACATCACCGCGGTCCTGGACGACGAATCCGCACGTGCATGCGGCCGTTGCGACAATTGCGCCGGCAAGTGGTTCCCGGCGGACGTGGCAGCCGCAGCCGCCGACGCCGCCGGGCAGACCCTCCGGCGCGCGGGTCTAGCGCTCGATCCACGGCTTCAATGGCCCAGTGGCATGGACCGGCTGGGCGTGACGGTAAAAGGCAAGATCAAGCCCGACGAGTTGCTGGCCGAAGGACGCGTCCTGGCCCGCCTGACCGATCTCGGCTGGGGTGGTGCCCTCCGTGAACTTTTTGCCGCCGGGGCGGCTGACCGCGAGGTTGAACCTGCCATGTTGCAGGCCTGCGTGCAGGTCTTGCGCGAATGGTCTGCCGGTGACGGCCGATCCACCGGGTGGAGCGGCCAAGGGCGTCCGGCGGCCGTCGTGAGCATCCCGTCCAGGAACAAGCCGGCGCTCGTCGAATCCTTGGCGCGCGGCATCGCCGGGATCGGCCAGATGCCGTATTTGGGTTCCCTCGAACTCCAGCACGGCGGCCCCACGGGCGGGCGCGGTGGCAACAGCGCCTATCGGCTCGCCGGCGTCTGGGAACGCCTCGTGGTGGGTCCCGAACTTGGACAGAACCTTGCATCGCTAGGGGGTCAAGGCATCCTCTTGGTCGATGACTTGGCGGACAGCCGCTGGACCATGACTGTTGCTGGCCGCGCCCTCAGGCAAGCCGGGGCAGGATCGGTGTTGCCTCTCGTCCTCGGTCAAGCAGCGTGATGGGCGCAGCCCCGGACGTCCAGTCCGAATCCAAGTGGCAGCCACGGCTCGCGTTGCTGGTTGCCGCCACCTTCTTCATGGAGTTCCTGGACGGAACAGTCCTTACTACCGCCATGCCGAGCATCGCGGCCGACTTCAAAGTGGTCTCGGCCGATGTCAACGTTACGATGACTGCTTACTTGGTGACCGTGGCCATGGGAATTCCGCTCAGCAGTTGGCTCGCAGAACGCTTTGGCGCGCGTCGGATCTTCTGTCTGGCTATCGCTGTGTTTACCGTTGCGTCGCTGCTGTGCGCAGCAAGCCAGGACCTCACCCTGTTGACGTTGAGCCGGGTGGCACAAGGCGCCGGTGGGGCGATGATGGTGCCGGTAGGGACTCTCGTAGTGCTGCGGGGCACACCCAAGTCGGAGCTCCTCCGAGCCACGGCATTCCTTGTTTGGCCCGGGTTGTTGGCCCCCGTTTTGGCGCCGCTTGTGGGCGGAGCTTTCACAACCTATCTTTCCTGGCACTGGATCTTCCTGATCAACGTCCCGCTGGGCCTTGCTGCGTTCGTTGCAGCCCTGAGGCTGGTTCCGCGTACGGGAGGCGATGCCGGCCGGCGGCTCGACTGGCTCGGCCTCGCACTCACCACTTTCGGCGTCGGATCGCTTGTGGTGGGTCTTGAAGGGGTTGGCGGCCATGGCGCGGGCGCGGTCCCGGCAGCCGTGCTGCTGGCCGGAGCATTGGCTTTGGCCGGAGCGGCCTGGTGGATGCTCAAGGCCAAGGCCCCGCTCTTCGATCTCCGGGTTTTCGCCACTCGCACGTTCCGGGCCACTTCCACCGGAGGGTTCGTCTATCGCCTGACCATCAGCTCGGTGCCGTTTCTGCTACCGCTGTTGTTCCAGGACGGCTTTGGCTGGGATCCACTTAAATCCGGTGCGATGGTGGCCGCGGTGTTCATCGGCAACATCGGCATCAAGCCGGCCACGACGCCCATCATTCGGCGGTTCGGTTTCAAGCCTGTGTTGGTCTTCGCCTCTTTCGCGTCGGCCGTCACCTTTGCCGCTTGTGCGGCCCTCAACGCAGGGACCCCGGAGCCTTTGATTTTTGCCTTGCTGCTGGCCAGCGGGGCCTTCCGTTCGATCGGCTTCTCGGCGTACGCCTCCGTGCAGTATGCGGATATCGTCCCGGGGGAGCTTCCCTCGGCCAACGCAGTGTCAGCCACGTTGGTGCAACTGGCCGCGGGCGCTGGTATTGCAGTGGGTGCGCTCTTCCTGCGTCTCTTCGACCATGCGTCGTTCTTCGGCGACGGCCCTTCCTCGGCGTACCGTGGCGCCTTCCTCTCCATGGCTGCCGTGATGCTGTTGAGCACGGTGGACAGCCTCACGCTGCACCGGCACGCCGGAGCCGAAGTCAGCCGCAGCGTTGTGAGCAAGCCCGAGAAACGGCGCGGCTAGAGAGCCTTGGGGACGCCAATCGCCGGAACCTCCATCACGGAGACTCCGGCGACTCTTGGCCATCCGCGTCTTGCTTGGATCGCTTTGACTACGAAGCCGGGTGCGTGAACGGGACCCGTTCGAACGACATGACGCTCGTTGCTTCCTCCGGGTTGACCGTGACCTTGAGCCAGTCTTTGGCATTGTTGGATCCATCCACGGTGATTCGCGTCAGGTTCTTCGCCGCTGTGGCCTGACCGTAGAAGGACAGCCACGTGGAACCGGCGGCGAGGGGGTGGTCTTGGTTGTAAACGTGGCTGTCGCCGTTGATCAGGTAGACCGGGCCGCCGAACGCGTTCGATTCCTCGATCAAGGTCTGCACCAGGGGTTTGAAAGCGCCAAAATCCGCCTGTGAAGGGGCTGCGACTGTCGGGTCGAACATGTCCGCCTGCGTCATCACGACGACGGCCCGGTCGCCGTTGTTCCGCGCTTTGCGGAAGGTGTCCCTCAACTCCTGGATGTCAGCCTCGGTCCTCTGCTGTACCTCGTCCACTTGGGCGGCGGTGGGCTGGGTCTGGCCGAGTCCCGTCCAAGGCAGCATCGAATTATCGCTGCCCGGAATGTTGACCGCAGTGAAGGCGACCTCATGCTTGCGGAAGCTGACGTTCTCCGGGAAGCCTTCCTTTGCCTGTGACTTCACCTGCATGGGCGAACCAAGCGTGACACCCGGCTTCGGGAAGAACACTTCCCGAACCTTGGCCAGTCTTTCGAGGGGGTTGTAGGCACCGTTGTTGGTTCGGTGGCAGTCAGTCCACTCGTTGTCGCCCGGGGTGTAGACGAGCGGAGCAGTAAAGCTGTCGAAGTTCTTCTTGATGGCTTCGAAGTACTCGTCAGTGCACTGGGAAGATCCGTTCTTGATATCGCCCACGTGTGCTACAAAGCTCAGTTCCTTGTGTGCATTGAGGTCCTGGATGTAGGACGGGAAGGCTTGGATCTCAGCGGCACCGTAGGGTACGTCGCCGATGACGCCGAAGCTGAAGCCTTCGGTATTGCCTTGGTGTCCGTTGCCGTTGGAGCCATTCTGTCCCGAAGTGTTGCTGTCATTGGCCGCCAGTGCCGGCGGCGTGAGCAACGTGGTCGACAGCAGAACCGCCCCAACCGTTGCGATCGCGAATCTCGTCATTGAACGCATGAATCTCTCCTCGTCGTTGGTCTCCGTTACCCGGACGAGGCTATTGGCGCGAGCTGAATTCAAAGAGTCGGAGACATGAATCTTCCCCGCCAGGATCTGCCGCTGAAGACCGTTGCCGCTGAAGACCGTAAACGAAAAGACCCAGGAACGCTGAAAGTCCCGGAACCCAAAAACTCCCGGAACGCAAAAAGGCCCCGGTCAGGGACCGGGGCCAAAACGCGGAGACGGGGGGATTTGAACCCCCGGTGGAGTTGTGCCCCACACTTCATTAGCAGTGAAGCCCATTCGGCCGCTCTGGCACGTCTCCAGTTGCTATTGCTAGCCAACCAAGGATACGCAGAACTGGGCACCCAGTGCAAAACGGGGACGCGGGCAGCCGTCGGGGGCTCCGCCGTTAAGGGCGCTAGTGCCCCGAGCCCTTCTTGCCGGCAAGCGCCCGCCACAGGAAGTGCTGGCTGCGGGCTTGGAGCGAGGCCGCCTGGCGGTTGTCCGAGGCTCCTGCGTGACCGCCTTCAAGTGCTTCGTGGAACCACACGTTCGGGATGCCCATTGCCTGCATCCGGGCTGCCATCTTCCGGGCCTGGACCGGGCCTACACGGTCATCGGAGGTGGCTGTCCAGATGAACGTCTCCGGGTACTCCACTCCGTCTCGCAGCAGGTGGTACGGCGAGAAGGTGCGGATGTACTCCCACTGTTCCGGCACGTCGGGATCGCCGTACTCGGCAATCCAGGAGTAACCAGCCGAAAGCTTGGTGTAGCGGCGCATGTCCAGCAACGGGACGCCGCAGGAGATCGCTCCGAACAGCTCCGGGTACTGGGTCAGCATGTTGCCCACCAGTAGTCCGCCGTTGGAGCCGCCCACGCAGCCGAGCCTCCGCGGACTGGTGACGCCCCGCGAAATGAGATGCTGCGCCACAGCGGCGAAATCCTCGAACGCGCGGTGCCGATTCTCCTGCAAGGCTGCCCGGTGCCATGCGGGACCATACTCGCCGCCGCCGCGGATGTTGGCCACGACGTAGACGCCGCCACGTGAATGTGGCGCGGAGCCGTCGTCGGACGTGATGCTTTCGCTCCGGCGCTCCAGCCAGGCGCGCCCGATGGCTCCGCTGTAGGCGGGGGTCCTTGAGACTTCGAACCCGCCGTAGCCCGAGAGCTGTGTGGGGTTCTCGCCGTCGAGGTCCAGATCTTTGGACGCGACCTGGAAATAGGGCACGCGCGTACCGTCTGCTGAGGTAGCGAAGTGCTGCTGGACCTCGTAGTCCGCCTCGTTGAAGAACGACGGCGAGGACTTCACTACTGCGTGCGTGCTCGTCACCCCGCCGTCATGGCCTGCGTCGAGCGTGTAGCCCGCGATGCCCGGGGACAAGGTGCCGCGCATGAGTGTCGTGGGGGTGGTGAAGCCGGTAGCGACGAGCCAGTAGTCGTTGCCGGCGTCGTCGCCTTCTGCTTCGTCCTCGTCATCCACGGCGTAGGCGTTCACGTCGTGCAGCGGCGGGCACGCATCCAACAAAGTCGAGGCCCAACCGCCGGCGGAATCCTTGCTGGCCGGGTCGAGCACCCTGATTTCGGAAGAGACGTCGTGCAGCAGGTTCAGGAGGAGGTAGTTCCGGGTCCAGCTCCACGACTGGAGGGACGTGTGCTCATCCGGGGTGAAAAGCACGGTGAAGTCGCGTGCCCCGGACAAGTAGCCCTCGAAGTCGGCAGCCAACAGGGACCCGGCGGCGTAGGTGGTTCCGTCCACGTGCCAGTCCTGCCGTGGGCGGAACATGAGCCATTCGCGGTGGGAACTGAGGTTGACGTCAGTGGGGACATCAATGGCCAGCCACGCGTCGTCGCGTAGCACGGAAGTGGTCCGGTTGAAGAAGTCGATCCAGTCCACGGCGAAAGTGCGTTCGAATCCCGGGGTGGAGTCGTGGGCGACGAGCGCCATCATGTGGTCTTCGGGGATCTCGAAGATCCGCTCTGCTTCGGCCAGGGATTGGCCGCGACGGAGCTTCACCCCGGTGCGCGCGTAGGAAGAGCTGGTTTTCGGCAGGCCGTCGGCGGTCGTGGCAACCAGGAGGGTATCGGCGTCGAGCCAGCTCACGTTGCCTTTCGCGGTCGGAAGGTCGAAGCCGCCTGCGGCAGGGTCCACGAAGGTGCGGGTTTCGACGTCGAACTCGCGGTGGCGGTTGGCGTCGCCGCCGTCGGGGGAGAGGGCGATGATGGCGAGGCGGTGCGGTTCGCCTTCGGCAGGGCGCAGGAAGTTTGCGCCGTGGAAAACCCATTCTTCGCCCTCGGCTGCGGCGAGTGCATCGATGTCGAGGAGGATGTCCCATTCCGGGGCGTCGCTGAGGTAGCTCTCCCATGTGGTCCGGCGCCAGAGGCCCTTGGGGTTCTGCTGGTCCTTCCAGAAGTTGTAGTAGTGCTCGCCGCGCTTGTTGACCATGGCGATCCTGTCCGTGGAGTCCAGAACCTCCAGGATTCCGGCTTCCAATGCGGCGTAGTCGGCGTCGTCGAGCAAGTCTTCGGTGCGGGCATTTTGCTCCCGTACCCAGGCCAGCTGTTCCTCGCCGTGGATGTCCTCGAGCCAGATATTCTCGTCGACAGGCTCGGGGGCGATTGCGGTTCCCTGGGCAGTTTCGTTGTCGGGCGCGGGCGCTTGATCAGCTGCTGTGGTGGTCATCCCTCATCCTAGAGTGACTGTCTGAGAAGGAAGCAAGTCACAAGAAGTTAGGCTTGGGCGTGGGTAAATCGCAGAACATTCGGGTTGGGCTGATCGGGGCAGGTCCCCGCGGCACCAGTGTGCTGGAGCGTTTGCTCGCCAATTGGGCCGCGACGGAATCACAAGGGCGTTCGCTGCATATCGACGTCGTGGACCCCTATCCTGCCGGTCCCGGGCACGTCTGGCAGCCCGAGCAGTCCCGGCTGTACCTCATGAACACCCAGTCGTTCTACCCCACACTGATCCCCGAGGATGAGCGACTCGCGCCGCCCCTCGCCGGCGGCTCCTTTGAGCAGTGGCGGGCTGAGCAGCGGTCCGTCGGCGGCCATGGCTTGAGTGCTGAGGAACGGGCCGAACTTGCCGCCCTCGCCTCGGACGACTTTCCCAGCCGTGCCCTTTACGGACGGTACCTGCGATCCACTTTGGAGGAACTGCTGGACCGTGTCCCGGCCGGCGTGGAGATCGCCTTCCATCGGAAAAACGCCGTGGCGGCGCATCCCCTGGCTGGCGGTCCGGCGGAGGGCGATCCGGACGGTTCGCCTGGTCAGCCCGCGGGCGGAGGGTTCGACGTCGAACTCGACGACGGCGCTCGGCTCACCGTGGATTCCCTTGTCCTCGCGCTGGGCCACCTTGAGTCCCGGCTCAACCCGGAGCAGCGTTCTTTCAGGGACGTGGCGGGGGAGCTCGGGCTCCTGTACGTGCCGCCAGCCGCACCTGCCGACGTGGACTGGGCACTGGTCCCGGACGGGGAGACGGTCCTGGTCCGGGGCATGGGCCTGAATTTCTTCGACGTCATGGGCCAACTGACGGAAGGCCGCGGGGGACAGTTCGTTCCGGCCGAAGACGGTCTCGAGGGAAAGCTCAAGTACGTGCCTTCGGGCCGGGAACCGAAGATCATCGCGGCATCCAGGCGTGGCACTCCTTACCGGGCCAAGGCCGGTTTGGACGGCTACTATCCCAAGTCCGTGCGATTGCGCTACCTGACGGAGGGCGCGGTGGAACGCTTCGCCGCGGCGGGCATCCAACCTGGCTTCGACCACGATCTTTGGCCCCTCCTGCATCGGGATGCGTTGTGGGCATACTATTCAACGCTGGTCGTAGCCGAACCCGTGGCCGTGTCTGATGCGACGGAATTCCTGGCCGCCCTCGAAGACTTGTTGCAGCCCCACGCGCATGCCACCGGGCGATGGGAAAACCAGGTCGGGGAGTTGGTCTCCACCCATGTCGCAGCGTCGCGCCGCCTTGACCTGCTGGGACTCGCCGCGCCTTTGGCCGGACATTCCTTCGCGTCCAGGAAGGAACTCGACGCCGCCGTCGTCGACTATTTGGACGACGACGCCCGCCGCTCCGCGCTCGGAGAAGCAGATCCAGTGAAGATGGCGATCGGTGCCTTGCATACCGGACGGGCCATCCTGAAGAGCGCCGTGGCCGACGGCGGCATCACGGACGAGTCGTGGGTCGGTGAGCTCCGGGGCTGGTTCGAATCCTTCGTTGAGGGACTCGCGAGCGGTCCTCCGGCCCTGCGCGCCGAACAGCTGACCGCTTTGGCGCGTGCCGGCGTCGTAAGTTTCGTGGGCCCGGATCCTCGATTCAGTGTTGACCGTTCCCAGCGCGTCTTCCGCGCGGTGTCCGCATGGGTGCACGACGACGCCGCGGAAGCCAGGACGCTGATTGAGGCCATGTCCCCGGCGAACCGGGTGGGCGTGAGTGTTTCTCCGCTCCTGCGGCAGTTGCTCGCCGACGGCTTGGTGCGGCCCAAGGTAATGATGACTGCCGAGGGAACGCCGGTGCAGACCTCCGGCTTGGACGTCCAGCCGCATCCCTACCGTTTGGTGGGCGCCAACGGTTCCGTGACTCCGGGAATGTACGCCCTTGGCCTGCAGCTTTCTTCGACCCAGTGGGGGACGGCCATTGCCGCTGAAGCCCGGCCTTCCGATGGTCGCGGCTATCGGAGTGGCCAACGGACCCTCCGCGACGCCGATGAAATCGCCAGGGACATGCTCGGCCTTCCCCTCCAAAAATGAGCATGTTCCACCAATAAAAATGAGCATGCTCTCCGCCCGTACCGGCGAGTGGACACAAACCTGATATGTCCACTCACCGGGGCCGGGGGAGAGCATGCTCTCTGGTGGGTGGTGGGCTGCGCCTAGCTGGTGGGCCCTAGGCAGCCTGGTTTTCGATGAGCTTGAAGATCGCACCCGTGGGGTCGGTCAGGGTGGCCATCCGCCCGTAGGGGGTGTCTTCAGCCGCCTGGATCACGGTAGCGCCCAAGGAGACGGCCTGCTCGATCGTGGCATCGACCTTGTCCACCGCGAAGTAGACGCCCCAGTAGGACGGCACCTCGGCCGGGAGGAAACCGGAGGCATCCATGATGCCTGCCTTGGAGTCATCGCCCGCCCCGAGCGTGGTGTAACGGAACTCCGGGGTATCGCCCACGACGGTGGTTTCCCAACCGAAGACGTTCTGGTAGAAGGAAACGGCGGAGTCGTACTCCTTGGCGAAGAGCTCGTGCCAGGCGGGTGCGCCTGTTTCGGCAGCCAGCTGATAGCCCTTCATCTCGCCGAACTGCCAGGCACCGATGGCCGCTCCGGACGAATCCGCGTACATCGCCATGGTTCCCTGGTCCGGCACTTCCATGGGTTCCATGTAGACCTGGCCTCCGTTGGCGAGGGCCGCTTCGGTGGTGGCCTTGATGTCGTCAGTGCGCAGGTAGGTGGACCAGACATCGGGCATCTGGCCCATGTCTTCCTGCTTCTGCATGATCCCGGCCACCATTTTGCCGTCCTTCGAGGCCGTGATGTAGCCGCCGTACTTTTCCTGGTCGCCGGTCTCGTAGGTCCAGCCGAAGAGCGTGTTGTAGAAGGACTTTGCCTTCTCCGGGTCCGAGGTCATCAGGTCGATCCAGCACGGTGAACCGGGGGTGATGTCAGGCGTGGGCATGTTTGCTCCTGTGTCGTTACCGCGGTTGTTCCACGGTTTCATGAGTGGGTGGTGGAGACAGACAAAACCCTATGCGGGGCCTCTGACAGTTTCAATGCCTTCGCTCGAGGCCTTCGGCGGAACTTAGCCCATGAAGAGCATCAGGATGAAGTAGATCGCTCCGCCGACCACCGAGTAGATCGCGAAGGGAGTCAGCGTCCGGGTCTCGAAGAAGCGAAGCAGGAACTTGGTGGCGAACCACGCGGCGACACCGGCGCACAGTGCCCCCACCAGGAACACGCCACGTTCGTCGGCCATGGCCGGGGTGAAGAGGTCAGGCAGCTTGAGCACGGCTGCGGCGCCGATGATCGGCGTGGCGAGCAAGAAGCTGAAGCGCGCGGCGTTCTCGTTGTTCAGACCGGACAGCAGGCCGCCGGCCATTGACGAGCCGGAGCGGGAGATGCCGGGGATCAGGGCGGCTGCCTGGGCGGTTCCGATTGCCAAGGCGCGTTTCCACGGCAAGGTGGCGATTTCGGCGTCGGAAGCCGTTGCGGTGGCCGGCTGCTCCGCGGCACGGCGGCTATCCCTTGTCCGCAGGCGTTCGGCCCCGAAAAGGACGAGACCGTTGACCACCAGGAAGGCGGCTGCGATCAGCGGGGAACCGAAGAGATTTCGAATGGGCTTTTCCAGGACCAAGCCGATAATTCCGGCAGGCACGGTTCCAACCACAAGGAGCCAGCCGAGCTTCGCATACGTGTCTGACGGAGCGATCTTCCTGTCCCGGATGGAACGGCCAAGACCTTTGGCGATTTCAATCCAGTCCCGGAGGAAGAAGAAGAACAGCACAATTGCTGTAGCCAAGTGGGTGGCAATGAGGAAGTTCAGGAATTCCGGTGCCTTCTGGTCCAGGCCCCAACCGAAGAGTTTGGGAAGGATGACGCTGTGGCCGAGGCTGGAAATCGGGAAGAGCTCGGTGATTCCCTGCAGCAGGCCCATAACGATGGCCTGGATCATATTAATCATGGGCTCGATCCTAGCCAGCGCCGGTTACTGGGAGATGAACGTTTGCTGGGAGGCAGCCGTGTGCCAGCAGGTGAACACGGCTATTAGGGTAGCCGTGGACTACGCGATGTGCCTCGTCTTGGCGCGGCGTCGCGCGCAGTGGTTCGTGCGGAACCTGCACGAATTGCTGATACTGGCCCTCCCGGTCCTCAGGCCCTTGAGGTTGTTGCGGCTCGTAACACTGCTGAAGCTGCTTCATCGCACCGCCGGGAACGCCATGCGGGGCCGCATCCTCACTTTTGTTCTCGGGTCCGCGGCCCTCCTGACGTACTGTGGTGCGCTCGCCGTGCTTGATGCGGAGGAGAACGCCGCGGGCGCCAACATCACCAACTTTGGCGATGCCATCTGGTGGGCGATGGTCACCATCACCACCGTTGGCTACGGGGACCACTACCCGGTGACGGTCGTGGGCCGCTGCGTTGCCGGAGGCTTGATGGTCTGTGGAATCGCTGTCTTGGGCGTCGTGACCGCTTCGGTTGCCTCGTGGCTTGTTGAACAGGTCTCCTCCGGAGCTGCGGCGGCCGCAACGGTCGCCGAGGAGCCCATGAAGCAGGAGATTCGCCGGCTGGCTGAGCAGGTCGAGCGCCTGAGCGCCCTTCTGGAAAACGCCGACGGCGAGCTACGGGGCGGCGTGGTCGGAGCCCGCGGCGACCACTCGCCGTCGCCGTAGCCCGCCGTCGAGGTGCGTCTTATTCCTTCCCGCGGACCGGGATGCTGGCGGAAGAAATCAAGACGGCACTCTTTTCTTCGTTGGTGGCCGGACGGATCTGGCCGCGTTCGGGGACGAAGACTATGGCCTCGTCTTCCTGTTCGGGGGCGTTGACGAAGGAACGGAAGCGGCGGAGCCGTTCGGGGTCCTTGAGGGTCGCGGCCCACTCGTCCTCGTAGGACTCGACGTGCTTGGCCATAGCGGCCTCGAGCTCGTCGGCGATGCCGAGCGAGTCCTCGACTACCACCTGGCGCACGTGCTCAAGGCCGCCGTCGAGTTCCGTCTGCCAGTGGGCGGTGCGCTGGAGGCGGTCGGCGGTACGGATGTAGTACATGAAGTAGCGGTCGATGTACTTCACCAGGGTCTCGTCGTCCAAGCCGCCGGCGAGGAGCTGGGCGTGGGCGGGCAGGAAGCCGCCGTTGCCGCCGACGTACAGGTTCCAGCCTTCCGAAGTGGCGATCACGCCGACGTCCTTGCCGCGGGCTTCTGCGCATTCGCGGGCGCAGCCGGACACGCCCATTTTGAGTTTGTGCGGGCTGCGCAGGCCGCGGTAGCGCAGTTCCAAGTTGATGGCCATGGAAACAGAGTCGAGCACACCGAAGCGGCACCAGGTGGATCCCACGCAGGATTTCACGGTGCGCAGGCTCTTGCCGTACGCCTGACCGGACTCCATGCCTGCGTCAATGAGCTCGCCCCAGATGTCCGGGAGTTGTTCGAGGCGGGCGCCGAACATGTCGATGCGCTGCCCGCCGGTGATCTTCGTATACAGGCCGTACTTCTTGGCGATCGTGCCGATGACCACGAGCTTGTCGGGCGTAATCTCCCCGCCCGGGATGCGGGGGACCACGGAGTAGGTGCCGTCCTTTTGCATATTGGCCAGGGCGCGGTCGTTGGTGTCCTGCAGGGTGCCGCGGCCGGCGTCGAGCACGTACGCGGAATGCTGCGACGCGAGGATCGAGGCGATGGTGGGTTTGCAGATATCGCAGCCCGCGCCGGTGCCGTATTTGCCCAGGATGTCCTCGAAGGAGGTCAGTTCCAGCACACGGATCGCGTCGAAAAGCTCCTGGCGGGAGAGCTCGAAGTGCTCGCACAGGGCCTTGGAGACCTCGATGCCGGACTTCTTCAGTTCCCCTTCGAGGAGCTTCTTGATCATCGGCACGCAGGAGCCGCACTGCGTTCCGGCCCGGGTGCAGGCCTTGAGGCCTGGAACGTCCTGGACCGGCTCCTTGCCTTCGCACGTCCCGCACGCGTTGACGGCGGCCCGGATAGACCCGGCGGCCACGTTGTTGCAGGAGCACAGGATCGCGTCATCCGGCAGTTCGGTCTCGGGGGCGTCCCCGCCGCCGGCAGCGGTGAGGTAGGCGCCGGGTTCGGCGGGCAGTTCCCGGCCGAGCAGGGGGCGCAGGCTCATGTACGGTGTGGCGTCGCCGACGAAGATCCCGCCGAGCAGGGTCTTGGCGTCGTCGGTGGTGACGATCTTCTGGTAGACGCCCCGGGCCGGATCCGCGTAAACGATTTCCAGGGAATGCTCGGTCTTGGCGAAGGCGTCGCCGAAGCTGGCCACATCCACGCCGGAAAGCTTGAGCTTGGTGGCCGTGTCGAAACCGGGGAAGGTCGCTTGCCCGCCGTGCAGGCGGTCGGCGACGATCTCGGCCATCGTGTTCGCCGGAGCCACGAGCCCCAGGCACATCCCGCCGAAGTTCGCCACCTCACCGATCGCGAAGATGCCGGGGATCTCGGTCTCGCAACCGTCGGAAATGACAACGCCACCGCGCTGGCCAAGCGTGAAGACCTGTTCCTCGCCCTCCGCTGCGCGAAAGAGCTCATCGCGCGGCCTGACCCCGATCGCGACGATCACGATGTCGGCGTCGATGATGCGGCCGTCAGCCATGAGGACACCGGTGACCTGGCCGTCGTCGTCGGACAATACTTCCGAGGGGAACACGCCGCCGTGGATTTCGAAGCCCTTGTCCTTGATGAGGCGGCCCATTGCCTGGCCAGCGCCTTCGTCGAGCTGGGTGGCCATCAGCCATGGCGCGCCGTCGATGACGATCGGGGTGGCGCCCAGCCGCTCAGTCCCGGCGGCTGATTCGAGGCCGAGGAGCCCGCCGCCGATAGTGACGGCGTTGATCTTGCGCCCCAGTTTCTCGGTAAGTTCGGTGATCGCCTTGTTGATGGCCCACACGTCTTCGAGCGTGCGGTAGACATGTGTGTGCTCGGCGCCCGGGATGGGCAGGCGGGCGGCATTCGAACCCGTTGCGACCACGAGGGCGTCGTATTCGTAGCTGTTGCCGGCCGCGGTTTCCACGGACTTGGCTTCGGGATTGATCTTGACGACCCGCTCGCCCGTGCGCAGCTCCAGCGCATCGTGCTCCCACATCGACGCATGCCCGAGGGTGAGGTCGTAGTCCACCTCGATGAGTGCCTTGCTCAGCGTGACCCGGTCATAGGGAAGATGCGCTTCCTCGGTCAGGACCGTGACGTGCCAGCCCTCGAGACCGCGGGTATGCATGGCATCGGCAAAACGGTGGGCCGCAGGGCCCCCGCCCGCGACAACAATGCGGCGCGGGTTCTCTGAAGGGGAAGTATGTCCGGTCACTGGCGGCCTTTCGCATGTGCCGCAGAACCGTCATCCGCGACTTGTCACTTCAGACTAAAGACACGCAGTTTCGCGTCAGTTTCCCCTTTGTTTCGGGGGCTTAACTTCGGCATCACGGTGAGGATTGCGGCGATGTGAGGTCTCCTTTACGAGCAGGACACATTGATTGCATTCCGGCGAAACATGGCGGGCCTACCGTGAAGTTGTGGCCACAAACGGCCCGTGCCGGATGGCGGAATTGGATCCGCCGGACCGGCAGGCTAAGCGATAGGGGCTGAAATGACCGTAATTCTGGATCGGGAAAACCAAGAACAGCTGAGTGCACCGACCGCGTCCGGTTGGCACCGAGTCTGCGCCATCGACGAGCTCGAACCGGCCTGGGGCGAAGCTGCCTTGGTCGGAGGCAAGCAAGTAGCGCTGTTCCGCACCACGCCGGACGAGGTCTTGGCGGTGTCCCAACAGGACCCGGCAACTCTCTCCAACGTCATGGCGCGGGGAATCGTCGGTTCCCGGGGCAGCCGTCCCACCATCGCCTCGCCGCTTCACAAAGAGGTCTACGACCTTGAAACGGGCGAATGCTTCACTAACCCCGAACTGCGGCTCGCAAGCTACGCCACCCGCCTCGTGGACGGATACGTCGAAGTAGCCGTCTAGGCCGTAGCCGGGGCGCCCCGGTGTCGCTGCCCCGTCTGACGGCGGGCTCAAGTTCCTACTCGACGTGCAGCGCCGATTCGGCGACCGCAGCTACTGAACAGGCTAGCGTCGTCGAAAAAGCAGCAGATGCCCACAAGAAGCGATTCTGTGGGCATCTGCTGCCAGTTCGCGCCTCAAGACGCGCCACGCGGAAGGTAAGGGATTTGAACCCTTGGTGCGGGGTTACCGCACACTGGTTTTCAAGACCAGCTCCTTAGGCCGCTCGGACAACCTTCCCTGCCTAGTAGTGTTTCATAGGGAGTTGGCTGCGCCAAAAACCTGCCGCCGCGATTAACGCGGTTAAGGTGTCTGAAAAGGCCAACTGCACTGAGCGAGGGATCGGGAGCACTCTATGAAAGCCGTCTACATCTCCGAACCGGGCGGGCCCGAGGTTCTGGAAATCCGTGACGTCCCCGCTCCGGTTCCCGGACCCGGCGAGGTTCTCATCGACGTCGTCGCCGCCGGTCTCAACAGGGCGGATGTTCAGCAGCGCCGCGGGTTCTACCCGCCACCACCGGGTGCATCCGAAATTCCGGGCCTTGAGGTCTCCGGCAGGATTGCGGCGTTCGGACCCGAGGTGAGCAAGCCGTTTTCCGTGGGCGACAAGGTAGTTGCCCTGCTTTCGGGTGGCGGCTACGCGCAACAGGTTGCCGTCCCGGCGGAGCAGGTTTTGCGATTGCCCGACGGCGTGGACCTGGTCACCGCGGCGTCATTGCCTGAGGTAGCCGCCACGGTGTACTCGAACCTCATCATGACTGCACAGCTGCACGCGGGTGAGACGGTATTGATCCATGGCGCCACTGGCGGCATCGGCACCATGGCTATCCAACTCGCCAAAGCGTACGGTGCCACGGTCGCGACGACGGCAGGAACGGCCGAAAAGGTCGGAACCGCGAAAGCCTTCCTCGGAGCCGACATCGCCATCAATTACACGGAAGAAGATTTCGCCGAAAGCCTCAAGGCACAAAACGGCGGCAAAGGCGCGGACGTGATTCTCGACGTCGTGGGTGCCAAATACCTGCAGCAAAACGTGGAAGCACTCGCGGACTACGGCCGGCTGGTGGTCATCGGACTGCAAGGCGGCGTGAAGGGCGAACTCAACCTCGGCCAGTTGGTCAGCAAACGCGCGGCGATCATCGGCACAGCGCTGCGTCCGCGTCCGGTCGCTGAGAAGGGCGTCATCATGAACGCAGTCCGCGAGTCGGTTTGGCCGATGCTGGCCGACGGCCGAATCAAGCCGTTCGTGGCCAAGTCGTTCCCCTTGGAGCAGGTCCGCGAAGCCCACGCGTACTTCGATTCCGGCGAACACATGGGCAAAGTCCTGCTACTGCTCTAGCGGCGCCCGCCAAACCGGCAGTACGAAGGAGAGCGATGTCCATCCGGTACAGCATCCTGGCATTGCTTCAGGAGCAGCCACGCTACGGCTACCAATTGCGGGCGGCGTTCGAGGAACGCACAGGAGCCGTCTGGCCGCTGAACATCGGGCAGGTGTACACCACCCTGAACCGGCTGGAGCGCGACGCTTTGGTCCGCAAAGAGGGCGACGACGGCCGCGGCCACGTGCTTTTCAGCATCACCGACGCCGGGGCTGAAGAGATCCGCCGATGGTTCTCAACCGCAGTGGATCGTGGAGCGCCGCCGAGGAACGAATTGGCCCTCAAGCTGGCGCTGGCCGTCACGACGGCGGGCACCGACGTCCCCGCACTCATCCAGGCCCAACGTGAGATTTCCCTGCGCGAACTGCAGGACTATACCCAGGACCGCAAGGACGTGGCCGCCAACCAACGAGTGACGGACACGGCCAGGCTGCTCGTCCTGGACTCCCTGATCTTCCATGCCGAGGCGGAGGCCCGTTGGCTTGATCTCTGCGAAGCCAGGCTGGTGCAGCAGGCCAATGGCTCCAGCAACGGCATGATCGGAACCGTCCGTGGTAACGGGACAACCACCGCATAGACTGCTCCGCAGGGGAGGTGCTGACATCGAAACCTTGACGAATGCCGACGTTCGGATCCGGCTGATCGGCCCGGACGACGCCGACGCGCTGATCCGCCTGGCGGAGACGGATAACGTGTTCGACGAGGATCCGTCCGTCGCACCGTCGGGCGCATTGACGTACGACGCCGCCCGCTCCTTTTTGGGCGACCCCACCGTTCTGTTTTGGCTGGCTGAGCTCGGTGGCGGGATCGTGGGATTCCTCCACTGCTGCATTCAGCGCCGTCGCAATGCCGGACCTTGGGCCGAACTGCTCCTCATGGAAATGGGAACTCATATCGAGTGGCGCCGCCGCGGTGTCGGCCGGTCCCTCTTGGCTGTCATGGAGGAATGGATGCGGGAACACGGAATGGAAGAGGTCTGGGTCCCCGCCAACCTCTATGCCACGGGCTTCTATGAAAAATGTGGTTTCGCTAAGGACGAAGGCGAAATACTCGTCAAGGCACTGGGCTGAGTTGCGGCCCATGAGAGTATGAACGCATGAGCGATCAGGACGACACTCAACCCAGTGGCGAGAGTTTTGACGACATCCCGGTGGAGGGCACAACCTTGGACGCTGGCACGGCACAGAGCACATCGGAAGCGGGTCCCAAGGCCAATGGGAAGCCTGGCGCCAAGAAGGGCACCACCCTGCAGGACCTCGTCGACGAACCCGCCAAGGTCATGCGGATCGGCACCATGATCCGCCAGCTCCTCGAAGAAGTGAAGAGCGCTCCCTTGGACGAGGCAGCGCGCGGACGCCTTGCCGAAATCCACGAACGCTCCATCAAAGAGTTGGAAGAGGGCCTCGCCCCGGAACTCGTGGAAGAGCTGGAACGCATCAGCCTCCCGTTCCCTGAAAACGCAACCCCCTCCGACGCTGAGCTCCGGATCGCGCAGGCGCAGCTTGTCGGTTGGCTCGAGGGCTTGTTCCATGGAATCCAGACCGCCATTGCAGCCCAGCAAGCAGCCCGGGAGCACGCTGTTGCCCAGTTGCAGCTTCGCCAGCTCCCGCCCGGAACCATGATCGCCCCGGGAGTCGTTATTGGCGAGAACGGTGAGCCTCAGCGTGCCCACCTTCCCGGCAAGGAAGCCGAACCCGGCAAACCTGCCCGAGTTGAAGATCCGGACCGCCACCCGGGCCAGTACCTCTGAGCACCGGGTTGGGATTCTTTGGGGCCGTCCGGCAAGGGCGGAAGGATGACGCTGAACTTGGCAAAGGATTGTGGCGGCGTGCCCACGACCGTTTTCACCGCGGCCTGGATCGGTACCACCAAGTGCTCGAAGGCGTCGAAGACGAGCAGCTCTACGGCGAACTCGTAGTCATTGCCAACGAGCTGGCGGACTTGTCGTCCAGGGTTCGTGCGGTCTGCGTGGAGGCGCAGCTCCGTTCGCCCAGTGATGGGCTGGATATTCCCGGATCGCTCGCAGGTGTCCATCGTGCGCTGTCCAAAGCGGGAAACTCTCTTGCCACAACGGCGGAGGCGGCCGCGATGCTACGTCTCGCCGTCGGGCCCGTTCCTGTGGGAGCGGTTTCGGTGCGACGACGCGCCGAAGCCGTTTACGAGCATGTAGAAGAAGCCGAACGGCTACTGAGCACGAAAGCTGGCGCGTAAGCGTTCGGGGGAGTTAGGTGCAGACGCGTCTATTCCCACATAACAACTATTAAGCGCCTAGCTTAGAGGCGCCGGAATCCGTAGCCGCTGCGTGTGCGCGCTGGCAGGATGGAAGCCATGACTTCGTCACCGAACCTTACTTTTAACGACGGCAACTCCATTCCCCAGCTCGGCTACGGGGTGTGGCAGGTTGAGGACGATGTAGCCGAAAAGGTGGTGCGTCAGGCCTTCGACGCCGGCTACCGCCACATCGATACCGCCAAGATCTACGGCAACGAGGCGGGCGTCGGACGCGCCATCGCATCTTCCGGCCTCAAGCCCGAGGAAATCTTCATCACCACCAAGCTGTGGAACGCGGACCAAGGCTACGAGTCCACGCTCGCGGCTTTCGAAGAGTCCTTGAACCGCCTCGGCCTAGAAACCCTCGACCTGTACCTGATCCACTGGATGCAGCCTAAGCAGGACAAGTTCGTGGACACCTGGAAGGCTCTCATTGAGCTCCAGAAGCGCGGACGCATCAAGTCCATCGGCGTCTCCAACTTCAGCAAGGAAGGCCTGCAGCGCCTGATCGAGGAGACCGGCGTTGTTCCGGCCATCCACCAGATCGAACTGCATCCGTTCTTCAACCAGTCCGAACTCCGTGAGTTCGCCACGGCACGGGGCATCTTGACGCAGGCCTGGTCGCCACTGGGCCAGGGCGGCGAGCTCCTTGAGAACGCCACTATCGCCCAGATTGCTGCCAAGCACGGTGCCACCCCGGCGCAGGTGGTTATCGCCTGGCATCTGGCGATCGGCAACGTCGTGATCCCCAAGTCCGTGACCGAGTCCCGGATCCAGGAGAACTTCGCAGCGCTTGGCGTCACCTTGGAAGAGGCCGACATCGAAGCCATCAACGGCCTGGACCGAGGCGCCGAAGGCCGCATCGGACCGGATCCGGCAGTCTCGGACTTCGCATAGTTCCTTAACTGCTGCAGTTTCACAACTCGCGGAATTTCTCAACGGGAAGACCTCGCACCAAAACAGGTGCGGGGCCTTCTTGCGTGTATCGGGCAGGATCTCGCAACGCGGGGTCACTTACGGCCCATTCAGCGGCACCAAATGGGCCGTAAGTGACCCCGCGTTGCCCAGAGGGGAGCGCTGAGGGTTCATTGATGTGGTCCGGAACGTGGGATGTCTGTTCGTGGCTGGGGATAAACTCTGACGATGGGGGATTCGAGGGACAACGAAGGCATCTTCGGGGAGGTCACCGGCGGCTCGGCATCTGGGCCACGGAAAGTGCCGGAACGTATTCCGCTGTGGAAGCTCGAAGAAATGCTGGAAGAGCGTACGCCGACTCCGACTGCCTGGCGCGAAGCAGCTGATCCTACCCCGCGACCTAAAAAACTGCGGCGGGTTGCCAGAGCTGTTTCGATCGTCGCCGGGATTGTTGTGCTTCTGGCCGGGCTCTATTTCGTAGGCCCCTTTGTGCCCGGACTGAACGGACTTGGTGGACTAACCGGCGCTGCCAATCCGGGTGCGATGGGACCTTTGACACCAGGTGGCCCTGCATCCGGCGCGGCGGCACTCCAGGCAAAGGATCATCCGCCAGCGGGTGTCGGGGAAAACCCGGGCCCGCTCGGGCGGCCCGCACCCCTGACCGTGACCAGCAAGTCGTACGCTTTCCTACAGAAGCGCGAGGACGGCAGCCCGGTCACCTATGATCCGTGCCGGGCGATCCATTACGTCACCCGCCCCGACAACTCACCCGCCGTCGGCCCTGAGCTCATCCAGGAAGCTATCACTGCGATCTCCCACGCAACTGGACTTACCTTCGTCAACGACGGCGACACCACAGAGGTGCCGTCCGCGGACCATCGGTCATATCAGAAGGATCGTTACGGGGACCGTTGGGCCCCTGTGCTCATCGCGTGGGAGACCCACGCCGAACAACCGAAATTCACGAATCCCGCACAAGGGGAAACTGTGACGGGACTTGGAGGCAGCGAAGCTGTCAGCTTTGGGAATACCGGCTTCACCTACGTCAGCGGGCAGGTGGAACTGAACGGTCCTGCGCTACAACGGATGTCCGCGGAAATAGGAACTGACCAGGTGAGGGCCGTGATCGAGCACGAGCTCGGTCACGTGGTTGGCCTGGACCATGTCAACGACCCTAGCCAGATCATGAATCCCTCGGAGACCCCAGGAGTGGTTTCGTTCGGCGCCGGCGACCTCACCGGGCTCTCCCTCCTTGGTCAAGGAAAGTGCCAGCCCACTTTGTAGGGGAGCGGGGCAGGAGGAGCCTATTACTCGCCGGCTTCGCCGGTCGGTTGCTCGCCGGCGAGTTCGACTAATCGAGGCGCGACTTCCGGAACTGCATGAGCCGAGTCCACCGAGGGTGGCGGGCTGTCGGGCTTGCGGGCCATGTCCGGCTCCAGATCCGATCGCAACCAAACCCGGAGGGAATCGTACCGGTACAGCAGGCTCCCTGGATCAGGAGACTGGGCCTGAACGGTTGTGTTTCGTCGCCACGCTAGCTCACTGATCGGCGGCCCATCCGGGTCCGGATTCGCCAAGGTCAGGCCAGCGGCCCCTGCGATCTCCCGGGCTTTGAGGAAGCGTTCCCCCACAACATCCGGGACGAGGACGAAGTCCGCGGCCCGCCGGTCGTCGTCGAGCGTGTCAGACATGGCATCTAACCTCCTGCCGGTATTGTCCGCCTCGTCCCACATCCAGGCAACATCGCCGATGAGGCTTCCCTGTCAGCGGGTCCCGGACCCGATTGCGCATCTTGCGCCGATGTCCATGTCCTCGCCACTAATAGTCCGGGCATCATCGGGCATGTCGGATTCCAGAGAAGGGTGATCGTCGTCGACCGAGGCCGCGCATGCTCTATCCGGCGATGAGCTCCTTGACCGGCCCCTCGTGCAGGGCAAGGTACACATCGTCGCGGATGTGGTTGGCCTGTGGATCTGTCATGGTTCGGGTGAGGGGACGAAGCACGAGACGTATCAGGGCGTTGGCCTGTCCGTTGCGAATGCGGAGCCGTTCCCGCGCTGACGCGGGAAGCTCTTCATAGGAAGTCAGAGCCAGGAGTTCGACGCTTTCCAGGTCTTCGGCTTGCTTGCCCAAGGCTGTCCGCACCCGGTCTCCGAGCAATTCGGCATCCAAATCCGCGGGAATGACGATAGAAATGTCTCTGCAGATTGAGGGCATCTGCGAGACCGGTTTCCATTGGGACAGGTCAAGCATCTGCTGTTCGATTCTCTTGTCGGTCGACCTGAGCAATCTGATGTCCGGGATGCCTTTGCGGAGCATCAGGGCCCGGTCCAAACCCATCCCCAGAGCCAGTCCCGACCACCTTGCGTGATCCAGGCCGGCCTCGGAGAACAGATGCGAGGCCATGAGCCCGCACTCCGCGAGTTCGAGCCATTCCCCGTCCATGAGTACATCGAGCTGCAAGCCCTCCCTGGTGTAGGGGTGAACTGCCGGAATTGCTCGCCACTGCGCCCCTGGAATGACCGCTTGCACGAGGGAGGCAATCATTTCCTTCAAGTCACCGGCGTCGAGGGTTTCCCGGGAGCTGACGCGCCACAAGTCGACCTGGTGTGGAGTACCGACGTGGGTGCGGTCTATGGAATCGCGCCGGTAGACAAGACCGGGAATGGTCCAGAGCTCGTCGATGGATTCGTCTGGATCCAGTGCCCGCAGCAGAGAGGGGATGGAAGCCGAGGTATGGCTGCGGAGCATCACCGTCGGACTAACGTAGCGGGAGTATCTTTTATCCCGAGTGACATCCGATTCGTTGAACCCCAGGCGGTCGTAGTTGTCCGCCACGCTCACCAGCGGGCTGTGCCGAACGATCCGTTCAGGCACACCCCATTTGCCGCCGAACGCGTCGATTGCTCCTTGCAAGAGTGTCTGCATTGCATGAGGCCCGCCGTCCGGATTTGAGAGATCCCGGATGGTCAAAGCGTTGTTGAGTTCGGAGGGACTGAGATAAGCGGGCATTGCGGGTCCTTATGATCGGATTTGAGCGGCGGGTTCCACCCCCGACTCAAATCCGGCGCCAGGACCTAGGCGCGCGCCTCAGAGCCCTCGCGACCGGAACCCGGTCGGGGGCAAGTAAATCGACGCATGCAGAGCATGGGGTGACTATACCCCAGCTGCTTACCCTGATCGTCGGAGCCAGCGGTTTGCGCCGCTACAAACCGAGGTTTTTGAGCGCGGTGACCCAGTTGTGGGCGATCGCATTCTGGGCAGCTGACAGGGTGACCCTATGAGTGCAGACGGCCTTGTGCAGGGTGTTCTCCACCGCGTCTTTCGGGTTCGTGGTGCCCGTGGCGCTCGCCTTGTTCGGCTCAGGCCACAGATTCGACACGGAGTTAGTGCCGCCGAGCTCAAGACTGATGAGATGGTCGTATTCCGTGGTCTTCACAGCGGTCTGGCCGTATTCGCGCAGGCTCTCGGCCTTCACCTTGTCGGTATTCGAAGCGGGCGGGCGCACCGTGGCCGTATAGCCGCTCATGCAAATCGTCGAGTCGATGTTCTCCTGGGTAACCGCTGGATCTGCGGCCCCCGGAGTGCAGGCCGGGTCCGGCAGGTACGCGCCGCTGGCGGCGTCGACCACTTTGGCGGAGCACTGTCCTGCGGCAAGCTGCTCGTCGGCAGCGACGACGCCGGGGGAGTGGATGGACTTCACGGCTGCAGCCGCCGCACCACCGGGAACGGCTGCAACGGCCTGAGGAACTGCCGGTGACGCGGCCTTGGTCATCGCTTCGGCGGGGTGGGTTCCCTGCTGACATCCGGCGAGGGTCAATGCGGCAAAAAGGAATGCGGTGGGCAGGGCGAGGCGATTGCGGAAGTTCATGATCCTCAGGTGTTCGGGAGCTCGGAAGTCTGTCCCACAGAACGAGGAAAGACGAGCGGAAGCCGGTAGCTCCCGCCCATCTTTTCTATCCTGTTGCCTGAACTTCGCAGCGCCCGGCGCGCCGGGCAGCCTACCGTTGCGAGCCAAGGCACTCGTGCCCGGGTCGTGAAAGCAGCCGTGAACCAAAAAAGGAAGCCCCGCTCATTCCTATGGAATGGCGGGGCTTTTCGAGCTTCCTATCAGAATCGAACTGATGACCTTTTCATTACGAGTGAAACGCTCTACCGACTGAGCTAAGGAAGCACCGCGTTATCGTCCGGGTACCGGCTGAATCACGCAAGATACAACTGTAATAGAGTCACCTCGTCCGGGTCAAAACGGCCCGGGCGGAGCTCCCGCGGCCCCGTTGTTGCGGAATTCACCCGCTCGTCGCGCCGGGTTCAGGCCGTCGTCGCGGACCGGGGGCAAGCTGGGCGGACTAACGTGGCCGGACGATTTCGGTCATCAACCAGCGAAGGGGCGCCATGAGCATGGACAGCAGCAAGAGGATCAACGCGGACGACGCCGGGGCACATCGTGCGCAGCGGCTCCGGCTTGCTGTCTTGGACATGGTGGGCACCACGATTACCGACGATGGCCGTACCGAGCGTGCGATGTCCTTCGCCCTGCAGGAGACCGGCGTCGAGCCTGGTTCGCCCCGCTTCGAAAGCATGCTCGGCTACGCCCGGGACACCATGGGCTTTTCGAAGTTGACGGTTTTCAGCCAACTTTTTGAAGAAGCCCAACGCGCCGAGAGCGCCAATAAGGCCTTTGAACGGGCCTACGACGATCTGATTGCCGACGGCGGCGTCCGGGCTATTCCAGGCGCCGAGGAGACCATCGACTGGATGCGGGACTCCGGCGTGAAAGTTTGCCTGGCTACGGGCTTTGGCCGGCACACCCAGAACATCGTGCTTGAGTCCTTGGGTTGGATGGGGAAGGCCGATCTCAGCCTGTGCCCCGCCGACGCCGGCCGCGGGCGCCCTTACCCGGACATGATTCTCACGGCTGTGTTGGCCCTCGACCTGGATGATGTCCGCGAGGTCGTCGTGGTGGGGGACACGAGCTCGGATATGTTGTCCGGCCTTCGCTCCGGCGCCTCCGCCGTGGTGGGCGTGCTCACTGGCTTCCATTCCGAGGCGGCTTTGCGCGCGGCCGGCGCCACCGCCGTCGTGCCCTCAGTCAAGGACCTTCCCGCACTGCTTGAGCCCCGCGCCGCAAGGCTCTGACGCAGGGTCCTCAACGAGCTACCACTTTTGGTCTGGTGTCCGCTACGCGGGAGCCGTCATTCCGCCACCTACGCTGCTGGGGCCCGCGCAAAAGTGCAGGCCGCCATCCGGCCCACCATTCCGGGCTACGCCTCAACAAATGACCACCGTTGCGGGCGAACCGCCCACAACGGAACCGCCAAGCTCAGCACATAGTCCCGTCTGAGGGCACCCTTCCGTCCACGAAGTAGTTGTCGACGGCGTCGGACACGCATTGGTTGGAGCGGCCGTAGGCGGTGTGGCCTTCGCCCCTCCACGTCACAAGGGAAGCGTTGCCGAGTTGTTTCCGCAATGAACCAGCCCAGGCGACTGGCGTCGCGGGGTCCCCGGTGGTGCCAACAACCACGACCGGCGCCGCGCCCGTGTACTTGACGGGGGCCGGAGTGTGCACCGGCTTGTAGGGCCAGTCCTTGCAGTTGATGCCGCCGTAGGCGAAGTAGTAGCCGAAGGTGGGGGAGAGCTGCTTCAACCGGGCTTCTTCGGAACGCATCCCGGCCGTGTCCGTGACCATGGGGTAGTCAAGGCAGTTGATGGCGTTGAACGCGAACTGGGTGTTCGAAGTATAGGTGCCGTTCGGGTCCCGGTCTGCGCCGAAGTCGGCAATCCGAAGCATGAGCGACACGTCGCCCTTGAACGCGGCCACCAGGGCCTGGGTCAGGACAGGCCACGATTCGTTGTCGTAGAGCGGGGTGAAAATACCGCTGACAAACGTCGCCCCGGTGACCAGCCGGCCGTCCTTGGCGCGCTTGGGATTCTGCTCGACGTCGGCAATGAGGTCCTGGATCTGCTGCACGCCGCTATCGACGCTGCCGGTCATAGGGCACCCGGACTTGGCCTGGCAATCCGCCACATAGGTGCGGAGCTCCTTTTCGAACGCCTCTGCCTGCCCCGCAGTGAGGTCCTCGTTGTTGAGGGCCGGATCAACTGCGCCATCCAAAACGAGCTTGCCGACGTTGTTCGGGAACAGGGACGCATAGGTGGCGCCGAGGGAGGTTCCGTAGGAGAAACCCAGGTAGTTGAGCTTTGCGTCATTCAGCACTGCGCGGAGGATGTCCATGTCCTTGGCGGAGCTGGCGGTGTCGATATGTGCCAGGGCGGGGCCGGATTTTTCCACGCACTTGGCATTGATGGCCTTGGTGTCGGCCAACGCCGCGGCGATGCCCTGGTCAGTTTCGTAGTTGTAGACCTTCTCGCGGGAAGCGTCCCGCTCGGCATCGCTGAGGCACGTCACCGGCGCCGATCGCTTGACGCCGCGGGGATCGAAGCCAACCAGGTCGAAACTGGACCTCAGCTTGCTGGTGAAGTGCGTCTTCCCGGCATCCCTGACGAAGTCATAGCCCGAAGCGCCGGGGCCACCGGGATTCACCAGCAGCGAGCCTTTCTTTGTGCCCTGGCCCTGGAGCCGAATCGCCGCGATGGAGATGCTGTCACCATCGGGTTTGGCGTAGTCCACCGGTACTTTGATGTTGGCACACTGGAATCCCTGCTCGCAGGATGTCCAGTCCACTTTTTGGGAGTAGAAACTCTCCAGTCCTGCCGGAGCCGCGGCGGCGATGGACGCGTCCGGGGTGCTGACGCTGCCGCTGCCGGTCCCATTGCTGGCGCCGTCGTTGGGCACCGGTACGGAGAACACGCAACCGCTCAGCAGCAAGCTGGCGGAGACCGTGGCAGCGACTGCCGCTGCCGCCCGCCGCAGTGATGGGAACCGTGTCCTGGATCTGGACCCGGCGGGCCGGCGTCGTGCGGGGGTCATGCGTTTCTCCTCAGGCTGGGGAAGCGTGCTGTACTTCTAAACTATCCGGCTATTGCTGAATCAGGCTGCTCGCCATGGACTCGACCGCCAACAGCGGTGCCACGTTGGTCGTGGTGATCCGCACGCGCGCCTTGTTGATGGCATCCATGCGCGCCAAGGTGATCTCAGGCGTGGAGCCTGCCGCGTAGGCCTCCAATTCACTCCTGAGTTCAACGTTGACCAACTCCACGGCGTTCCCCAACTGGATGACCAGGACGTCCCGGTAGAAGGAGAGCAGATCGGTCAGCGTGCGGTCGAGGGAATCTGTGATGGAGCGTTTGGCCCGCCGTTTCTGGTCGTCCTCAAGCTGCTTCACCTGGCTTCGCATCGACGGCGGCAATGTACCCGACTCCGGAGCGCCCAGGCTCGCGAGCAGGGCGACCTTCTCGGCGGCGTCGCGTTCGTCGTTGGAGCTGTTGGCCTCATCGGTCGCGATCTTGACCAGCTTTTCGGCCATCATCACGGCAGCGGTGACGCCGCGCAGGCCCAGCGGGAAGCGGACAGTCTCCATCCGTCGTTCCCTGGCCTCCGGATCGCGGGCCAGCCGACGCGCAATGCCGATGTGGCTTTGGGCAGCGCGGGCGGCCCGGTCCGCAATGGCGGGGTCGACGCCGTCGCGCCTCACCAACAGGGCGGCGACGTCGGCAGCTGGCGGAATCCGGAGGCTCACCGGGCGGCAACGCGAGCGGATGGTGACCAGCACATCCGCGGGCGACGGCGCGCACAGCATCCATATCGTCCGGGGCGTGGGTTCCTCGATGGCCTTGAGGAGTACGTTGGTGGTGCGCTCGGCCATCCGGTCCGCGTCCTCCACCACAATGATGCGCCAACGGCCCGACGCCGGCCGGTCGCCGGCCTTGGACACCAGCTGGCGGGCTTCTTCGATGGTGATGGTGACCTTCTCCGTGCGGACAAAGGTCACGTCGGAGTGGGTCTCGCCGAGGATGGTCCGGCACGAGGCACATTCGCCGCAGCCTCGAAGGGCGACGTCGTCCTGCTCACAGTTCAACGCCGCCGCGAACGCCTTGGCCGCGTTCGAACGGCCTGAACCCGGCGGTCCCGTGAACAACCATGCGTGCGTGAGGCCTTCGCCTTGGGCCGCCGCACGCAATTGCGCGACGACGGGCGCCTGGCCCTGGAGCTCGTCCCAGACACTCATGTCCGGCTCCCGAGCAAGTCCCGCACGCGCCCGAGGATCTGGGCTGCGAGGTCCTCGATGGCGTCCTGGGCGGGCAGCACGAGGTACGTCTCCGGGCGAGCCTCGGCCAGCTCCAGGAACGCCGCACGGATCCGGGCGTGGAAATCGTCCGGTTCCGACTCGAGCCGGTCCTCGGCAACGTCTCCGGCAGTTCTGCGGTCCCGGCCATCGCCGGGGTGGACGTCGAGAAGTACCGTCAGGTCCGGCTCGAGGCCTTCGGTGGCCCATTCGTTGAGCCGCCTGACATCCACGGTCCCGAGGTCCCTGCCAGCACCCTGGTAGGCGACGGAGGAATCTATATAGCGGTCCGTGATCACCACTGAACCCTGTGCCAGGGCCGGGCGGATGACCTGGCTTGCGTGGGCGGCCCGGGATGCGGCGAACATGAGGGCCTCGGTCCGGGGATCGATAGTGCCGTGGCCGTGGTCCAGCACGAGGGAGCGCAGCTTTTCGCCGATCGGGGTGCCCCCGGGCTCTCGGGTGCGCAGCACGGAAAAGCCAAGCAACTCGAGCGCCTCAGCCAAGCGGGCGGCCTGCGTGGACTTGCCGGCCCCGTCCCCGCCCTCGAAGGCGATGAAGAGTCCTGGGCGCTGGTCCGGCATGGGGCTCTGGTCCTGCTTGAGGCGCTGCGTAGTCACGGATCTAAGCGTACAGAGGAACACTGACCGTGCCCGACGACGGCGCATGTCCGCGCGCGAGGGACGCACCCTGCCGCCTGCAGCAGTTCAGCGGTATGAGGGGTCAGTCGTAACAGCTTTCCAGCGCCCGCTCCCTGCGCCGTAGGCTGGAGCAATGAGTCTTTCCCGAGAACATGCCGCAGATCTGTCCCCTGACACTGTGGTGGTGGCGGCAGGCCGTCCCGAACGAAGCCATGACCAGCCCGTCAACCCGCCGATCGTTCTGTCCTCCACGTATTTCGGCACAGGAGCACTGAGCGACGGCGACCGCGGCTACGGACGCTATGCCAACCCCACGTGGGATCCGTTCGAAGAAGCGCTGGCCCAACTGGAGGGCGCCGAGCTCCCCGGCCTGCTTTATGCCTCGGGCCTGGCCGCAGTGAGTTCCGCGTTGTCGCTCGTGCCGGCCGGGGGAGTCCTCGTCATGCCGACGCACAGCTACGCAGGATCGCTCGTCATGGCCACCGAACTCGCGGCCAAGGGCATCCTTGAATTGCGGACCGTCGACATCGCGGACACCGACGCCGTCAAGGCACAGCTCGCCCCCGCGGAGGGAAAGCCCGCCAACATGCTGTGGATTGAAAGCCCCACCAACCCGATGCTCGGCATTGCCGACGTCCGGGCACTGACCACCGCTGCCCGTGAGGCCGGCGCCATCGTGGTCACGGACAACACCTTCTCCACGCCGCTTGTCCAGCAGCCCCTCAGCCTGGGCTCCGACGTCGTGCTCCATTCGGTGACCAAATACCTGGCCGGCCACTCCGACGTCGTACTCGGCGCCTTGGTGACATCCAATCCGGAACTGCGCGCGGAACTCCTCCACCACCGCATCATCCACGGCGGCATCGCGGGTCCTTTCGAGGCCTGGCTCGCGCTCCGCGGACTGCGCACGCTGGCACTCCGGATCGAGCGCTCGCAAGCTTCTGCCGCAACGTTGGCCGAGCGGCTGAGCACCCACCCGCGTGTCGAATCCGTACGTTTCCCAGGACTGCCCAACGACCCCGGCCACGAACGGGCCAAGTCCCAGATGAAGGGCTTCGGTTCGATCCTGTGCATCCAACTGGGCGGGGACGGAACCCGCAGCGGTGCCGACGCAGCGGATCAACTCGTTCGTGCATTGCAGTTGTGGATCCCCGCGACGTCGCTGGGTGGGGTCGAATCCCTCATCGAACGCCGACGCCGGCACACCGCCGAGCCGCTCAGCGTGCCAGACAACCTGGTCAGGATGAGCGTAGGCATCGAGAACGTCGAAGACCTCTGGGCCGATTTAGAGCAAGCACTCAAGTCGCTTGACCGCTAGGCTTGAGGACGTGGACGGAAAAATTTTGATTTCATACATCCAGAATGGGATTTGGTTCATTCTGGGACTGGTTGCCTTCGCATTGGAGCTGTGGGCGCTGGTCGATTGCCTGCGCCACAAACCCTCGTCCTTTGAAGCCGCATCCAAGCGCACCAAGACCTTCTGGCTGGCCCTGACCGGCGTCGCCGCGGTGATCGGCGGCCTTTCCGTCCTCGGTGGCGGCGGTGGCTTTGGTATCTTTGGCATCGCCGCCGTGACCGCGGCATGCGTCTACTTGGCGGACGTCCGTCCCGCGGTGAAGGAAATCGGCAACAGTGGCCGCAACCAGGGGCCGTACGGTCCTTGGTGAGCCCCGCTGGCTCCCTAAGCTCGCAAGCTCGCTCAGGGAACCAGGGGCCGTACGGTCCTTGGTGAGCCCCGCTGGCTCCCTAAGCTCGCAAGCTCGCTCAGGGAACCCTGCCGGCGTGGGCCCAGGTTAGCTAGGCCGGAGCCACCGCTGACCAGTCGACAGTAAGTTCACCCAAGCGCCAGCGCGACGTTCCGTCCTGAAGCGGCCAACCGGCGTCGCGCATTGATTGGCACATGGCGGTCCACCGCTGCCTCCTGCCAAAGGACGCAAGCGGCGCGGCCTCCAACCAGGCCTGGTCCAGAGCATTCAGGAAAGCATGAATGCGTTCTCCGGGGATGTTGCGGTGGATGAGTGCCTTCGGGAGGCGTTCGGCCACGTCGGAGGGCAGTTCGAAACTGCCGAACCGCATGGACAAGCTCAGGCTCAACGGTCCGTTCGGATCCAACGCAACCCACGTCACCCTTCGGCCGATTTCGTCGCACGTGCCGTCGATGAACAATCCTTGCGGTGCCAACCGCGACTGCACGAGCGCCCAGATCCCGGCCACATCCGATTCCTCGTATTGCCGCAGCACGTTGAAGGCCCGCACCAACACGGGATTGCCTGGAACAGGAACCTCGAAACCGCCCACATGGAAGCTGAGCCCGGGCCTCTCCAAGGATTTCGCGATCCGGACGCGCTCGGGTTCGATCTCGATCCCGCACACGCGGACGTCCGGACGGACGGCCTGCAGCCTTTCGAAGAGTTCGACGGCGGTGGCCGGGGAAGCGCCGTAGCCGAGGTCCACTACCAAGGGGTCGACGGCGGAGCGCAGCCGCCATCCCTGCGGGCCCGCCAACCAGCGGTCCAGGCGGCGCATGCGGTTGGGATTGGTGGTGCCCCTGGTGATGTTGCCGACGGGTTTGCCGCGTCTTCCCTGCACCCGCTCCGCTTTTTGCACCACCGTCCAACTTTATCCTCCAACGCGGGGTCACTTACGGCCCATCCGAGGCGCAAACACCGGCGCTAAGTGACCCCGCGTTGCGGAGGGCGTAACGCCCGGCAGCGGCAGGGCATGATCGCTTAGGATGAAAACCATGACTTACAAGCTGATTCTGCTGCGCCACGGCCACAGCGACTGGAACGCCAAGAACCTGTTCACCGGCTGGGTGGACGTCGACCTGAACGACCAAGGCCGCGAGGAAGCAGCGCGCGGTGGAGAGCTACTGGTCGAGAACAACGTTCTCCCGGACATCCTGTACACGTCCCTCCTCAAGCGGGCCATCAACACCGCGAACATCTCCCTGGACAAGGCTGACCGCGGCTGGATCCCGGTCAAGCGTGACTGGCGCCTCAACGAGCGCCACTACGGTGCGCTGCAGGGCAAGGACAAGGCCCAGACGCTCGCCGAATTCGGTGAAGCGCAGTTCATGGAATGGCGCCGCAGCTACGACACCCCGCCGCCTGCCCTTTCCGATGACAGCGAGTTCTCCCAGGTGAACGACGTGCGCTACGCGGGCCTCGGCGACGCCCTGCCTCGCACCGAGTGCCTCAAGGACGTCCTCGTGCGTCTCCTGCCGTACTGGGAGTCCGACATCAAGGAAGACCTCAAAGCAGGCAAGACGGTCCTGGTCACGGCCCACGGCAACTCCCTGCGCGCCCTCGTCAAGCACCTCGACGGCATCAGCGACGAAGATATAACCGGCCTGAACATCCCCACGGGCATCCCGCTGGTCTACGACCTGGACGAGAACTTCCAGCCGATCAACCCCGGCGGAACCTACCTCGATCCCGAAGCTGCAGCAGAGTCCATCAAGGCTGTAGCAGCACAAGGCAAGAAATAGGCCTCTGAGAGAACGACGGCGGCCGGCCCACCTCGCAAGGTGGGCCGGCCGCCGTCGTTGTTTATTAAGCCCGGCTAGAAGCCTTCTGGCTGCCATTCACCGGTGACCAGGTAGGTCACTTTGCGGGCAACGGAGACGCCGTGGTCCGCGAAACGCTCGAAGTATCGGCTGGCAAGCGCCACATCCACCGTGGTGGCCGCAGTCTCGGCCCAGGCGGGATCTGCGATTGCCCTGAAGACGCTCAAGTGCAGATCGTCCACCCGGATGTTGAGCTTGAGGATGTCCCGGGCGACTTCCAAGTCACGCGACTCCAAGAGCAGGGTGACCTTCTGGATGATTTCGAGGTCGAGGCGGGCCATGTCCTTGAACGTTGCTGTCAGCTGCTCCGGGATGACCGTGGCCGGGTAGCGCAAACGGGCCAGTTGGGCCACGTGCCGGGCGAGGTCACCCATGCGCTCCAGGGATGCGCTCATCCGCAGGGAGCCGACAATCATCCGGAGATCGCTTGCCACGGGGCCCTGGAGGGCCAGGATGTCGATGGCCCGTTCGTCGAGTCCGTTCTGCAGGAAATCGATGCGGGCATCGGCAGCAATGACATCCTGGGCAAGATCAACGTCGGCACCTTCGAAAGCGGTGGTCGCGTTCTGGATCGCCTCTGTGACCAGTTTTGAGATCTCGATGAGGTCCTCACCGACCTGGATGAGCTCCTCCTGAAAAACCTTGCGCACGGTGGCGTCCTCTCCTTGGAAATCTCCTCCGCACCCCTCTGACGGCGCGGAAAATCATCACAGCTAACTACGGTCCAACTAGTAAGGGTGGCAGTGGTCAATGAACGATTGCGCACCTTTAGGTGAACGTTAGCTGAACCGGGGCCGTTTGGTGACCGTTCCATATTTTGCAGTGTTTTGAGCGCATAAGCTAGATCCGTGGATCCAGTGCTCATCGGTGTCATCGCAGGTCTAGTCGGCCTGTCGTGCGGCGTCTTTGGCGTGCTCGCGTTCAGGCTCAGTGAACGGCAGCGGAAGATCGTGGACCTGGACGTCACCGAGCCGCTGCTTCCGGAGGGAGCCGCGGAGGTGCTGTCCGTCGTCGGGCGCGCTTTCGTCGTGGTGGACGCGATCGACGGCGTCGTCCGGGCCAGTCCCGCGGCCTATGCGTACGGCCTCGTGCGGGGCCACACGGTGGTCCACAAGCAGTTGCTGGACATGACCGCAAAGGTGCGGCGCGACGGCGTGATCCTGGAGGAGACTTTCGAGTTGCCCCGCGGTCCCCTTGGCAAGGGAACCATTGTGGTGCAGGTGCGGGCAGCCATGCTCGGATGGGAATATATCGTCCTCCTGGCCGATGACCGCACCGAAATCACGCGCACCGAAGAGATCCGCAACGACTTCGTGGCCAACGTATCGCACGAACTCAAGACGCCGGTGGGTGCCATCTCCCTGCTGGCCGAGGCGCTCGAGGCAAGCCCGGACGACGAAGAAGCCGTGCGCCGCTTCGCCAAGCGCATGCACAAGGAATCCACACGGCTCGCCGCGCTGGTGCAGGACATCATTGAGCTGTCCCGGCTTCAGGGCGCAAACGTGGCACAGCAAGGGCACACCGTGGATATCAATACGGTGATCGCCGAAGCCGTGGATCGTTCGCAGCTCCCGGCCGAACTCAAGAACATCAAGATCGTGGTCGGCGGCCGCTCGGAAACAATGGTGTTCGGTGACCAGGACTTGTTGGTGACCGCCTTGCGGAACCTGATCGACAATGCCATCCGTTATTCGCCGGAGAACACCCGTGTGGGAGTGGGGGTCCGCGCTAAAGAGGGCGTGGTGGCCATTTCCGTCACGGACCAGGGCGAGGGTCTCAGCCCCGAGGACCAGGAACGCATCTTCGAACGCTTCTACCGCGTGGATGCGGCGAGGTCCAGGCAGACCGGGGGAACAGGCTTGGGCCTGAGTATCGTCAAGCACGTGGTGTCCAACCACGGCGGCGAAGTCACCGTCTGGTCGCAGCCCGGCCAAGGTTCTACTTTCACCATCCGCCTTCCGGAAATGGAAGGCCAGGAGGACGACGCCGGGGCGAAGCCCCGAAGCGTGATTCAAACGACGGGCGCTGTGCGCGCCCTAGAGCAAGGAGCTGGCGCTTGAGCAGGATTCTGATCGTGGAGGACGAAGAGTCCTTCAGCGACCCTCTTTCCTACCTATTGGGCAAGGAAGGCTTCGATGTCCAGGTTGTGGACAACGGCAGTGACGCCTTGGTGGAGTTCGACCGGAACGGGGCCGACCTTGTGCTGCTGGACCTGCAGCTTCCGGGGACCCCTGGCACCGAGGTTTGCCGGCAATTGCGCCAGCGCTCCAGCGTACCGGTCATCATGCTGACGGCCAAGGACTCGGAAATCGACAAGGTGGTTGGCCTGGAGCTTGGCGCGGACGACTACGTCACCAAGCCGTACTCCTCCCGGGAACTCGTGGCGCGCGTTCGTGCCGTGCTGCGGCGGCAAGGCGAGCCGGAGGAACTCATCACGTCCACCGTGCAGGCCGGCCCTGTCAGGATGGACATCGAGCGGCATGTGGTGAGCGTCAACGGCGAACAGGTGTCTCTTCCGCTGAAGGAGTTCGAACTCCTCGAGATGCTCCTTCGCAATTCGGGCCGCGTGCTCACCCGCGGGCAGTTGATCGACCGCGTCTGGGGCTCCGACTACGTGGGCGACACCAAGACCTTGGATGTCCATGTGAAGCGTTTGCGCAGCAAGATCGAGCCTGACCCTTCGGTGCCCCGCTACCTCGTGACAGTGCGCGGCCTGGGCTACAAGTTCGAGCCGTAGGAACCCGTGGGGCCGGCGAGGTCCGGAACGGCCGCGTAAGGCGAACAGAGAGCAACATAGCAAAAGGAAGGGCTCCCGTGGTGGGAGCCCTTCCTTTTGCGTTCGTGGAGCCGGATCTGTTGCAGACCCGAGCGGCGCAGGTCGCTGGCCGACTAGTGGCCGGTGGCGCTCGGCGTCGGGGTCGCGCTGGTGCCCGAGGTCGCGCTGCTGCCCGGGGTGGCGGAACCGCTGACCGAGGGGCTCGGAGAAGCGGAAACGGTGGGGAGGTACTTCGCGTATTCCTTCAACGAAGCATCCAGGACCGGGAACTGCACGGTGCGGGAATCGGAGCCGGACTTGATGGTCACGGAAACCATGGAGCCCGGGGCTCCGCCGCTCGTGCTCAGAATCGCGGGGTCGGTGTTCTCGTTGAGGTAGGTCTGGGACTTGGCCTTGACCGGAATGGTCGCCTGTGACCCGCCGGCACCACTGATGGTCAGGGTTGCATCGCTCGAGGAGGTGTTGAACACGGCACCAATGACGCGCCCCGGCTTGTTGGCATCCGTGGAGACGATGAGCATGTTGCGCAGCTGGAGCGAACCGAGGTCATCCCTGACGCCGTCAGACGGAGAATACTGCTCGTTGGTCTGCTGGGGGTTGATGTAGCCACAGCCGGTCACGGACAAGAGACCGATGCCGATGGCGGCCGCTGCCATCGCCAGTTTGCCGCGCTGGACACGGTTCATCGCAGTAATGCGCACGACACGTACTCCTCTAAGAGTCATTGGAACACTTTTCAGGCATAGCCTATCGGCAAACTAGCAGGAACAAGGATTCCGATCACCATTGTGGCGGCCCTCCAGAAGGAGTAGCGTCATCGGGAACGCTGTGTCCAATGCACTTTTATGCCCTCCCGTCAAGGGGGTGCCGGAGGGCTGAAAAGGCCATTTTCCGCGTATTTACAGGGCTCAGGACCCCTTTCCGTGCCAATCGTATGCCTTAAGCGTGATAAACTGGTCTGCGGGAAAGGGGAAAGTCCACATGGTTTTTGAGGTCGGCGAGACAGTAGTTTACCCTCACCACGGTGCAGCAAAAATTGAAGAAATCAAGATGCGCACTATCAAGGGCGAAGAGAAAATGTATCTCAAGCTCAAGGTGGCTCAGGGTGATCTGACCATTGAAGTTCCAGCAGAAAACGTAGACCTTGTTGGGGTTCGCGACGTAGTGGGTAAGGAAGGCTTGGAGCACGTATTTGACGTCCTCCGTGCCGAGTTCACTGAAGAGCCCACCAACTGGTCCCGTCGCTACAAGGCAAACCTGGAGAAGCTTGCTTCCGGCGACGTCATCAAGGTTGCAGAGGTCGTCCGCGATCTTTGGCGCCGTGATCACGATCGCGGCCTTTCCGCAGGTGAAAAGCGAATGCTGGCCAAAGCCCGTCAGATTCTGATTTCAGAACTGGCATTGGCTGAGAAGACCGACGAAGAGAAGGCCGCAAGCGTTCTCGACGAAGTTCTGGCTTCCTAACAGAGATTCAAAGATTTGAACCCCGGTGGCAACCTGCCGCCGGGGTTTCCTTTTGCCCAAAAGCACAACTCCCGGCCCCGCAGCCCAACTGTCCCCACCGGCTCCCAGCCTTCGCAAGCTCAGGCAGGGGCCCTCGCCGGCGTTGGCCCACGCAGTAGGTGTCGTTTTTAGCGCCCAAAACGACACCTAGTGCGAGCTAGTTGGGCGGGTGGGCACCACGTAGGCTTGGGCGCATGACTACACAATCCCAGCGCGAGGCCACCGCCGTCGTCGTCGTTGCGGCCGGCTCAGGGGAGCGGCTTGGCTACGGCATGCCCAAGGCAAAAGTGCCGCTGGGCGGCGAAACGATCCTGACCCATGCCCTTCGCGGCGTCGCGACGGCGGACGTTGCCCGCCAGATTTGCGTGGCCGTCCCGGCGGGGGACCTGGAACTGCGCGAGCTTTGTGAACAATTCCGCCAAGAGCTGGGCGCTGACGGGCCGCTGATCACAGTGGTCGACGGCGGATCCACCCGCGCCGCTTCGGTCCGCGCCGCCCTAGCGGCGCTACTTGAGGGAACGCGCGCCGTGCTCGTTCACGACGCCGCGCGGGCGTTGACTCCCGACCGGGTCTTCCACCGCGTCGCCATGGCGCTCTCGTCGGGCGCCAAAGCAGTCATCCCCGCAATGCCGGTGGTGGATACCGTCAAGATGGTTGTGGAAACTGACGGGGACGACGCCGGAATCGCGCCGGAGATCGTCACCGGCACCGCCCCGCGCGAACAACTTCGTGCGGTGCAGACCCCGCAGGGGTTCGACTACGAGACATTGTTGCGCGCCCACGCGGCGGCCGCGACGTTCGACGACGAGCAATCGGCGGCAGTCACGGATGACGCCATGCTCGTTGAGCTCCTGGGCGTTCCCGTTCACGCAGTCCGAGGTGCCAGCCAATCGCTGAAGATCACCACGCCGCTGGACCTCATCATTGCCGAAGGCCTGCTGGAAGGGCCGCTCGGATTCCGCTGGGTGGAAGGCTGATGGCAGTCTCGGAGAACGTAGCGATGATCCTGCCGCGCACGGGCATCGGGGTTGACGTGCACGCCTACGCGCCCGACAGCGATCCGCAGCCGCTATGGCTCGGCGGACTGTTTTGGGAAGGGGAACGCGGACTGTCAGGCCATTCCGACGGCGATTGCGTCGCCCATGCAGCGGCCGACGCGCTCTTCTCCGCGTGCGGCATCGGCGATCTGGGCACGCATTTTGGTACCGACCGTCCCGAATTCGCAGGTGCGTCCGGGGTGAAGCTGCTGGGGGAGGCGGCCAGGATTGTCCGTGCCGCCGGTTTCGAAATCGGGAACGTGGCTGTGCAGTTCGTTGCCAACAGGCCAAAATTCGGGCCGCGGCGTGAAGAGTCGCAGCGCGTCCTGAGCGCCGCCGCGGGAGCTTCCGTCAGCGTCACGGCGACCACGAGCGATGGCTTGGGTTTCACGGGGCGCGGCGAGGGTATTTCCGCCGTCGCCACGGCCCTCGTTTACGCCGTGGCGGCAGCGCCCCCAGGCGATGGCGCCTAAAAAGAGTTAGTTGGTGTGCAACGAAGCCAGACGGTGCGCATCCGCTAATCTGGAGCGGTGACCCTGCGCTTTTACGACACTGCATCCGCCGAAGTCCGCGACTTCGTTCCCCTTGAAGCCGGCAAGGCCAGCGTCTACTACTGCGGTGCCACGGTGCAGGGGATGCCGCACGTGGGGCATGTCCGATCCGCGATCGCCTTTGACCAGTTGACCCGCTGGCTTGAATACCGCGGGCTGCGTGTCACTGTTGTCCGCAACGTCACGGACATCGACGACAAGATCCTTGCCAAGTCGGCGCAGTCGTTCGGGCCGGACTGGGCCGAGGAACCCACAGCCAAGGCCGAGGAAGAATGGTGGGCCCTGGCCTACCGCTACGAGCAGGAGTTCGAGCAGGCCTACGACGTCCTCGGCGTTTCCCGCCCCACCTACGAACCCCGCGCCACCGGCCACATCCCCGAGATGCACGCCCTCATTCAAAGGCTTATCGACCGCGGACACGCCTACCCTGCGCTGGACGACTCCGGGGACGTCTACTTCGACGTCCGCTCCTGGAGCAAGTACGGCTCACTGACCCGCCAGAACATCGACGACATGCAGGGAGCCGCCGACGTCGAGCCTCAATTCAGCAACAGGAAGCGCGACCCGCGCGACTTTGCGCTCTGGAAGGGCTACAAGGACGGGGAGCCGACGACGGCGAGCTGGGTTTCGCCGTGGGGAACCGGCCGGCCGGGTTGGCACCTTGAATGCTCCGCCATGGCTACGAAGTACCTGGGCCAGCAGTTCGACATCCACGGCGGCGGCTTGGACCTCCGCTTCCCGCACCACGAGAACGAGATGGCACAATCGCAGGCTGCGGGTGACGAGTTCGCCAACTTCTGGCTGCACAACGGCATGGTCACGTATGAGGGCGAAAAAATGTCCAAATCCGTAGGCAACACGGTGAGCCCCGAAGAAATGCTCGAGCTCGCGAGTCCACGGGTTGTCCGGTACTACCTAGGCCAGGCGCAGTACCGCTCCATCCTGGACTACCGGCCAACCTCGCTCCAGGAGGCCGCGGCCGCCGTGGAGCGCATTTACGGTTTTATTGCGAAAGCCTCCAAGAAGTTCGGTGGCGAGTTCGCCGCGCACCCCGAGTCGAGCCCCGTGCCGGATGCCTTCGCAGCTGCCATGGATGACGATCTCAACGTTCCGCAGGCCCTTGGCGCCCTGCACGAGACTGTCCGTGCCGGAAATACGGCGCTGGCGTCCGGGGATGACACCGTGGCCCGGCAGGCACTCCAAGCCGTGCTCGCCATGACCACCGTTCTTGGACTCAACGATGTCCGCGGCGAAGTCCAGGAAAACTCCGAGACGGCCCAAGCCCTTGAAGTCCTCGTGGAAGCCCAGTTGCAGGCCCGCGCCGAGGCGCGCGCCAACAAGGACTGGGCCGCTTCCGACGCGATCCGCGACACTCTCGCGGCAGCCGGAATCGCCGTCGAGGACGGCGCCGATGGGGCCAGCTGGAGCCTCAAAAAGGACTGAGAAAGCGCCGTCGTCCCGATTTAAGTTGATTCAGTAGACTTGATTGCAGACGTACTCAACACAATCAAGGGTGGAATTCATGGCCAACAACGGTCGCCGGGCTGTCAAAAGCAAGAAGGGCCCCACCACCGGAACCGGTGGCCACGGTCGAAAGGCCTTGGAAGGCAGGGGTCCAACCCCCAAGGCTGAGGACCGCGAGTACCACAAGGCGTACAAGAGCAAGCAGCTCGCCGAGCGCTCCGCGGCCAAACGCGCAGCCGGGGGCGCCAGCCGCTCCAACCCGGGCGCCCGCTCAGGCCCGAAGGGCCGGGCTACCGAGGAAGTGGTCACTGGACGCAACTCCGTGGTGGAGGCGCTGCGCGCCGGAATCCCCGCGAAGGCACTGCACGTTGCCATCCGGATCGAGATGGACGACCGCGTCAAGGAGTCCCTCAAGCTCGCCGCCGAACGGGGCATCCCGCTGCTGGAAACCGGTAAGCCCGAGCTGGACCGCATGACCGAAGACGCCGTCCACCAGGGCCTCGTACTGCAGATCCCGCCGTACGAATACCAGGACGCCTACGACCTCGCCGAAGAGACGGTCGCCAAATGGAAGAAGGGGTACATTCCCAACGCGCCCCTCTTCGTTGCGCTCGACGGCATCACCGACCCCCGCAACCTGGGCGCCATCATCCGCTCCGTTTCCGCCTTCAGCGGCCACGGCGTGATTGTCCCGGAGCGCCGCTCCGTCGGCGTCACCGCTTCGGCTTGGAAGACCAGCGCAGGCGCGGCGGTCCGCGTCCCCGTGGCCCGGGCGGCCAACCTGAACAACGCCCTCAAGCAGTTCAAGCAGATGGGCATCTTCGTGTTGGGCCTGGACGGCGACGGCGATGTCTCGCTGCCGGATCTCTCCTTGGCCACCGATCCCGTGTGCATTGTCGTGGGTTCCGAGGGCAAGGGCCTCAGCCGCCTGGTCCGCGAAAACTGCGACCAGATCATCTCCATTCCGATCGACTCGGCCATGGAATCGCTCAACGCCTCCATGGCCGTGGGCATCTCCTTGTACGAAGTCTCAAGGCAGCGCGCCACGAAGTAACCCTGCGGTGGGTGGCGGCACAGCCGCCGGCCAAATACAGACGCTCGCTCACTTATAGGGTGTTTCCGACGGACGCTCGCTCACTTGATGTGAGCGAGCGTCCGTCCATTTGGCGCCAGATGTGAGCGAGCGTCCGTCCATTTGGCGCCAGATGTGAGCGAGCGTCCGTCGATTTAACACCAGATGTGAGCGAGCGTCAGTGTTCCCTCGAGAAGCCGGGGTTAGAACTCGCGGCGGTTGGCTAGGACCGGGAGCTTGGCCCGTGCGTCCTCGACGACGGCGGCATCCAGCTCCGCGAACAAGAGGCCTGGCTCGGCGTCGAGCTCTTCCAGCACGTTTCCCAAGGGGGACACGACGACGGAGTGCCCCACTCCGGTCGGCGCCGCACCCTTGGGTTCACGGCCTTGGCTCGCGGGATCGCCCTGGCCGCAAGCAAGCACGAAGGTCGTGGTGTCGATCGCCCGGGCGCGCGCGAGCAGTTTCCACTGTTCCGCCTTCCCCGGCCCGGCACCCCAGGAAGCGGACACGATATTCACGACGGCTCCACGATCGGCATTGGCGGTGAAGAGGGCCGGGAAACGGATGTCGTAGCACGTGGCCAAGCCAAAGGTGAGCCCTCCGGCGTCGAACGTCACCGGATCAGTGCCTGCGTCGACGGTGTCCGATTCGGCAAAGCCGAAGGCGTCGAAGAGGTGGATCTTGTCGTAGCTGGTGTCCACTCCGGGCCCGGTGGCGATCAGGGTGTTCCGGACCTTGCCGTTGTTGCTGCCGTCGGACGCCAGCCCGGGAGTGAACATTCCGGCCACGATCACGATCCCAAGGTCCTGGGCGATCTTCCGCACCTGGCTGGCCCATGGCCCGTCAAGGGGTTCGGCGATGTCAAGCAGGGAATTCCCGAACGCCCGCATGGTCGCTTCGGGGAACACCACGAGCTCTGCGCCGCCTTCCTTGGCCCGGCGGGCGTAGTCTTCCAAAAGGACCAGGTTCTCTGCCAGCTCGCGGCCGCTGATGAGTTGAGCAAGGGCGATTCGCACAATTACCTCCACATTGGTGTATAGCCAAAGTATGCAACGACCGTGCCGAGGATTCGAACTCATCCGCGTGGGTGGGGGCGCATTCGGCGCAACCGACACAATCCGCTCAAACGGCTGGTTTCACGAAAAGCGCAATGAGCCGGGCGATTCGACGTTTCAGCAGGTGAGGGGCTTGTTTGCGTTCGCCGGGGCCGCCGGCTTGGTTCCGGTTGCCGGGCATGGCCACTGTCATATGGGCCGCGGGCAAGGGAGAATTGGCGTCGGAGACTAAACTCTCAAGTAATGGTTATGCCGATTTTTGACACAGCATCTACAGTGGACGCCTCGCGGCCGTCGCCGCTCGGGCTGAGTATTCCGCGGCCTGAAGTGTCCGACGGCGACACCCCCTCGCCGGACCGGGTCAACGTCGCTCTATGGGCCCCCGGACTTACTCGGGTCGAAATCGCGTACAAGGCCCCCGGTGACTCCTGGAAAGTCCACACGCTGCCCAAACTTGAGGACGGCGTGCACTACGGGATCGTGGACGGGCTGCCACCCGGCACCCGGTACGGCTTCCGCGCGGCAGTCCACGATGACGCGCTTCCACTGTCCGTTCCTGCTCCGGACTTTGACGCCGACGACGCCGAGCAGCTGTTGCTGGATCCGTACGGTCGGGCGGTGCACCAGCGGGGTGAACTGCTGACTTCCGTGCGGATGGAATCGGGTTTCGACTGGGGTGACGACCGTCCGCTGCGCACGACGTGGCGGGACACCATTGTCTACGAGGCCCACGTCCGTGGCCAAAGCATGCTGCATCCCGATATCCCGGAGCACCTCCGCGGCACCTACGCCGGCATGGCCCACCCCGCAATGATCGAGCACTTCCACTCACTGGGAGTCACGGCCGTTCAATTGCTGCCCATCCACTTCCACATGGACGAGCAGCACCTGCAGTACCTGGGCCTGACCAACTATTGGGGCTACAACACCGCAGCCTTCTTTGCGCCCCATGCGGACTACGCCACGCAGGCCGCCCAGCAGGCCGGCCCCCACGCCGTCCAGGACGAATTCAAGGGCATGGTGAAGCTCCTGCACGCCGCCGGGATCGAGGTGATCCTCGACGTCGTCTACAACCACACAGCGGAAGGCGGGCCCGACGGCGACACCTTCAGTTTCAGGGGCCTGGGCGAGGAGCGGTACTACCGCCACGATGCCCACGGCCGCTACCTCGATACGACGGGCTGCGGCAACACCCTCAATTTCGCCGAACCCAGGGTAGTGGATCTGGCCATTGAGTCGCTGCGCTATTGGGCGGAAGAATTCCACATAGACGGCTTCCGTTTCGACCTTGCCGTGACCCTGTGCCGCAACGCGGGCAACGAGTTCGATCCTGAGCACCCTTTCCTGAAGCGGATCGCGGAGGATCCGGTGATCTCCCGGACCAAGCTCATTTCCGAACCGTGGGACGTGGGCTACGGTGGCTGGCAGACCGGGCGCTTCCCCGAAGGATGGGTGGACTGGAACGATCACTTCCGCGACGGCGTGCGTCGCTTCTGGCTCTCTGACCGGGGCGCTGCCGACGCGGGGATGTCCGGCGGCAACGTGGGAGTCCTGGCCGACGCCTTGACTGGCTCCACGCGGGTATTTGAATCGTCGGGACGCTCCAGGCTCGCCTCCCTCAACTTCATCACCGCCCACGACGGTTTCACGCTCGCCGACTTGGTGTCCTACGACCGTAAGCACAACGAGGCCAACGGCGAACAAAACCGCGATGGCCACAGTGACAACCGCAGCTACAACCACGGATTCGAAGGACGCACGGAGAACGAGAGGATCCTTGCGGCGCGCGCCCTTTCGAAGCGGAACCTCATGACCACGTTGATGATCTCCATCGGCGTGCCCATGATCACTGCCGGAGACGAACTCGGGCGCACACAGCAGGGAAACAACAACGCCTATTGCCAGGACAACCCCCTGACGTGGATCGACTGGACCCAGACACCCGAATCGCATGAGATGCTGCGGAGCACCAAACGGGTGATCCGGCTCCGCAAGGAGTTCATGCAGGCCCAGGACGCAGGCTTCCCGGACAAGGGGACGGGCCTGGATTGGTTTGACGACAAGGGCCAGCCTATGACGGCAGCCCGTTGGCACGATCCATCCCTGCGGGTTGTGCAGCTTTTGGTGAGCTCGGAGGGCGGCGCTTACCGCGGCTTGATCGTGATCAACGGGAACAAGGATGACCAGAAGGTTGTCCTGCCCAAGTTGGTTGCCGAGTCCGGGGCGGGGAGCCGGATGTTCGAACTACGCCTGACGACGTCCGAGCTCAATGACCGCAGGCAGGGAGCACTGGTCGCGGCAGGCGAGCGGGAAGTCGTCCAAGGCAACACCATCAACGTCTACCGCACCTAGGAACCATGAAGATCTATTCCGCAGACACCTGGACACTGGAAGAACTGCAGGAACAAGTGTCCGACGCCGGCCGCCGCACCGTGATGGTGCCGCCGGCAGCCAGCAAGAAGGCCGTCTTGGAAGTGTTCGGCCAGGTGCTCGATTTCCCCGAGTACTACGGGGTGAACCTGGACGCGCTCAACGATTCACTCCACGATTTCGCAGACAGCGTCTCTGAGGATGACCAACCACCCGTCACCCTGATTTGGCAGGTCCCGGCGGCCTACCGGACAGACCGCTCCTTCGGGTTGGTTTGCGAAATCCTCCAGGACGCCGAATCCTACTCCGGGCGGGACATCGCCGTCATAGCGGTCTTCCAGCAGTAGCCAACTAAACCGAATCCGCCGGGTGTCAGTGATCCGGAAGCGTGCGTCAAAAGCGACGAAGGAGCTAGCACGCGTAGGATTGCTGACACCCGGGGCCCGGTTAGCCGCTACGCGTTGACGATCAGCCCCAGTTCGGCCTTGGAGGCCAGGGAGGGGTGCTTCGGGAAGACCCGGACGGTGTAGCCGAAGGATCCGGAGCGGTTGATCAGGATGGACCCCGTGAACAGGTGGCGCCCGTTGCCAAGATCCTCGAACGAGTTCAGTTCGGCCACGGTGATGTCCTCCAACTCATCGCTTTCTTCAGCCCGCCCGTAAGCTACCTCGACGCTGACGTCGTCCGGTGTCAGGGTGTGCAGGGCGATGTACGCGTTGACCTGGAGAGTGTCCCCGACCTGGGGCTCCTCGGAGACGCCCACGGAGTCGACGTGTTCAACGATCAGTTGCGGCCAGGCGTTGCGAACCTTGGTGGTCCACGCCGCGAGCTCCTTCGCTTCCTTGAAGGAGCCCGCCACGGCATGCCGACCGGACTCCGCTGCCGGGCGGTAGAGGGTGTTGACGTAGTCCTGGAGCATCCGGTCGGCCGAGACGGCCGGGCCGAGGTGGGCCAGGGTGTGCTTGATCATGGAGACCCAGTGCGTCGGGATCGCTTCCGGGCCGGACTGCGAGGGCCCGGCCGCGCCGGCTTCCGCGGAGACCGTGGAGCCGTAGAAGCGCGGGGCCACCTGGGTCTCCAGGAGCTCGTAGAGCGCGGCCGCTTCGATGTCATCGCGTTCGGTGGGTGAGGCGTCGTTGTTTGCGGTGGGGATCGCCCAGCCGTTCTCGCCGTCGTACATCTCATCCCACCAGCCGTCCAGGACCGAGAGGTTCAGGGAGCCGTTGATGGCCGCCTTCATCCCGGAGGTCCCGCAGGCCTCCAGGGGCCGGAGCGGGTTGTTCAGCCACACGTCGCAGCCCGGGAACAGGGTGCGGGCCATGGCGATGTCGTAGTTGGGCAGGAACACGATCCGGTGCCGCACGGCGGGGTCGTCGGTGAACTTCACCAGGTCCTGGATCATCTTCTTCCCGGCGTCGTCCGCGGGGTGGGACTTGCCGGCGATGACCAGCTGGATGGGGTGCTTCGGGTGCAGCAGCAGCGCCTTGAGCCGGGCCGGGTCCCGGAGCATCAGGGTCAGGCGCTTGTAGGTGGGCACGCGCCGGGCGAAGCCGATCGTCAACACGTCCGGGTCCAGCACGGTGTCCGTCCAGCCCAGCTCGGCATCCGCCGCGCCGCGCTTCTTCCACGCCGCCCGGAGCCGACGCCGGACATCCTCCACGAGGGAGACGCGGAGTTGCCGCCGCAGCGACCACACGTCCTCGTCGCTTACGTTGTAGGCGAGATCCCAACGGCCCAAGGCCTCGGCCTCGGTTCCAAACTGCTGGCGGGCCAAGGCGGAGATGCGCGGATCCACCCAGGTGGGCACGTGGACGCCGTTGGTGACGGAGGTGATCGGGATTTCGGAGTGGTCGAAGCCTGGCCAGAGCCCGGAGAACATCTCGCGGGAGACCACCCCGTGGAGTTTGGCCACGCCGTTGGCCCGCTGCGCCAGGCGCAGGCCCATGACGGCCATGTTGAAGACCGCGGGGTTGCCGCCCTCGTAGTTTTCCCTGCCCAGTTCCAGGACCTTCTCCACCGGCACGTCCGGGGCCAGGCCGGCGTCGAAGAAGTGCCTGATCTGCACGGCCTCGAAGCGGTCGATGCCGGCCGGCACGGGGGTGTGGGTGGTGAACACCGTGGACGCGCGTCCGGCGGCCAGGGCCTCGGACCAGCTCAGCGGGGCCTCGGAGGACATGAGCTCCTGGATCCGTTCGATGCCCAGGAACCCGGCGTGGCCTTCGTTGGTGTGGAACACCTCCGGGGCCGGGGTGCCCGTGAGCCGCTGGTAGACCCGCAGCGCCTTCACCCCGCCCATGCCCAGCAGCAGCTCCTGCTGCAGGCGGTGGTCACCGCCGCCGCCGTAGAGGCGGTCCGTGATCCCGCGCGCGGCGTCGTCGTTGGCCGGAACGTTCGAATCGAGCAGCAGCAGCGGCACCCGCCCGACGTCGGCACGCCAGATGTGCGCGTTGAGCTTGCGTCCGTTGGGTAGCGGGAGCGAAATCGTCACCGGCTTGCCGGTGCCGTCCTCGGACGGCTCGCGCAGCAGTGTCAGCGGCAACCCGTCGGGGTCAAGGACCGGGTAGGTCTCCTGCTGCCAGGCGTCCCGGGAAAGGGACTGCTTGAAATAGCCCGCCTGGTAGAGCAGCCCGACGCCGATCAACGGCACACCCAGGTCCGAAGCCGCCTTCAAATGGTCCCCGGCCAGGATCCCCAAGCCGCCGGAATACTGCGGAAGCACCTCGGTGATGCCGAACTCCGGCGAGAAATACGCGATGCACGCCGGAGCGTCCGGACCCAGGCCCTGGTACCAGCGCGGCTCGCTCAAATACCGGTCCAGATCCGCAGCCGCGTGCTGCACACGTTCTACAAGTTCATTGTTGGAAGCAAGTTGGTCCAGCTGATCGCGGCTGATTGACCCGAGGAGGCTTATTGGATCGTGACGGCTCTCCTCCCACAATTCCTGGTCAAGGCTCGCAAAGAGCTCGCGGGTAGGTCGGTGCCACGACCAGCGCAGATTCGTCGCGAGACGAGCCAGCGGCCGGATCGGCTCGGGGAGCAGGGTACGGACGGTAAACCTTCGAATTGCCTTCACGAGCGTCACACTAATCCACTCGGTGGACGGCAGGAACAGCTTTCGGTTTCTTTTAGGTAAATGACACATTGCGCGGAAGAGTCTGGGGCACCTCTTCGCAAAATGTGATTTTTCTCGCTAACGTCGAGGTTGTGACCACTACTGCAGCACCGCGATCCAGCTCAGCATCCAAGTCCAAGCAGAAGACCGGTATCACCGATGGTCTTAAGTTCGGCAGATTCCCCATCACGGCCGTGCAGCCCGTGATCGAGGAAGGCCGGTTCCCGGCCAAGGCACTGCCTGGTGAAGACTTGGTGGTTGGCGCCACGGTCTTCCGCGAGGGCCACGACCAGCTGGGGGTTAGCGCTATCCTGCTGGACCCCAAAGGCAAAGAACGCCAGCGTGTCCGGCTCGCCCCTGCGCCGGGTGAGCGTGGCAAAGGAACCGACCGTTGGGAGGGCCTGCTGACCCCGACGGCGCCCGGAGCCTGGACTTTCGCGATCGAGGCCTGGCACGACCGCTACGGCACATGGCATCACAACGCCGAAGTAAAGGTCGAAGCCGGCATCGACGTGGAGCTGATGCTCGCCGAGGGCGTCGCCCTGCTCGCGGAAGCCGCCGGCGAAAGCACGCGAAGCGCGGCTGACAAGCGCACCCTTCGCGCTGCCTCCGAAGGCCTCGCCGATACTTCGAAGACTGCCGAGGAGCGCCTTGCCGACGGCTTCAGCGCAGAGGTCGCAGCCGTCGTCGAGCGCCAGCCGATCCGTGAACTGGTGACCGTCTCGGAACAATACCCGCTCCTCGTGGAGCGTGACTTGGCCGGGCGCGGAGCCTGGTACGAATTCTTCCCGCGTTCCGAAGGCGCCGTTTTCGATCCCTCCACCGGAACGTGGACTTCAGGCAACTTCACGACGGCGGCCAGGAGGCTCGACGCCGTTGCGGAGATGGGCTTCGACGTCATCTACCTGCCGCCCATCCACCCGATTGGTTTCCAGCACCGCAAGGGACGCAACAACACCCTGACTCCGGGTCCGCAGGATCCCGGCTCGCCGTGGGCCATCGGCTCCGAGGCCGGCGGGCACGACGCCATCCATCCGGAATTGGGATCGTTCGAGGACTTCGACGCTTTTGTGGCCCGCGCCAATGAGCTGGGCCTCGAGGTGGCGCTGGACTTGGCGCTGCAGGCCGCCCCGGACCACCCCTGGGTGAAGACCAACCCCGAATGGTTCACCACTCGCGTGGACGGCAGCATCGCGTATGCCGAAAACCCGCCGAAGAAGTACCAGGACATCTACCCGCTGAACTTCGACAACGATCCGGCCGGACTGTCCAAGGAAATCCTGCGGATCGTCTTCCTCTGGGTGAGCCACGGAGTGAAGATTTTCCGCGTCGACAACCCGCACACCAAACCGGTGTGGTTCTGGGAATGGCTGATCGCCAAGGTCAACAAGAAGCACCCCGACGTCGTTTTCCTCGCCGAGGCGTTCACCCGCCCCGCGATGATGCACGCCCTCGGCCGGGCAGGTTTCCAACAGTCGTACACGTACTTCACATGGCGGAACACCAAAACCGAACTGGAATCGTATTTCCAGGAGGTCAGCCACGAATCCCCGGCGTACTTCAGGCCCAATTTCTTCGTCAACACCCCGGATATCCTCACCGAATACCTCCAATACGGCGGTCCGGCTGCGTTCCGCATCCGCGCAGCACTGGCAGCCACGGCCAGCCCGCTCTGGGGCGTATACGCCGGATTCGAGCTGTACGAGCATGTGGCGCGTCCCGGAGCCGAAGAGTACATCGACAACGAGAAATACGAGTTCAAGAACCGCGACTGGGATGCCGCAGCGGCGTCGGGGCACAGTCTCACCCCCTACATCACGCGGCTTAACGCCATCCGGAAAGCCCACCCCGCCTTGGGTGATCTGCAGAACCTGACTCTGCATCACAGCACGGATGACGCCACCATCGTGTTCTCCAAGCACAAGACCTTGCCCGACGGCAGCAAGGACACCTTGATCATTGTGGTCAACGTCGATCCCCACGGCACCAGGGAAAGCACCGTGACGCTGGATCTCTCAGCTCTTTCGCTGGATCCGGCCGACTTCACCGCCAACGGACGATTCTGGGTGGATGATTTGGTCAGCGGCGAAAGCTGGGAGTGGGGCGAATACAACTACGTCCGACTGGACGCCCATGTAGAACCGGCACACATTCTCAATATCCGGAGGTAGCCTTAGTGAGCTTCAATCCGCAGGGTCAGAGTCAGTACTTCACGCCGAAGAACACTTTCGAGCTGAACGCCCCGGGTCTTCAACATGACCCACATTGGTATCGGAAGGCTGTTTTCTACGAGGTTCTGGTGAGGGCCTTCGCGGATGCGAATGGTGACGGTTCCGGTGATTTCCACGGACTCATCGACAAGTTGGATTATCTGCAGTGGCTCGGAGTGGATTGTTTGTGGCTGCCGCCGTTCTTCGATTCGCCCTTGCGCGACGGCGGTTACGACATTTCCGATTACACGTCCGTGTTGGACGAGTTCGGCACCATCAGCGACTTCAAGCGGCTCGTCGCCGAGGCCCACGCGAGGGGCGTCAGGGTCATCATCGACCTCCCGCTGAACCACACCTCGGACCAACACCCTTGGTTCCAGGAGTCACGCAAGAACCCGGATGGGCCGTTCGGCGACTTCTACGTGTGGAGTGACACCGACGAGAAGTACCAGGACGCGCGCATCATCTTCGTGGACACGGAAGAGTCCAACTGGACGTTCGATCCGATCCGCCGGCAGTTCTTCTGGCACCGTTTCTTCAGCCACCAACCCGACCTGAACTTCGAAAACCCGAAGGTCATCGAGGCCGTCCACGACGTCGTCAAGTTCTGGCTGGACCAAGGCATTGATGGATTCCGGGCAGATGCCATCCCGTACCTCTTCGAAGAAGAGGGCACCAATTGCGAGAACCTGCCGGCCACCCATGGCTTCCTGCGTGACCTTCGGAAGATGGTGGACGAGAACTACCCGGGCCGTGTGATCATCGCCGAAGCCAACCAACCGCCGCACGACGTCGTCGAGTACTTTGGCACCGAGGAAGAACCGGAGTGCCACATGGCCTTCCACTTTCCCATCATGCCGCGCCTGTACTACGCGCTCCGCGACCAGAAGGCCGCTCCCATCATCGAGACGCTGCGGGATACCCCGGGAATCCCGGCCGGCGCGCAATGGGGGACCTTCCTGCGCAACCACGACGAACTCACCCTCGAGATGGTCACCGCTGACGAACGTGCCGCCATGTTGGGCTGGTACGCTCCGGACCCGCGCATGCGGGCCAACATCGGCATCCGGCGCAGGCTCGCCTCCCTGCTGGACAACTCCCGCTCGGAGATCGAGCTGATCAATGCGTTGTTGCTTTCCCTGCCGGGCAGCCCCTTCCTGTACTACGGGGATGAAATCGGGATGGGAGACAACATCTGGCTTGACGATCGCGACGCCGTCCGCACGCCGATGCAATGGAACCCGGACCGCAACGCAGGTTTCTCCAACGCCGATCCCGGAAAGCTCTACCTGCCCGTCATCCAGTCGTTGGTCTACAACTACAGCATGGCGAACGTCGAGGCCGAAGCGGCCCATTCCGGATCGCTCCTGCGCTGGACACGCCAGATCCTGAGCGTCCGGAGGAACCACCCAGCCTTCGGTCTAGGCGACTTCCGGCACGTTCCGGCGGACCACGAGGTGGTTCTTGCCTACATGCGCGAGCTGCGGGAGGACAATCCGGAAGGCGAGGATGCCGAATCCATCCTCTGCGTTTTCAACCTGTCCCAACATCCGGTTGCTACGACCCTCGATATCCCTGAATACGCCGGAAGGGGCCTGCGGGATGTGTTCGGCGGCCAGCCGTTCCCGGGCATCGGCGCCGACGGCTCCCTGACCCTCACGCTCGGTAGCCACGACTTCTTCTGGCTTCGGGTGCGCTCGGCGGGTTCCACCGGCTCCTCGCCGTACACCCAGGCCATCCCAGTGCTGTCCATCGAAGGCTGACATGAGTCACATGGCGCCCACCACGGTCCTCGCCTCCCTGCTCAAGGAATGGCTGCCCCGGCAGCGCTGGTTTCCCGTCAAGGCAGGGTCATTCGAACTGGATTTCGTCGGCTCGTTCGGGCTTCCTGAGCCCGCCGCCGGGACCGGCCTGGAGGTCCAGCTGATCTCCGTCGCTTACGCCACGGCCGATGGCGGGAGGCAGACTGACATCATCCAGGTACCGCTCAGCTTTCGCTCCGCGCCAGCGGCCGCCTTGGCAACTGCCTCGGTGGGCCAGATCGGTGGAACAAGTGAGCAGGACCCGCCGGTCTGGGTATATGACGCTCCCCACGATCCTGACTTCGTGGCGGCAATGCTCGATCTCATCCGGGGTCAGTCGTCCGCCGAACCCGGAGAGGGGGAATGCACGGCGAGCGGGCATACGGTGCCCGGCAGCCTGCGGCTGCCCACTGCCTCAGGATCCGTGCGTGTCTCTTCCGGCGAGCAGTCCAACACTTCAGTGATCGTCGACGACGGCGTGTCCGCGGCGATCGTGAAGATCTTCCGGGTCCTGTCGGTCGGCAAGAACCCCGAAGTGGAGGTTGGCGCGGCCCTGACCGCGGCGGGCACGAAGGAAGTGCCTTCCACCCTTGGCTGGATCACGGGAACCTGGGAGGTGCGGACGCCCCTGGGCCGGCACGGCGCGGCATCGGCGGATTTCGCCGTGGCCCACGAATTCCTTGCGGGCGGGCAGGACGCCTGGCGCCTCGCCGTCGACGCCGCGGCTTCAGGCAGGGACTTTTCCGCCGAAGCGCGGCAGCTGGGCCAAGCGACTGCCACCGTGCATCTGCGGCTCGCGGAAACCCTCGGAACCGCCCGGGAACGCGTTCCCGGCCAGGACATCGCACCCGAAGTAGCGCGGCGCGTCCGCCAGTCTTGGGCTGAGGCGGGCACCGCCGTCGGGCCCCACGAGCAGCAACTCGAGGCACTCCTGACGCAACTGTCGGGCAAGGAAGCCGGGATGCTGCAGCGCATTCACGGAGACCTTCACTTGGGCCAGATCCTGTTGGTGCCCGGCACCGCGGGAGAACCGGGTCGGTGGGCGATCCTGGACTTTGAAGGCGAACCCTTGCGGCCGATCGAACACCGTAACATTCCCGACGTTCCCCTGCGGGACGTCGTCGGAATGCTGCGATCCTTCGACTACGCCGCCGGTGCGGCCATCCGCGAGAATCCGGGCGCCCGGGTTCCCGCCACGTGGGTTGACGACTGCGCCGAGGCGTTCCTGGCCGGCTACAGCGACATCACCCCTGGAACTATTGACCGCCGATCGCCGCTGTTTGTGGCATTGTGGCTGGACAAGGCCTTGTACGAGGTGATCTACGAGCTGCGGAACAGGCCGGATTGGTTGCCCATTCCGGTCAATGCTTCGCGGCAGCTCCTCGGAAATACGAGCCCCGGCACGGATGCCGCGGCGACATCGGAAGGTAAGGAAATGACAGGCTCAGCACGTACCGAACGGCCCCGAGTCCCGCTGTATGTGGACGCCGCTACCCTGGGCCGGGTGGCCGCTGGTGCGCACCATGCCCCGCACTCGGTGCTTGGTGCCCACCTTGACGACCACGGTCACGTCACCATCCGCACGGTCAAGCACTTGGCGGCGGAGGTAACTGTAGTCACCGAAGCCGGTTCCACCCCGATGACCCACGAGACCGACGGCGTCTGGGTGGCGGTCCTCGAACCGCTGCAGCACGGCCACGTGCCGGACTACCGCCTGGAAGTTGTGTACGGCGATTCAGCGCCGGTGACGATCAATGATCCCTACCACTACCTTCCAACCGTCGGAGAGGTGGACCTCCACCTCATCGGCGAAGGCCGGCACGAACGGCTCTGGGACACACTGGGCTCCCACGTCCAGCACTACCGCTCGCCACTTGGCGATGTAGACGGCGTCTCCTTCGCCGTCTGGGCGCCGAACGCTCAGGCGGTCCGCGTCAAGGGCGACTTCAACTCTTGGGACGGGCGTGAACACGCCTTGCGCTCACTCGGGTCTTCAGGCGTTTGGGAAGTCTTCATTCCGGGCGTTTCAGCAGGGGCGTGCTACAAATTCGAGCTGCTCACCAAGGCCGGCCATTGGGTGGAGAAGGCCGACCCGCTCGCCTTCGGCACCGAAGTTCCACCCCTGACCGCGTCACGCGTGGTGGAGTCCGGCTACCGCTTCAAGGACGACGCCTGGATGACGGCGCGCGCCAACAAGGATCCGCACAACTCGCCCATGAGCGTCTACGAAGTCCACCTTGGGTCGTGGCGCCTTGGCCTCGGGTACAAGGAGCTGGCCAAGGACCTCGTGGAATACGTGAAGTGGCTTGGCTTCACCCACGTGGAGTTCATGCCGGTGGCGGAGCACCCCTTCGGCGGTTCGTGGGGCTACCAAGTCACGTCCTACTTTGCTCCGACCTCCCGCTTCGGGCATCCGGATGAGTTCCGGTTCCTGGTCGATTCGCTGCATCAGGCGGGTATCGGCGTCATCCTCGACTGGGTCCCCGCGCACTTCCCGAAGGACGCATGGGCCCTTGCCCGCTTCGACGGCGAACCACTGTACGAACACTCCGATCCCCGACTCGGCGAGCACCCGGACTGGGGCACGCTCATCTTCGACTTCGGCCGCACCGAGGTTCGCAACTTCCTGGTCGCGAACGCGCTCTACTGGCTCGAGGAATTCCACATCGACGGGCTCCGGGTGGATGCCGTGGCCTCCATGCTCTACAGGGACTATTCGCGTGAGGACGGGGAGTGGTTCCCCAATGTCCACGGTGGACGCGAGAACCTGGAAGCCATTTCCTTCCTCCAAGAGGTCAACGCCACGATCTACAAGACCCACCCCGGGGCAGTGACCATTGCCGAGGAATCCACGGCGTTCCCGGGCGTTACCGCGCCGACCAACCATGGCGGCCTCGGATTCGGGCTCAAATGGAACATGGGCTGGATGCACGACTCCCTCAAGTACATCTCCGAAAACCCGGTGAACCGCCGCTGGCACCACGGTACGGTGACGTTCTCCATGGTCTATGCATTCACGGAAAACTTCCTGTTGCCCATCAGCCACGACGAGGTAGTACACGGCAAGGGATCCATGCTGCGCAAAATGCCCGGCGACCGCTGGCAGCAGCTAGCCAACCTGCGGGCGTTCATGGCTTACCAGTGGGCGCACCCGGGCAAGCAGCTCATCTTCATGGGTACCGAATTCGGCCAAGAGGCCGAATGGTCCGAGCAGCACGGGCTCGACTGGTTCCTTGCGGACATCCCGTCGCACCGCGGACTGCAATTGCTCACCCGTGAGTTGAACTCGCTGTACAGCTCGACGCCGGCCCTGCATGTCCGGGACAACGAGCCTGGCGGTTTCCAGTGGATCAACGGCGCGGACGCGGATCGCAACGTACTGACCTTTATCCGGTGGGACCACGACGGCAAGCCCCTGGTATGCGCCGTGAATTTCTCGGGAGGCCCGCACCAGGACTATGTGCTTGGCGTCCCGTCTGCCGGCGCTTGGCAGGAAGTACTCAACACTGACGCCGAGGTGTACGGAGGCTCGGGCGTGATCAACAGCGGTGAGCTGCTTGCCACCGCACCGGGTGCGGAAGGATTGCCTGCGGCACTGACCGTCACGCTGCCGCCGCTTGGAGCTTCTTGGTTCACGCTTGTGGGTTAGCTGTTCTTAGGTGGGAGCCCGGAAGCCGCGTGCTTCCGGGCTTTCGCTTTGGACCTTTCGTGCCGCTGCGGAGGCACAGGAGCTCGTCTGGCGGGGGTTTTGCCTCCCCGGTGAAGTGGTGGTATAGTTAGTACCCGCGCTGCTCCCCAGTGGAGATCGGTGAAGTTGACTGAGTTCCTCGTGAAGATCAAGTCAAGAACGCCGATTTGACTAGGAGGCAAGCAGCCGGTAAGTTTGGAAAGTTGCTCCGGAGCGATCCTGGACCCTTTGGTGGGTGTGGGTGGTGCCGGGTGTGTCTGTTGTTTGAGAACTCAATAGTGTGCCAAGTTTGTTGATACCGATTTATTTATATGAATTGGTTGTTTTGGCTGGTTTCGTGTCACCTC